>NZ_JBKQOI010000078.1:0-52821 GCF_052145595.1 Mycobacterium sp. | reverse complement strand
GTAGGTGGCGACGTAGATGGCGGGCCGGCTGCTCACCGCGCCCAACTTGTTGTACACCGCCTCGGCCAGCGCGGGCGCGTCGGCGGAGATGTCGGTCACCAGCGCGGGCTCGTCGAACTGCACCCACTGAGCGCCGTTATCGGCCAGCAGCGACAGCAGCTCGGAGTAGATCGGCACCAGCTCCTGCAGCCGCTCGATCGGTGCGCCCCGGCCGTTCACGCCCTTGCTCAGCAGCAGGAAGGTTACCGGCCCGATGACGACCGGGCGGGCCGGAATCCCTTGCCCGAGTGCTTCTTTCAGCTCGGAGAGCACCTTGTCCGGGCGCAGCGTGAACTTCGTCGCGGGCTCGATCTCGGGAACGATGTAATGGTAGTTGGTGTCGAACCACTTGGTCATTTCCAGCGGCGCGACGTCTTTGTTGCCGCGCGCGGCGGCGAAGTATCGGTCCAGCTCGTCGGGAACCTGCGCGGCCCGGGCCGGCAGCGCGCCCAGCATGACCGCGGTGTCGAGCATCTGGTCGTAGTAGGAGAAGGTGTTGACCGGCACCGAGTCCAGGCCGGCGGCGGCCAGGCCCGCCCACATCTCGCGCCGCAATGTCGCGGCGATGGATTCCAGCTCCGATCGGCTGGTACGTCCGGCCCAGTAGCCCTCGGTTGCGCGCTTGAGTTCGCGTTTCGGGCCGATGCGGGGGGAGCCGGTGACGGTAGCGGTGAATGGTTGAGGGGTCACGATTCGTCCTTCAATCGGCGTGGTGGTCACCGCCGGTGGACGTGCAGCCGATCCGGATCGCGGTACGCACTTTAAGTACATAACCGCAACGGCTACAGCCAAACGCCCATTCCACGAGGCGATGAGCCGCCGGACGCGGCGCGCCCGGCACAGCCGGCAGGTCTTCGGACTCGCAGGCATGCGCCGGGTGGCGCTCCTACCGGCCTCCTAAAAGTCACAGCTTCCCAGTCTTGTGACCAGTGCTTTCTTATTTCGAAGACGGCTTTCGTTCCTGCATACCGCTGCGGGACAGTCCCGGATTCTCACCGGGTTCCCTCTTACGAAGCATGGCTAACGTGCTGCGCTCGATGCCGGCACCGCGTCGTGCGGTGACAGCAGACCAGCTGCGCCGTGCAGTTTACTCAGCCCGCCAGCGCCTCCGCGATGGGGATGTCTCCATTGTTGAATTCGATGGTTCGCCGAATGGTCGAATCATCGACCAGCGCGGCGGCCACCACGAGCGCGACATCGGCCCGCGAGACCTCACCTTTACCCTCACCGACGCTGATCCGGCCGCTCGGCGCATCCAGGGTGAGCCGGCCGGGCCCCAGCACCGTCCAATCCAGATCGCCGGCCCGCAGGTGGGCATCCGCGGCGGCCTTGGCCTCCGCGTAGGGGAAAAACGGATCGCCTTGCGGCACACCGTGGTCCGGGCCCGCACCGAAGTACGACACCATCACGAAGCGCTTGACGCCCGCTTGCGCGGCAGCATCGATCACCCGGATCGCGGCGTCGCGGTCGACCGCGTAGGTCCGCGCCGGATTGCCGCCACCGGCTCCGGCGGAGAAGACGACAGCATCCTGCCCGGCCACCAGATCGGCCAGCGCATTCGTGTCCAGTCGTTCGATGTCGGCCACGACGGGTGTGGCGCCGGTGGCGGCGACGTCGCCGGAATGATCGGGATTGCGGAAGACCGAATCCACCTCGTCGCCGCGCTCGGTCAGGATGCGGGCCAGCTGCAGTGCGACCTTTCCGTGGCCGCCGATGACGATGACGCGTGCCATGCCCCCGACGGTACCGCCGCTAAAATTTCACGCGGCCCATGATCAGGTCGATGATCGGCTTGCCGGGAGCGTATGCGCCGGTCATTGACGCCATGGTGTGGCCGGAGTCCACCAGGAGGGTGATCCCGCTGATGCCGCAGGCGGCGTCGCTATTGAGGAACGCCATGACGTCGCCCATCTGCTCCGGGGTGTGGACCTTGGAGCCGGTCTCGTCGCGGTAGTCCTGGGCGAAGCTGAGCCACAGATCCGCGTTGGCCTGGGCCAGCGGGGTATCGGTCGGGCCTGGGCAGATCGCGTTGATGCGGATCCCCTTCTTCAGCAGCGGGTAGCCCTGGGTGGCCACGTAGGTGTTGATCACCTTCTTGCTGGTGCCGTAGTGGATGATGCCTTCCGCCTCGTGTGCCTTGGACCAGGCGTCGGCGGCCGCGAAGTCCGGCGTGGCCAGGAACTCCAGCATCAGGTCCAGGTCGTTCTCCCAGCCCATGCCGGCGACCGAGGAGATGAAGCAAATGGCCGAGCCGTTGGGAAGCTGGTTCTTCTCCAGCAGCCGGTCGATGAGGTGGCGGTGGCCGATGAAGTTGATCTTCATCAGGTCGGTCGTTCCGTCGGCCACTCCGGCGGCCGAGAACAGGGCGTGGACGGGCCCGCTGATCTGTTCGAGCGCCGCGTCGATCGAGGCGGGGTCGCGCAGGTCTACCTGCACCGCCTGGGCGACGTCAAAGTTGACCGGCGCGTAATCCATCACGATGACTTCGGCGCCGAGCTCGGCCGCTGATTTGGCCGCCGCGGCGCCCATGCCCGTCGCGCCGCCGACGACCAGCGCACGCTTGCCGTCGTACCGCAACCGATCCATAACAGTCATTAGGGCTCCCTTTCCCGGGCCATTTCCAGGCCGTTACTAACTGCCCTACTGTATGTAGAACAGTTATTTGGTTCAATACCTAGGTGCCGCGAACGGCGACACCCCGCAAAACGGTGTCACGAACATGCAGTAGCGCCGCGCGTCTGCCGATCTCGCCGAGAATGTTCTCCGGTATCCACTGCAGGCCTATGAGGCATCGCGCCAGCATCGCTGTGGACGGAGCGTCGATACTGATCTCGCCTGACCGGATTCCTTCGGAGAGCAGCGATTTCATTTGCCGTAGGCGCGTTGTGTAGGACCAGCCCGGGTTGGCTGTTGGTGGTGATTGCCGCATCCAGGCGAGTTGAATCCTGAATTCGTCGGAAAACTGGTCCAACGCATTCACGTTGACCCAGCTCAGTGCGTCTAACTTCTCGGTGGGCGTGGCGTCAGAGCGAAGCACGCTGACCCATCCCGCCTCAACTTTCTTTCCGAACGAGCGCATGATCGAGTCGAGGAGTTCGTCCTTTGATCCGATCACCCGATAGACGGTTCCGGTACCCAGGCCGGCCGCCGAAGCGATGTCCCTGATGGTGGTGGCCTCGTACCCTTTGCGGCCGAATTCCGTTCGTGCCACGGCACGGACGAGTGCCGCTTTGTTGCTGGGGTCGGCGGCGCTGTCGTCGGACCACGTCTGGATGACGTCGTTGGCGGCGGCAAAGGCGTTGGACCGGTCGAGCGCAGAGTCCGCGGGCGGCCGGGCTGCCAACCCCTGCAGAATGATTCGGCACAACAGCTCGGCTACCTGATCGGCCGACGAAGCGTGGCGCATGACGTCGAGTCCGACCTGCAGCATGGTCTGGCAGATACGGTCGGCCAAGGTGGGAAGGTCGATGTCGGGTTTGATGTAGCCGCTCCACCTGCCGGCGCGCAGCGTTTGCAGCATCGCCTCCTGAATCGCCGTGGGCCGTTGCTGCGTCAGCTTCATCAGCTCCGGGTCTGTGCTCGGCCCTTCATAGAACGACATCTGCAGCGCGGCCCGATGTTGCACGGCGCAGTTGGCGATCGCCTTTCCCAGCTCGGTGATCTTTTCGGAAATTGGTCGCGAATCGGGTTCGTCCAACCGCGCTTGCGCCGTCCGCCCGACGCGATCAAGATCGTCCTGATAGCGGCTGATCAGCTCGACGAGGATCGCCTCTTTGGACTCGAAATGGTGATACAAGCTTCCGGGCAGAATCCCTGCCGCGTCGGCGATCTCCTGCAACGACGTCCGCAAACCAGAAGACGCGATCAACGACGCGGCAGTTTGCAGGATCTCGGTGCGGCGCGTCCCGGAGTCGTCTGCGCCCCCGAAACGATCCGTGCGGTCAGCCGCCGGTGGCCGGCCCTTTGGCAACGACTCGATTCTGGCCATGACTAGATTCTGGCCATGACTAACTGTGCACAACTAGGGACGATTGCGGATTGGGCAATCTACGCATTCGTCCTCCCGCCGAACCAAATCTTTGTTAGAGGCTATCAGACCGGGCGAAACAAATGCGCTGCGTAGAGCCCTGACGGAGGCCATTCTAGAGCGCTGGCCCGTCCCAGCCGTCGCACGCGACCACCTCGTCGATGGTCCGGCGACGCGCCGGCCGAAACTTCTGCCCGGCGCGGAGCCGGCCCACCGGCAGCAGACAGCCCTGGACGTAAGTCTGCGGAATCCCGAGCAGCTGGCGAACCTCCTCTTCGCGATGCAGGTGCAGAGTTGTGATGCATGTGCCGTATCCGCGGGTGTGCAAGGCCAGCTGAAAGTTCCACACCGGCGGGAAGATCGAGCCGTACAGCGTGGCCTGGTGAAACGACTCGTCGCCGTCGATGCGCGGCAGGTAAGGCTGATAGCACGGGATTACCAGCAGCGGCACCTTCGCCATGTTATCGACCAACCACTCCGTCGACGACATGAGCCGGCCCTCCGGCGTGCCGGCCGGCAACAGGTCGGCAAGCATTTGCCCGCCGACCCGCAACAGATAGGCCTCGCGATACAGCTCGGCGATCTTGGCGCGCAGAACAGGATCGGCTACCACCAGCCACCGCCAAGCCTGGGCATTCGACCCGTTGGCGGCCTGCAAACCGATCCGCAGGCACTCTCGAACGTCTCCCATATCGACCGGCGCATCCAGGTCGAGCGACTTGCGAGCCGAACGTGTAGCGGTAAGGAGGTACTCGATATCCATCATTGTGCTCCTACGCCAAGCTCCGCGCGGACGTTCTTTTCGTAAGGCGCGCACCGACTTCAGTGAGGTACCGGTCGGGTCCACCGAGAAGTCCGCTCCAGCTCAGCAGTCGTTTGAGGTAGAGATGAGCATCGTGCTCCCAGGTGTAGCCGATGCCGCCAAAGACCTGGATGGCGGTGTCGCCCACGGTGGCCAGTCGCCCGGCGAATGCCTTCGCGCGCAGCGCAGCAAGATGGCGTTCGTCGGAAGGAAGTTCGGCGGCTGGGGCGTCTGAGGCCCACAGCGCGTGGATCACACCGCTGCGGGCCAGCTCGACGGTCTCGTACATATCGACGCACAGATGTTGGATCGCCTGAAACGAGCCGATGGCCTGACCGAATTGCTTTCTGACTTTCGCGTATTCGACGGCAAGGTGCATGACCGCCCGCGCGGCGCCGAGCGCGTCGGCGGCAGTAGCGACGAGTACGTCATCGATCACAGCCGCAACGGCAGCTGAGGGAGCCGTGGCCAGCCGGTACGCGGACGCACCGTCGAGGTCTACGCGAAACTGTTTGCGGGTCTGATCGATACCTCGCTCGAGCGTCGCAGAAACCCCGGCAGAGTCGGTGTTCAGCGCGAAAAGCCCAATGCCTGCGGGATCCTCGGCGAGCACGAGCAATATGTCGGCCGCCGCGGCATCGGGCACGCCGACGAGCTCGCCCCGCAGGACGATGTCGTCGCCTTGCCCGGCTACTTCGACGGAGGAATTCTCGAAATCCAAGAATCCGACGGTAGCGATCGTCGTCCCGTCGGCGATCCCGGCCAAAATTGTGGCAGCACTATCGTTGCCGCCGAGCCGGGTCAGTGCCCGCGTGGCGGCGACCGCGGTCGACAACCACGGCCCCGGGTGCAGGGCTGCGCCGAGTTCTTCGGCGACTACGCCGGCCTCGACCATCGTCATCCCGGCGCCGCCGTATTCCTCCGGCACCAGCAGCCCGGTTATGCCGAGATCGGCCAGACCGCGCCAGACCGCTTCGTCGACGCCGGTCGGATCGTCGAGCAGCTCGCGCACATGCCCCGAAATCGGTGCTTTCTCAGCAAGAAAGCGGCGCGTGGTGTCGCGCAGCGCGACCTGCTCGTCGGTGAGTTCGAGGTTCATCTGCGGGGCAATCCCAGTACGCGCTGCGCGGTGATGTTCTTGTTGATCTGGGTTGTTCCACCCGCGATAGTCAGCGAACGTGACGTCAGGCGGTAGTTTGCCCACGGGGCATCCGCACCGCGGGTACCGAGAACGTCGAAAGCCAGGGCAGCCATGTCCTGTCCTATCTCACCCCACACGGTCTTGGCGAGGCTGGCCGACGCGAACGCGGCACTGTCAGAGCCGCCGTGCAGCATCGCCGAGATCGACCGCTGGCAGAGCACCTCGAGATACTTGATGCGGACGGCGATTTCGCCGAGGCGCCGCAGTGTCACCGGGTCTTCGAGGGCGTCGCTCTGCGTGGCGATGTCGTCCACCAGTTCTTCCAGCCGTGCCTGCATTTCGGCGTAAAGCCGCGCGGCCCCGGCGCGCTCGTGGCTGAGCGTGGTCGTGGCCACCTGCCAACCAGCGTTGAGCGGTCCGAGCAACGCACTTGCCGGCACCCGCACGTCGCGAAAGAAAACCTCGGCGAAGTCGGCGTCGCCGTTGAGCGTGACGAGTGGGCGGACCTCGATCCCGGGCAGCCTCATGTCGACGATGAGGCAGGAGATCCCTTGGTGCTTCGGGGCGTCGGGATCGGTTCGCACGTACAGCTGGCACCAGTCCGCGCGATGCCCGAGCGAGGTCCAGATCTTCTGGCCGTTGACGACGAAGTCATCCCCATCAAGCACCGCCCGGGTGCGCAGCGCGGCGAGATCGGATCCCGCTTCGGGCTCCGACATTCCCTGGCACCAGATATCGTCGGCGCGCATCATGCGGGGGAGCAGCGTTCTTTTCTGGTCTTCGGTGCCGTACTGCATGATGGCGGGAGCTATGTTGTTCATCCCAATTACGTTGAGCGGCATCGGAGCCCGCGCGCGTGTAGTTTCCTCTGTGTAGACCAGTTGCTCGAGAACGGTCGCTCCGCGGCCGCCGTATTCGCGGGGCCAGGAGACGGCGGCCCACCCAGCGTCGGCCATCGTCCGGCTCCAAGCGCGCAGCATCTCGATCGCCGCGTCGTCGCGCCCAGCGGGCCGACGGGCGGCCACCAGCTCATCGGTGAGGTTCGCGGACAGCCAGTCGCGCAGCTCGGTGCGGAACTGTTCCACTTCCGCTGGGTAGGAGAAGTCCACTTTTCCTTGACTCTGGTCGTGCGCGATTGACTGCGACAAAGCCGGACTTTACGTTGGAGCAGATTTTTGGTCAACAACGTCTCTGACCATGCGCGATGCCGCAAGCGGTCGGTCGTATGAGGCGTCCGTCGCATCGTGGCGGGGGGTCCGCGCCCATGGGACGGCGGCGATGGCTTCCACGGTGAGCAGCGATTCTGATTCGTTGATGAATTCCACGACGCAGACGCGATCGACGATCGCCCAACGTCCGTCACGCCGTTCCAGACGATCTACATAACGGCCGCCAGAGATCGTCATGTGATTCGCCGGTTCGCGGTCGGTCCCGATGAACAGATAGTAGGTCTCGGCGTGGGCTTCGTCGCCGTCGATGTCGACGGTGTGGTTCAGCAGGTAGTGCTGGTATCGCGTCTGCGTGCTGTGATACGCGAGTGCCCAGTCAATGAAATCGTCTACGACGCCGACAAATCCGACGTGGTCATCGACAGCGCCGTCATGGTAGGCCGATCGCAGCAGCGCACGATCTTGCCGGTCGATTCCGCGCGCGTACCGCTGCATGCAGTCATAGATCTCCGCGCGGTCGGTGAGGCGCTTGACCTGGTCTCGCAGCTCGTTATCCACGGTCAGCCTCCGTTGCGCTGAGGTTCGGGAATGCGACGTTGGCTTTATCCAAGGCCTCGCCGGGCATCGCGCTGATGCCGCGTCGCTCACAGACTTCCAGCACCTCGTCGACGATCGACGTGGGCACGAAGAACCGCTCGGTGGACGACAGCTGCTCGAGGTGTGCCTCGATGTCTTCCGCGGTTGGTTGGCTCCCGGCGTCTGCCAGCCAGCCTTCGGTCAGGCCGACGAACACCCTCGCGTAGCGGCCGGCCGAGGCTGAGTAGTTGCGGTGGGTGAACGTGCAGGCAGTGCTGGCGAGGAAGGTCACCAGCGGTACGACGAGCTCAGGCCGGATGGCCCGCATGAAGCCGGATTCGGCCAGGAGCTTCTCGTCGCCAACCGTCTCGGTAACCATTCGCGAGAAGCCGGTGGGCATAACGGAATTGGCGAGTATCCCATGGGCTTCGCCTTCGATCGCGATCACGTTGGTCAAGCCCACCAGGCCGGCCTTGGCCGCGGCGTAGTGAGCCTCCATCGGCTGGCCGAAGATCCCGGCGGAGGACGAGATGAAGACGAACCTTCCGCCCCCGTTGTTCTTCATCACGCGATACGCGGGCTGAGATAGATAAAAGCCGCCGTCGAGATGCACGCGCAGCATGCGAGTCCACTCTTCGGGCGAGAGGTCTTCGAATGGCACGCTGCCGAAGATTCCCGCGTTGCTGATGACCGCGTCGAGCCGCCCGAACGCACCCACGGCCGCGTCGATAATCGCTTGGCCACCCGCGGGACTGTCGACCGAGTCATAGGAGGCGATCGCCGTGCCTCCCGCTTTCCTGATCTCGTCGACCACTTCGTCGGCGACGCCAGAGTCGGCGCCTTCACCGGGGAAGCCGCGCATCGAGCCGCCGAGGTCGTTGACCACCACCGCGGCTCCCCGGCGTGCCAGCTCCAGTGCGTACAGCCGACCGAGTCCGCGCCCGGCGCCGGTGACCACTGCCACCCGGTCGGTGAAGTCAATCATGATGCGCTCCGGACTGACCGACCGCTGGTCCGATTGACCGCGGTGGAACCGGACTCTACGGTGGAACAGATATTTGGTCAACGAGGTCCCGCGCGGTTCGGAGGTTGAGCGTGGCAGACGACGCTCGCGACGACCGGTTGCAGGGCTTGAGCATGCTCGCTTCTGCACTTGCGGGCCGACCCGTGGCGGTTGCCGACTTGCAACCGGGTGAACCCCCGTGGACGGACGGCCAGACGATTTACGTCGATCCGTCCGCGCGAGCCCACGCGAAACTCGAGGCGATTGCGGTACAGGCGTCGATGATCGCCGCCGGCAGCCTGGATCCTGATGTCGTGCGTTTGCTGCTCCGCCACCCCCGGCTGGCCAGGCGCTATCTGGCGGTTGAGGGTCACCGCGCACTGGTCAGCAATGGTTACCTGCTACCACACGCCTTGGCCCCGGGAGTATGGCAGGTGGGCAACCGCGACATCGCGAGTCGCAGCGACTCGCCCGCCGCTTCGCTGAGCATTGCCGCCGGGCGGGCGGCGATCGACGAACCGGCGCCGGTGTTTGGCGTGATCCGTGCCGGGAAGGTGCTGGCCGCGTCCTCCCGAGCGGCCGACCAACAGGATCAGGCGGACTCCCGGCATGTCCCGCGCGGTCGTGGCGCGCAGGAACCGGAGGAGCTCCAGGAGCTCGAGGACGGCCAGATCGACGAATCCGACGATCCAGACCTGTTCACCAGCCCGGTTGGCGGGGGCGGCTTCATCGGCAAGTGGTTGAAGAAGATGCTGTCCTCGGCGCGCAAGACCGGTAGCGGCGGCGGACCGCCGGGCGCGGACACCCCGACGCATCGCACAAAGTCCTCCAACCGCGGTGTCTATGCCGTGTCGTCGCTGGCCTCAACGTCGAGCGAGGACCGAAATGACCACTTCAACGACGGCGAAGCCGGAACGTCCGGCGTGAAGTATCCGGAATGGGACGTCACCCGCAAGAGCTACCGGCCGGCGTGGTGCACCGTGCGGGAGGTTGAGCCGAAGATCAAGGCATCGGCCATCCAGGCGATCGACGACGCGATCGGGGTCAGGCGCCCGCTGTCACGACTTGGAATGGGTCTGCACCGCCGCCACCGCCAGTCTCAGGGCGACGACATCGACATCGACGCGGCGGTCGAAGCCCGCGTCGAGATGCTGGCCGGATCGGCGCCCGACGAGGCGGTGTACCTCGACAGCCTGCGGCGCCGGCGTGATCTGTCGGTGCTGCTCCTTCTCGATGTGTCGGGTTCTGCGGCGGAGCCAGGAACGGTGGGGCGGACGGTGCACGAACAACAGCGTGCCGCGGTCGCCGACCTCGCCGTTGCACTGCATGACCTGGGTGACCGAGTTGCGCTCTACGCCTACTACTCACAGGGCCGGAGCGCGGTGAACATGGTACCCGTCAAGCGATTTGACGATCACCTCAACGCCCAGGTCATGAGGCGCCTGAACAGCCTGGAACCCGGCGCGTACTCCCGCCTCGGTGCGGCGATCCGGCACGGCTCGGCGGTCTTGGAGGCACGCGGAGGTACGTCACGGCGGCTGTTGGTCGTGCTGTCCGACGGACTCGCATACGACCACGGATACGAGCGCCCCTACGGTGCCGCCGACGCGCGCCGTGCTCTGATCGAGGCCCGCCGCCGGGGCACCGGCTGTGTGTGCCTGACGATCGGCGCGGGGACTGACGTGCAAGCGCTGCGCAAAGTGTTCGGTAGCACCGCGCATGCGACCATCGCGCGCCCAGATCAACTCGCCGGGGTGATCGGACCGCTATTCCGGTCCGCACTGCGCTCGGCGGAGGTCCGCCGCAGGGTGTCATGAGCAGCGCCTGATTGTGCGAACTTCGTCCTGATGCCCTGTGCCAGAATGCCGTTGGCGCTTCACGGCCAAGCCCAAACGCGCTCGTCAGCGCACTTGAAACAAACATCTGTTCCGGATAGGCTCCAATCAATTGGCGGAAGGGACGCTATGGCCGACGAGTTCGGGATCGCTTACCGGAACGGCGCAGATCCCGACCCGAAACCCGGCGCTGCGACGGTACGGCCCTACTACAAGGCGGTCGGCGGCGAAGAGGCCATTTTCAAGGCCGCCTACCGCCAGGGTCTGGCACTGGTCCTGAAGGGGCCGACGGGTTGCGGCAAGACCCGTTTCGTCGAGGCGATGGCCTACGACCTCGGCCGAGCGCTGATCACGGTCGCCTGCCATGACGACCTCACCACGGCAGACCTTGTCGGTCGGTATCTCCTGCGGGGCGACGAGACGGTGTGGGTGGACGGTCCGCTGACCCGAGCGGTCCGGGAGGGCGCGATCTGCTACCTGGACGAAGTGGTGGAAGCCCGACAGGACACGACCGTGGTGCTGCATCCGCTGGCGGACTACCGGCGACAGCTGCCGATCGAGCGGCTCGGAATCACGCTGGACGCGGAACCCGGATTCGGCCTTGTGGTGTCCTATAACCCTGGCTACCAAAGCGTGCTCAAGGACCTCAAGGATTCGACACGTCAGCGGATGGTCGCAATCGAATTCGGTTTCCCCGCAGCCGATGTCGAAGAGACGATCGTTTCACACGAGGCAGGCGTGGACAGTGCCACCGCCGCCGAGCTGGTTCGCTTCGGGCAGGCCATCCGCCGCCTGGACTCCGGTGGCCTGCGTGAGGTCGCATCCACCCGCGTCCTCATCGCGGCGGGCAGGCTCATCGCAGAGGGCCTGACCATGCCAGAGGCGGCCAAGGCTGCGATCGTCGGACCGCTCACCGACGATGTGGCAGTCGGCAGGGCTCTGCGCGAGATGGTCGAGGTCTATCTGGGCGGGTCCGGTGGGGCCTGATGCCGGTGTCGGGGATCTGATGATTGACGCTGCATACCGCCACCGCTACGGTCTGAACAAATATTAGGTCAGTCATGGATCCGTGCGAGTGAGAGTGCCATCCGGGAGGTCAGATGTCCTACGAAAGCAGCGCAGAGCCAATCAAGGTCGGCTACCTGATCGACTTCACGCTCCCGCCGGGGTTTCCCGAGGAGATGCTCGCGGACTTCACGCGGTGCTTTGACCTCGTATTCGAGGAGGCGGTTGAACGCGGGGTGATGGATCGTCCCGTGCAGATGATTTACCGCGAGGTGGAGGGGCTGCCCAAGGGATCGGTCAAGGCGGTGATCAACGCGTTCGGTGAGCTCGTCGACGAAGGCTGTCTGGTGGTGTTCGGCCCGCACATCACCGACAACTGCGTGCCCACGCGCGAAGCCATCGAGGAGCGATTCAAGGTCCCGGCCATCAGCGTCACGGGCACCGACGACTGGCTGGGCGAATGGACGTTCTCCTTCCCGCAGGGATCGATGACCGACGAGCCGATCTTCATCGCCGACCTCGTGGCGAAACGCGGACTCACCCAAATCGGGGTTCTCGTCGAGCAGAACCTGATCGGCGAGAGCTACCTGAAGAACCTGCGAAACGCGTGCCGGCGCAAGGGCATTCGCATCGTCGCCGAAGCGGCGATCGCGCAGACCGCGCAGGACATCAACGGAGCCGTGCGCACCGTGCACGAAGCGAAGGCAGAAGCGATCGTCCACCTGGGCTTCGGCTTCGGGATCGTGTTCATCAACCCGGCGTTGCAAGCCGTCGATTGGGATCCGCCGAGATTCACCACCACGGCTTTCCAGAACGCGTGGGTGAACCCGATCATGTGGAACGCGTTCATGGGTTGGATCGGAGTCGACCAGTACGACGAGGCGAATCAGATCGGCCAGGACTTCCTCGATCGCTACGCGAAAAAGTACGGCGGTCGGCGTCCCGAATATTGCGTGCCGCCGGTCAACCGCGACGTCGCCGAGACGTTGGTGCGGGCGTTCAGCGACGCCCATCCGCTCAGCCCGCGTGGCGTCAAAGAGGCGCTGGAGCGGGTGAAGATGATGCCCGCCGCCGCGGGAGCGCCCGGCACGCGGGTGTCGTTCGGCAAATGGACCCGCCGGGCGTGGATGGGCGCCGGCTATCTGGTGGCACGGACCCTCGATGCCGACGGCATCAACTCGCATCTGGTCGATCGCTTCGGAGAGGAAGGCTGAGATGTCTACCGAACAATCCACACCGCTGAGGCCCGACGAGGAGCCCACCCCGCCGCGCGCAGCCAAGAAACGCGGATGGGGCGGATGGATAGCCGGGGCTGCCCTGGCGGCGTTCGCGCTCTTCTTCATCGCGAACTGCCGTGTCGCGCTCGACCCGCGCGTCGCCAACCCGAACGTGCACGGCCGGCCGCGCCCGGTCAGGTTCCTCTTTGGGCTGGACTACATCACGTTCCTGCATGTTGCCACCGTGATCATGCTGTTTGTGCTGCTGGTCGTGTTCATCAGGGGCTGGCGGCGCAATCCGGGCAGCCCGGTGATGCTGATGTTCCTGTGCACCACGCTGATCGTGTGGCAGGACCCGATCATGAACTGGGCGCCGTTCGCGGTCTACAACCCCGACCTCATCCACTGGCCGGAGTCGTGGCCGCTGGTGTCGTTGTCGCCGACCGTCGAACCGTTCGTGGTGTTCGGCTACGTGATGTTTTATTTCGGCCCCTACTTCCCGGCGATTTGGATCCTGCGCAAACTGCAGGCACGCAAAGGGCCCGAGGCCTTCGTGTCGCGGCACCCGTTGGTCTGCCTGGGCCTGCTGACCTTGGTGATCGGCTTCGTCTTCGACGCGTGGCTGGAGATCCAGCTCGTGCACGCCGGCATGTACATCTACTCGCAGGTGATTCCCTGGGGTTCCGTATTCACCGGCACCACCTTCCAGTTCCCGCTGATCTGGGAGTCGTTCTCGGTGACGTTCGTGATGATCCCGGCCGCGATCCTGTGCTACCGAGACGACACCGGGAAGTCGGTGGCGGAGAAGCTGACCGCGAAAGCGAAGATCCTGCCCAGCCGTCCGGTGCTCGGCACCTTCCTGGTGATGTTCGCCATCATGAATGTGTCGTACTTCGCCTACGGGGCGTGGTTCGCCGCCATCAAGATCAGCCATGCGGCGACCTCGGCCGCCTGCCCGTGGCCTTACCCAGAGGCCAAAGTCTATGACCCGCAAGGCTTTTACGAGAAGGCGGGCGCTCAAGGCCCGTTCTCGGTCGGCATCTGGTCGACCTGGGCGAGCGGGGAGCCGAACGGGCGGCCCCACGTCGATCCGCCGCCGCCGGGTGAAGGCGCCTGCGCAACAACGGGCAACAATGGTTGAACCGCGCACGGTTGTCATCACCGGTGCGTCCCGCGGATTGGGGTTCGCATCGGCGGTGCGCCTGTACCGCGAAGGGTGGCGCGTGGTCGCGGCCATGCGCACACCCGATAGCGGGATTCCGTCGCTACGGCAGGCGACTGGCGCAGCTGAAGATGACGACCGGCTGATCGGCGTGCAGCTCGACCTCACCGACGCCGCGTCGATCACGGCGGCGGCCAAGGCAATCGAAGAAGCTGTGGGCGCACCGTACGCGGTTGTGCACAACGCGGGGATCTCCGCCGCCGGAATGGTGGAGGAAGCCGATATAGCGCTGTGGCAGAGGATGTTTGCCACGTCAGTCCTTGGTCCCGTCGCGCTCACCCAGGCGCTGCTGCCGTCGATGCGGGCCGCGGGCGAGGGCCGCATCGTGCTGGTATCCAGCGCGGCCGGGGTGCGCGGTCAGCCTGCTACCGCGCCTTACTCGGCGGCCAAGGGAGCGTTGGAGCGATGGGGTGAGTCGATGGCGTGTGAGATCGCGCCCTTCGGTCTCGGCGTGACCGTTCTGGTGGCCGGCACGTATGACACCGACATCATCACCGACGCGGGCACCACCGATAACCGCAACTTCGAGGGCCCCTACGCCCGGCTGCACAACACCATGAACACCCGCGGGAGGTTCGCGATGAAACTCGCCAGGCCTCCCGAGCGGTTCGCCGACGGCGTGCTCAGGGCGCTGGATGACCGGAGGCCGTTTTGTCGCCGCGGTGTGGGCCCGGACGCCTCAATGCTGTTGGTGTCCAACAGGATCCTCCCGGCTTCGGGCATGCACCACATGTCCCGGATCGTGCTGGGCATACCCAGACAGGGTTCGATGCGGGACGGGGCGTGGCCGTTGACTTTGGCTCAAAAGGCGATGGTGTTCGCCGCACGCATTCTTCCGGCGCCGGCGTTGCAGCGCTTGGCGTCGCTGGCGGCGAAGCGCCGCAAGGGAAATGAGGGGTAAAAATGGAACAGCTTTTCGACGACCTGGAGGACTTCGGCTCCTTCGACGACGCGATATCCGGTGACGTGCGTGACCCCTACACCGAACTGGCGCGGCTGCGCCGCGAGGAACCGGTGCAGCGACTCGAGACGTCGGGAGCGCTTCCGCACGAGGAATCGCTACCGATGTTCATCGTTTACCGCCACGAGGATGTCCAGCAGATGCTGCGCGACAACGAGACGTTTTCGTCGTCGGCCGTCATCGCCGCGTTCGGCCCCGTGCTGGGTGAAGGGGTAATGCTCGGTATGGACGAGCCAATCCACGGTCGGCTGCGTTCGTTGGTACAGAAGGCGTTCACGCAGAAGTCTTTGGCGCGGTGGGAAGACGAGTTGGTCGGCCGGGTGGCGAACAGCCTGATCGACAAGTTCGCACCCAACGGCAAGGCGGATCTGGTGAAGGAGTTCACCTTCGACTATCCGAGCCAGATCATCGCCGGTCTATTGGGCTTGCCGGAGAAGGACTACCCGCAGTTCCAGCGGTGGTCGATTTCGCTGCTGAGTTGGCTGATGAACCCCGAGCGCGGGCTTGCGGCCTCGGCTGCCTTGTGTGACTACTTCGCACCGATCCTGCAGGCCCGTTGCGCCGAGCCGAAGGACGACCTGATCAGCGCGCTCGGTGCGGCCGAGATCGACGGGGAGAAGCTGGCGGACGAAGAGATCTTCTCGTTCCTTCGACTGCTGCTGCCCGCGGGTGTGGAAACGACCTACCGGTCGCTGGGCAGCCTGCTTTTCGGGCTGTTGTCGGATCCTGCGCAACTGGACGCCATCCGCGCGGACCGGTCGCTGCTGCCACAGGCCATCGAGGAGGGCGTGCGGTGGGAGCCACCGCTGTTGACCATCACCCGGGTCGCCACCCGCGACACCGAACTCGGCGGGGTGGCGATCCCGGCCGGCGCGACGGTGATGCCGATGCTGGGTTCTGCGAATCGGCAGGAGGATCGCTACCCCGATCCCGACACGTTCAACATTCACCGACAAGCCAAGGCAAACCTGGGCTGGGGCCACGGCGCACACGTATGCCTCGGCATGCACCTGGCGCGGCTTGAGATGCGCACCGCCATTAACCTGTTGCTGGACCGGCTGCCGAATCTTCGACTGGACCCCGACGGAGATGACCCGCACATCCGCGGGCAAGTTTTCCGGTCGCCGACATCGCTACCGGTGCTGTTCGATGCCCAGTAGGAGATCAGTTGAGTGGGTCCCCGCATGTTCCTTGTTGCCAATCGGCTAGTTTCCAGTAAGGCTCACCATAGGATGAGCCCGTCTGGCGATGGCATCCCACGTCCCGGCGCTCTAACCAGCGCCTTGTCCGAAGAGAGCTGAACAAATATGGCTGACACTGTAAAGGTCCGTTTCGAGCCGAAGATGATGATCGACGGCAAGTTGGTCGACGGCCAGGCCGGCACCTTCACGAACATCAACCCGGCGACCGAGGAGTCGCTCGGGGAGGTGGCCGACGCGTCGAAGGAGGACATGCACCGGGCCATCGACGCCGCCCGGCGGGCCTTCGACGAGACCGACTGGTCGACGAACCGCGAGCTGCGCAAGCGCTGCCTGCTGCAGCTGCACGAGGCGATCGAATCGGAGAAGGAAGAACTGCGCGAGGAGCTGATCCTCGAAGTCGGCTCCCCCCGGGCGATCACGTTCGGCCCGCAGCTGGATGCCCCGCTGGAAGATGGGCTGCGCTACCCCGCCAGGCTGATCGACGAGTATCCCTGGGAGACCGACCTGGGCGACAAGGTGATCAGCCTCACCGGCACGCTGACCACCCGCAAGGTCTGGCGCGAACCGGTCGGCGTCGTCGGCGCGATCGTGCCCTGGAACTTCCCGTTCGAAGTCACGATCAACAAGCTCGGCCAGGCGCTGGGCACCGGCAACACCGTCGTGCTCAAGCCGGCGCCCGACACGCCTTTCAACGCGACCCGCCTGGGCCGGCTGATCGCCGAAAAGACCGACATCCCCCCGGGTGTGGTCAACGTCGTCACCGCTTCGGATCACCTGGTTGGCGAGGAGCTCACGCTGTCGCCGAAGGTCGACCTGATCTCGTTCACCGGCTCGACCGCGGTCGGCAAGCGGATCATGGAAAAAGGTGCGGCGACGATGAAGCGGCTGTTCCTCGAGCTCGGTGGCAAGTCGGCCACCGTCGTCTTGGAGGACGCCGATTTCGGGCTGGCCTGCGCGATCGGCATCGCGCCGTGCATGCACGCCGGGCAGGGCTGCGCTAACCCCACCCGGATGCTGCTGCCGCGGTCTCGCTACGACGAGGGTGTGGCGATCCTGAAGGGCATCTACGAGAACGTCACGTGTGGTGACCCGCAAGACCCGGGCACCTTGTGTGGTCCGTTGATTTCGGACAGGCAGCGCAAGCGCGTGCTGGGCTACATCAACAAGGGCGTCGAGGAGGGCGCCACCGCCCTGGTCGGCGGGCCCGATGCGCCCACCGGCTTCGACCGTGGATTCTATGTCAGGCCAACGCTTTTCGTCGATGTCGACAACTCCATGACGATCGCGCAAGAGGAGATCTTCGGGCCCGTGCTGTCCGTCATCCCGTTCGACGACGAGGAGGACGCGATCCGGATCGCCAACGACAGCGTCTACGGGTTGGCCGGCAACGTTATGTCGGGCTCGCTGGAGCATTCGCTGGCGGTGGCCCGCCGAATCAAGGCCGGCTTCATGGGCGTCAACGGCGGCGCCCCGTACGGCGCCGACACACCGTTCGGCGGCTACAAGGAAAGCGGGGTGGGCCGCCAGAACGGTGTCGCCGGATTCGACCAGTACACCGAGATCAAATCCGTCGCGTATCCCGCCGGTTGAGCCACCAACTGCCGCGAGCGTGCGTGTCTGCACACAGACACGCCGTGCGGCGCGGCATTTTGCGCACGCTCGGCGGAAGAATAGGAGGCGCCGGTGGCCACCTATGTCTTGGTCCACGGTGGCGGCCATGGCGGCTGGTGCTACCAACCCGTCGCGCGGCTTTTGCGTTCGCAAGGGCACGAGGTGTACGCCCCGTCGTTGACCGGCCTGGGCGAGCGTGCGCACTTGTTCGCGTCCGATGTCGACCTCGACTGTCACATCACCGACATCGTCAAGCTGCTGCACTTCGAGGATCTGCGCGACGTGATCCTCGTTGGCCACAGTTATGGGGGCATGGTGATCACCGGTGCCGCCGACCGGGCCACCGACCGGGTGGGCCACCTTGTCTACCTGGACGCCGCGACACCCGTCAACGGCCAGACGCTCGTCGACCAGGCTCCTGCGATGATGGCCGCTGCGCGCGCCGAGGGCCGCATCGTCGACGGTGTCGAAATGTGCTTGTACCCAAACGATGACACGCTGCGGTACTACGGTGTGCGGGATCCCGGCCAGCGTGAGTGGATGAAGGCGCGGTTGACGCCGCACCCGTGGAAGTGCTTTGAGCAGCCACTGCGGCTGACCAACGAAGCCGCGCTCGCTCTGATCCCGCAATCCCACCTCTGTACCACGATGTACATGCGGTGGCGTGACGTAGATGGCCTGCGGCGTAAGGCCAACGGCCGCTTGTGGGACCTCGACACCGGCCACGACATGATGATCACCGAACCCGGTTGGGTCGCCGAAAAGCTGATGCTGGTGGCCGCCGACGACTCGGATCTGTCGTAAAGCGATGCGACACGACGCCTTCAAGTGATGCGTGCCGCCGACCGCGAGTTTGTCTTCGCCGCCGTCGCCGACGAACGACGCCGGATCGCGAGTCTGCTCGACGGCCTGAACGATATACAGTTGGGGACGCCCAGCCTGTGCGCGGGTTGGGATGTTAAGACGGTCCGTCGCGTATCCCGCCGGCTAACCGGGCCAAGCGAGCGGGGCGCGAAGGAACCGGTGTAGCGCATCGACTTCGCCCCCCGCCCCAGCGCGGGCCGCTAGCCAGGCGCGAGGGGCCGTTTCAAGGTGCAGACGATGCTCCATTCGAAATAATGGTCCCCGCCTTCGTCATAGTCCTTGAAGTGGCGTGCGACCTGAGTGCGTTGCACCGAAGAGCTCACGATCTCCCACCCCTGCTCTCCGTAGGCCTTCGTCAGGCGGCTCGCCTCGTCCAACACCGCTTCCTGAGACTCATCCGTGTGAGAGATAAAGAGCGTCTCCCACCGCTGCGGATACCACTGGCCGTCTGACGCCAGCCACCAACCGGGACCAGGTGAAGGAGTGCTCATACTCCGGCACCCTACTTTGCTGTGACCCCCAGAGAAATGAATGAAATGTGACCGAAGGTGTACGCGGCGTAAAAGAGCCGGCATCGAACTGTCAGCAAGCCGACTCCGGCGGGCTCATCAACCCCGCCGGAGCGGGCGCCAAGCCCATCAGGCGCGGTAGCCGTCGAGGAACCCGGTCAGCCCGGTCGGTTGGTGCTCGCCCATGTGGAACTCTTCGAGCACGCCGATGCCGACACGCTCACCCATCCGCGCCCGGACCAGGTTTTGGAGGTGGATGGAAGACAGCTCCAACGGGTCGAAATCGTCGACTCTGATTGATTCCCTCCCCGTTTCGGCCTGTCCGTGGTTGCTGCCGTGGCTCCAGTATGGGTGCATGTAGCCGATTCCGCGCATCCGGAATGTCGAGATCTTCTCGAGTTCGACATCAATGTGTCCGTCAACGGGATCGTCGAAGCTCAAACGGGCGCTGCGCATCTCGCGGCGGCCCGGCTCCCATTCGATCTCGTAGGCGATACCGCCGCACTCGCGGACCCCCGCGCGGCTCCACGGCGCGACATCCGATCCGACCGGTTCGAGGACCAGTGCGGTCTGCAGCCAGCGCGAGCCATCGGCGTTTTCGTGCAGAGCCAGATGAGTGTAACGGTTACCGAAATGTAGAGGGGCCCAGAGCCAAAACACCTGAGGAATCTGGAAGGCCCGGTTGGTGGCAATCTGTTCGCCGACCGGACGCACACCCCAGGAGCGGTCCCTGGTGCCCGGTACCTGGTCGGGATGGATTGCGATCCGGGCGCCGTCGACGGTGATGGATCCCTCCCAAGCTCCCCATTGGGTGAGCCGGGTGTGGTCGGTGAGCACGATGCCCTCCGGAGAAAGCCGACGCTGCCGCGGCTCCTCGACCGCGACGGTGGCCGCGGTGAACCTCAGGTCCGCCTCGATGCCATGCTCATTGGGCCCCACCACGAATCGGATGCGCCGCATCGGGTCGAGTACTTCGATGTGGATGGGACCGACCACGGTAGAGCGGTCCGTCGGCATCGCGCCGGAACTGAAGATCGAGTGCTGTACCCCGTCGACCACGATGCTGAATGCGGCGTCGATAACCCCGCGCACTGGGTAGTGGCCCATGGCGGCGCCGAAGATGAATTTGCCTTCCCGCTGGTGCCCGTTGAACCAGTACCGGTCGTAGTGATTCGGATCGGCGCTGGCCGGGTGGGCGATCGGGTCGGCCGAAGGATGAATGGGGAAATCGTCGTAGGGACTGAGCATGTGAGTCCTACCGCCTTGGGGTCTTGGCGCCGTGCGTCGATTGCAAGCCGTCGCAATGCAACATACGCGCGCAACCACCGGCGGCATCGATTCCGTGGATGGTGCGTGTGGGTGGCTCGCGGATAGGTCAACGCGATGTCTGGACCACCCCGCCCTCCGACCGCCCAACGCGTTGGTTGACAATCGTCTGAAGACCCCGCGTCACCAGTTCTTTCAGAGGAGACATAACCATGGCTGAAGCCGTCATCGTCGAGGCAGTGCGCTCACCGCTGGGGAAGCGCAACGGCGGGCTGTCCGGTGTGCACTCGGCCGACCTGTCCGCGCAGGTCCTCAACGGATTGGTCGACAAGGCCGGCATCGACCCCGGAATCGTCGACGACGTCATCTGGGGCTGCGTCAGCCAGGCTGGCGAACAAGCCATCGACATCGCCCGTACCGCGGTGCTGGCGGCCGGCTGGCCCGAGACCGTCCCGGGCGTGACCGTCGACCGCCAGTGCGGGTCGAGCCAGCAGTCCATTCATTTCGCCGCGGCCGGAGTGGTGGCCGGACACTACGACGTAGTCGTCGCCGGCGGTGTGGAGTCGATGTCGCGGACACCCATGGGTTCGTCCCTGGCCAACGGCGGACGGCCGTATCCGCAGGCCTTCATCGACCGTTACGAGGGCCAGATCCCCAACCAGGGCCTTGGTGCCGAGATGATCGCCGAGCAGTGGGGCTTCGACCGGCTTGCGCTCGACGAGTTCTCCCTGGGATCACACGAAAAGGCCGCAGCGGCACAGGATTCCGGCGCGTTCGACGACCAGATCGTGGGCATCAAGGTGGCCGACGGCCACGAAAAAACAGTCGTCCTCAAGGATGAGGGCATCCGCCGCGGCACCCCGATGGAAAAGATGGCTTCGCTGAAGCCCGCGTTCAAGGAAGATGGCGTGATCCACGCCGGTAACTCCTCGCAGATCACCGACGGTTCGGCCGCAATCCTGTTCATGTCCGCCGAGAAGGCCAAGGAACTGGGCCTCACGCCGATCGCCAAGGTGCACACCGCGACGCTGGCCGGGGCGAACCCGGTGATCATGCTGACCGCGCCCATCCCGGCGACCCAGAAGGTGCTGAAGAAATCCGGGCTGAGCATCGGCGACATCGGCGCGTACGAGGTCAACGAGGCATTTGCGCCGGTCCCGCTGGCGTGGCTGAAGGACATCGGGGCCGACGAAAAGAAGCTCAACCCCAACGGCGGCGCCATCGCGCTCGGCCACCCGCTGGGCGGCTCGGGGGCACGTATCATGACCACGCTGCTTTATCACATGCGGGACAAGGGAATTCGCTACGGCCTACAGACCATGTGCGAGGGTGGTGGCCAGGCCAACGCCACCATCGTGGAGCTGCTGTGACGGACGCCGACAGCGACCAGCCGGCAGCGCTGGTCGACCGCCGGGGCAACGTCATGGTGATAACCATCAACCGGCCGGAGGCCCGCAACGCGATCAACGGCGCCGTCAGCATCGGCGTCGGGGACGCGCTGGAAGAAGCGCAACACGACCCCGACGTGCGGGCCGTGGTGATCACCGGCGCCGGCGACAAGTCGTTTTGCGCCGGGGCCGACCTCAAGGCGATCGCGCGCCGCGAGAACCTGTATCACCCCGAGCATGGCGAGTGGGGTTTCGCCGGTTATGTGCACCACTTCATCGACAAGCCCACGATCGCGGCGGTCAACGGCACCGCACTGGGTGGCGGCACCGAGCTGGCGCTGGCCAGCGACCTGGTGGTGGCCGACGAACACGCCAAGTTCGGGTTGCCCGAGGTCAAACGCGGACTGATCGCAGCTGCCGGGGGTGTTTTCCGGATCGTTCAGCAGCTGCCCCGCAAAGTGGGGATGGAACTGTTGCTCACCGGCGAGCCGATCACCGCATCCGATGCCCTGGGATGGGGCCTGATCAACCAGGTCGTCAAGGAGGGCTCGGTGCTGGACGCCGCGCTTGCGCTGGCCGCGCGGGTGACCGTCAACGCGCCCCTGTCGGTGCAGGCCAGCAAGCGTATCGCCTACGGCGTTGACGACGGGGTCATCGTTGATGACGAAGCGGGCTGGGAGCGCACCGTGCACGAGATGCGTTCCCTGATCAGATCCGAGGACGCCAAGGAGGGGCCTTTGGCGTTCGCCGAAAAGCGGGAGCCGGTCTGGAAGGCGCGCTAGTTCTAGCGCGCCAGGACGTTCACCCCACGCTGGAACACCCCCGGTAGGAGCGTGCACGCCGGCACGATGGCGCGGCGAGCCACGTGTGGCGTGCTGCCCAGCACCAGTGCGCGGGTGAGCAGCCGATAATCGCGCGTGACGCGGTGCCACGCGTCCTCGTATGACGACGCTGCGTCATTGACGATGGCGTCGACTGCCGCGGCCGCTTGCTTGACCGCGAGGCTGATGCCTTCGCCGGTCAGAGCGTCCTCGTAGCCCGCCGCGTCGCCCACCAGCAGCACCCGTCCGGCGACGCGGCGCGAGACCACCTGACGCATCGGGCCGCAACCGCGGGCCTGTCCGCGACTGGCGCCCGCCAAATGCTGGGCCAGCCACGGGAACCAAGCCAGGTCGGGTCGCCCACCAGACAGGATCGCCACGCCGACCAGGTCCGGTTCCACCGGCGTCACGTACGCCTCACCCCACCGCGACCAGTGCACCTCGACGAACTCCGACCACGCCGGGACCTTGAAGTGCCACCGCACGCCATGGCGCCGTGGTGTTCCGGCCATGGCTTTGATTCCGACGGCGCGCCGCGCCGCCGAATGCAGTCCGTCGGCTGCCACCAACCATTTGGCGCGCACACCGGCGGCCGTCACTCCATGCGCGTCTTGCTGGACGCTTGTCACCCGCGCCCGGATCCACTCGGTGTCTTGCTCTTTGGCCCGTGCGGCCAGCGCCGCGTGCAAGGTGGTGCGTCGCACGCCCCTGCCCGGCCCGTCGCGAAACCGCGCCTGCGCCCGACGATGTTCGCTCACATAGGCAATCCCGCGAAGGGGCATGCCGGCCGGGTCCACGCCGAGCGACATCAGCTCGGCCAGTCCGCCGGGCATCAGCCCCTCACCGCACGCCTTGTCGATGGGGTTTTCTCGCGGCTCGGCCACGATCACCGAAAGTCCTTGCCTGCGAGCGTGTAACGCCGTGGCCAGGCCTCCCGGGCCGCCGCCGACGATCAGCAGGTCGGAGTCATAGTTTGTCATGCGTAGCCCAAAGCCGAGTTCTCCACCCGCAGACGCACCCTCAGCAACATCGCGTTGGCCAGTGTGAAAGCGAGCGCGGTCAGCCACGCGGTGTGCACCAACGGCAACGCAAACCCTTCGGCCACCACAGCAACATAGTTCGGGTGGTGCAGCCACCGGTAGGGGCCCTGCCGCACCAACGGCGCGTCCGGCAACACGATCACCCGGGTGTTCCACCGTCGGCCCAGCGTCGTGATGCACCACCAGCGCAGCACCTGGGCCAGCGCGGCCACGGCTAGCATCGGCCAGCCGAGCCAGCCGATGAACGGCCGATGCAGCGCCCACGGTTCGATGAGACAGCCGAGCAGCAGTGCGGTGTGGAGAGTGACCATCACCGGATAGTGATCTTGACCAAATTCCTTGCCGCCGTGAGCAAAAGCCCATCGCGCGTTCCGTTTGGCCACGATCACCTCGGCCAGCCGTTCGACGGCTACCGCCAGGATCAGCAAGTAATACATCGTCTTATCAGGCCCTACCAGCTCAGCAGGACGAATTCGGCGGAGAAGCCTGGTCCCATGGCGATCATCAGCCCGATCGAACCCGGCGACGGTGGGTCGGCCATTGTGGCGTGGAGTATATCAAGTACCGAAACCGAGGACAGGTTTCCATTGTCGCGCAACGAGGTTCTGGTGCGTTCGAGGGCATCCGCCGGCAGCTCCAACGCGTCTTCGACCGCGTCGATCACCTTCGGGCCGGCGGCGTGCAACAACCATGTTGAGACGTCGGCGGTGGTCAGTCCGTGGTCGGCAAGGAATTTGCGGACATCGTCGCCCACGTATTTCTCGACGACGGTCGAGATCTCGGCGGACAGGACAATCTGAAACCCGTCGCCGCCGATGTTGAAGCCCAACGCGCCTTCGGTGTCCGGGTAGATCTGGCTGCGGGTGGCCAGCACCTCCGGCCCAACCGGTGTCCGGTCGGCTCCGGTCGCGATGACGACCGCGGCGCCGTCACCAAACAGGCTGGAGGCGACGAGATTCGCGATCGAATTGTCCTCGCGCTGAACGGTCAACGAGCATAGTTCAACCGCCAGCAGCACCGCCACGTGATCGGGAAACGCCCGGAGGTAGTCATGCACCCGCGCCAGGCCGGCGGCGCCCGCCACACACCCCAGGCCGAACAACGGGACGCGTTTGACGTCTTGGCGCAACCCGACCCGTGTTGCCAGCCGGGCCTCTAGGCTCGGAACGGCGAGCCCGGTAACCGTCGTCGAAAAGACGATGTCGACCTCGGACGGCTCGACCTCGGCCTCGTCAAGCGCTGTGAGTAGCGCCTGCTCAGCGAGGTCAAGGGCGACCTCGACGAAGTAGTCGTTTGCGTCGGTGAAACCGGTTAAGTGCTGGTATTGCGTCAGTGGCAGCGCGGTGTGGCGGGACGCGACCCCACTGGTAAGTGCAAACCGCCGAAACTCCGGGCTGGCGAAGTCGGTCAACGCCCCGATGACCTCTTCTTGGCTGTACAGGTTTGGCGGGAACTTCACGGCAACTGCTGCGACTGACGGATTGGCGTTGGTGGTCGGTGTTTTCAGTCCGAGGCGTCCCGAACTGCCCCCCGTGGTGTTTTCCATGTACTGGTTACGGTGCCGTAGGTAGATCGGTTCAAGTGCTCCTCCGCACACGCGGCTAGGGTCGGAGGTATGCGGATTCTGGTCACCGGTGCCACTGGTTATGTGGGATCGCGGCTGGTCACTGCGCTGCTGGCGGACCAGCACCAGGTCGTGACCGCCACCCGAAACCCGAAGCGTCTCAAGCGTTTAGGTTGGTTCGACGATGTCACACCGGTCACCCTCGACGCGTGCGATCCGGTCTCGGTGCGGGCTGCTTTCGCCAGTTCTAGGGCCAGTTCCAGGGAAGCCGTGGGCCCGATCGATGTGGTGTATTACCTGGTGCACGCGATCGGCCAGCCTGGCTTCCGCGACGCCGACAGGGCCGCGGCCACGAACCCCGCAGCCGCGGCCAAAGACGCCGGTGTGCGGCGCATCGTGTATCTGGGCGGCTTCGCTCCCGCCGGCGAGGCCCTGTCGGAGCACCTGACCAGCCGAGCCGAGGTGGCCGAGGCCCTGACGGTCGAAGACGGCCCGGATCTGGTGTGGCTGGGTGCGGCGATGATCATCGGCGCCGGCTCGACGTCCTTTGAGATGATGCGGTACGTGGGGGACCGGTTCCCCCTCATGCCGATACCGAGCTGGATGGATAACCCGATCGATCCCATCTCCATCCGTGACGTGCTGCACTATCTCGTCGCCGCGGCAGACCCGGGCCAGGTAGCCGCTGGCGCCTACGACATATCCGGCCCCGAGACGACGTCCTACCGGGAGCTGCTCAGGACGTACGCGCGGATCTCCGGCAGGTGGCACGCCGCCTTACCAGTCGGCAGAGTCGACACCGCGCTGGCGTCGCTGATCACCGGGGTCGCACTGCCAGTGCCGCAGGGGCTGGCCGAAGACCTGGTCGAGTCGCTGGACCATCCGATGGTGGCATCCGTCAGTGGCCGGCGCGATCGGGTTCCCGAACCGCCCGGGGGCCTGCTCGGCGTCGACGACGCCATTGCCCTGGCGTTGGCCGACCGGCCCAGCCGCCGGCCCCGACCCGTCAACGCGTTGACTGATCCCCATCAGCTGGCCGACAGCGACCCCGCATGGGCGGGCGGTGACGCCCTGCGCATCCGCCGCCTCGCCCGCGCGATCACGCCGCCCATCGCCCGGCCCGCCTTGAAGCTGGTCAACATCGTCCCGGGGCCGCTCGCCGGTGCGCTGCGAACCGGCCTCGACATCCTGTTCACTTTGACCCCGAAAGTGCGTCTTGCATGAGCCAGTCGACCAGTCCGTACCACACCAGCGCCTACTCTGAGTTGCGCCGTGCGATCACCAATGTCGCTGTGCCCCATCATGAATCGCCAGTAGTGGTGCGACGTCGTCGCGTCATTGTTGCGATCACGCTGGTGATCGGCGCCGCCGTGCTGGGCTTTTCGTTGCGGCGCCATCCGGGGGAGTCGAGCTTCTACTGGCTGACCCTGGTGCTGGCGGCGGTGTGGGTCGCCGGCGGGTTCATCTCGGGCCCCCTGCATCTGGGGGGCATCTGCTGGCGTGGCCGCAACCAGCGCCCGGTCATCACCGGAACCACGATCGGCGTGCTGCTCGGCGGTGTCTTCGTGCTGGGCGGATTGATCGCCAGGGAGATACCGGCCATCTCCGACTTGATCACACGAGTGCTGCTATTCGCCCATCAAGGGCCTTTTTGGCTGGTCGTGGTGATCACCCTGGTCAACGGCATCACCGAAGAGATCTTTTTCCGCGGCGCGCTTTACACCGCACTGGGCCGGTATCACCCGGTGGTCATCTCGACCGTCCTGTACGCGTGCGCGGCCATGGCCAGCGGCAACCCAATGCTCGGTTTCGCCGCGATCATCCTCGGGACGGTGTGCGCGTTTGAGCGCCGGTCCAGCGGCGGTGTGCTGGCCCCGGCGGTGACCCACCTCGTGTGGGGTCTGATCATGGTGCTCGCACTGCCCCCGATGTTCGGCGTCTGACCTATCCCGGCGGGCCAACGACGTCGCGTGCCAGCGCCGACAGCGCGAGGGTACGCACGGGCCATGCCAGCAGCCAACACAAGCGTCCCAATACGCCCGTCGGCAAAAAGATCAGCCGTTGCGTGTACCTGGCGCCGCCCCCATCTCGCGGCGTGACGGTCATTTCCAACCACGCCTTCCCCGGTGAGCGCATCGTGGACCGTAGCCGCAGTGTGGTGCCCGGCCCGCGTTCTGCCACGCGCCATCGTCGGTTGCCGGTCGCCGCGTCCTCGGCGGCCCTCCACACGTCGCCCGGCTGGGCGGCGGTCTCGGCGGTCCGCACGTCGGTGTAGACGATCGCGCCGGCCCAGTCCGGATCACTCGGCAGCGGCTCGGCGGGATCCGACCGCAGCGAGGTCCAGGTGGCGTCGGGAAGGCCGCGCATCGCGCGGTTGAGCGCCAATTCGACGCCGCGGCGGTATCCGGTCAGGCCGCCCGGCGGCGGCTCGATGATGCTGTCGATGTCGAAGTCGCCCATCACCGCGTCGCATTCCAGCGATTCGATCAGCGGCCGCGCCAGTCCGGGAGGGATTGGGGTCACGGTCCCGACCCAGAGGCTGGCAATGGTTGGGGTCAGAAACGGCAGCACGATCAGATAGCGCCTTCCCAACCCCGCCACTTCGGCGTAGACCCGCATCATGTCGCCGTACTCGAGTACGTCGGGTCCGCCGATATCCCAAGTTCGCGACGACGGCACCCGTGCCGTCGCCGCAGCGACCAGGTAGTACAGCACGTCGCGCACCGCGATCGGCTGAATCCTGTTGTGCACCCACTTCGGCGTGGTCATGACCGGCAACCGGTCGGTGAGGTGCCGGATCAGTTCGAACGACGCCGAGCCCGTCCCGATGACCACTCCGGCTTGCAACACCACCGCCTCGACGCCGGAGTCGATGAGGGCGTCGCCGACGGCTTTGCGCGACTCCAGATGCGGCGAGAGCCTGCTGCCGTGCGGATGCAGCCCGCTCAGATACACCACTCGCCGCACCCCGGTGCGGCGAGCCGCGGTCACGACGTTGCGCACGGCGTTGGCTTCCTCGGCTGCGAAATTCTTCGACGTGCCCATCGAATGGACCAGGTAGTAGACGACGTCCATCCCGTCGAACGCCGTCATCAGAGAATCGACATCACCCAGATCACCTCGCGCCACCTCTGTCTGTCCCCGCCATGGCACGTCCGCCAACTTGCCCGGGTCGCGGGCCAACGCGCGAACTCGGTGACCCTCGTCCAGCAGTCGGGGCACCAGCCGGGCGCCGATGTAGCCGGTCGCTCCGGTCACCAGACAGCTGACCTGTTCCGCCATCGATTCTCCGTTCCTCGCGTTCAGTCATTCGGATCCGACGCAAGGAAGGATTGCCGGGTTCTATGCCGAATAAGCTCGAAGCGGGACAACGGAACTCAGCGGTCGGTGAAGTTGGGAGTGCGGCGATCCTGGAATGCCGTTGTGCCTTCTTTGAAGTCGTGGGACACCAGCAGGCGCGATTGTCCCTCGAATTCGCGCTGCAGGGTCGGATTCAACTCGGTGAGCGTGGCCGCATTGATCGCTCGCTTGGTGTTTGCGAACGCCACCGCCGGGCCGGCCAACAACCTCTTGACCACCTTGTCCACCTCGGCCTCGAAGTCGTCGGCCGGATAGACGGCGGTGATCAGGCCCCAGGACAGCGCCTCGGGGGCGGGCAGCCGTTCGGGCAGCAGCGCCATCTGCATCGCCCGGATCCGCCCGATCGCAGCGGCGACCAACGCCGATGCGCCGCCGTCGGGCATCAACCCGATCTTTGTGAAGGCAAGCATGAAAAACGCTTTGTCAGAAGCTAATACGACATCACAGGCCAGAGCGATCGAAACGCCGACGCCGGCCGCCGGTCCTTGAATGACGGCGACCACAGGGTGCGGCAGGGCGGCGATGGCCCGCACGAGTCGGTTGATCTCCAGGATGATTTCGTCCGGCGGGACCCCGCCACCACCGGACATGTCGTCGGCGCTGATGCCCGCCCCGGAGCAAAACCCGCGACCCGCGCCGCCGAGCCGGACCACCTTGACCTCGGGGTCGGTGGCCGCGTATTCCATCGCCTCGACCATCCCGGTGATCACCGGGATGGTCAGTGAGTTCAGGCTTTCGGGGCGATTGATCGTCACCGACAGCACGCCGTCGGTCAGCGTGACGTCGAGACCTGCGACTGGTGCAAGCGTGGCGATTCCAGAATCCGGCATGCGCTCACCCTAATGACCGCGTGAGCGACCGGGGTGCGCGGCCGTCGCGGGCGGCTGCGAAGATGCGAACGGAACGTCGGAGCGTCAGAGCAGACGAAAGGTCGTGGATCGTGGCTGGACCGCTACAGGGACTGCGTGTTGTCGAGCTGGCCGGCATCGGGCCGGGCCCGCACGCCGCGATGATCCTGGGGGACCTGGGGGCCGACGTGGTGCGTATCGATCGGCCGTCGGCCGGTGGCGGCGGTGTCGCGAAGGACGCCATGATGCGCAACCGGCGCGTTGTGACCGCCGACCTCAAGTCAGACCAGGGACGCGACCTCGTGCTCAAGCTCGTCGCCAAAGCCGACGTGTTGATCGAGGGCTACCGCCCCGGCGTCACCGAGCGGCTCGGCCTTGGCCCCGAAGACTGCGCCAAGGTCAACGACCGACTGATCTACGCCCGGATGACCGGCTGGGGACAAGCCGGCCCGCGCAGCCAGCAAGCGGGCCACGACATCAACTACATCTCGCTGAACGGAATCCTGCACGCCATCGGCCGGGTGAACGAGCGGCCGGTGCCGCCACTGAACCTGGTCGGTGACTTCGGCGGCGGCTCGATGTTCTTGCTGGTCGGCATCCTGGCCGCGCTGTGGGAGCGGCAGCGCTCCGGCAAGGGTCAGGTCGTTGACGCCGCCATGGTCGACGGTTCGAGCATGCTGATCCAGATGATGTGGCAGATGCGCGCCTCCGGCATGTGGTCGGACGTGCGTGGCACCAACATGCTCGACGGCGGCGCGCCCTACTACGACACCTACGAGTGCGCCGACGGCCGCTACGTCGCGGTCGGGGCCATCGAGCCGCAGTTCTACGCGGCCATGCTGGCCGGACTGGGTCTGGACGCGGCCAACCTGCCGCCACAGAACGACACCGCCCGCTGGCCCGAACTCCGAGCGGTGCTGACGGAGACGTTCGCCAGTCGCGACCGCGATCACTGGGCGAAGGTGTTCGCCGACTCCGACGCCTGCGTGACACCGGTACTGGCATTCGGCGAGGTGCAGACCGAACCGCACATCACCGAGCGCAACACCTTCTACGAAGTCAACGGGAGTCTGCAGCCGCTGCCGGCGCCGCGGTTCTCCCGCACCGCGCCGGACACGCCCCGCCCGGCGGCGCCGGCGACCGACATCGAAGCGGTGCTCATGGACTGGGTATAGTCCCCAACCAACCGGTTGGCTGGACGATAGGGAAGGACCTGCATGGAGATCAAAGACGCCGTGGCCGTCGTCACCGGGGGCGCGTCGGGCCTGGGCCTGGCCACCACCAAGCGACTGCTGGACGCCGGGGCCCAGGTGGTGGTGCTGGACCTCAGGGGTGAAGAGGCGGTTCGCGAGCTGGGCGATCGCGCGCGTTTCGTTCAGGCCGACGTGACCGACGAGGCTGCCGTCAGCAAGGCGCTGGACACGGCCGAGTCGATGGGCCCGCTGCGCATCGTGGTCAATTGCGCCGGCACCGGCAACGCCATCCGCGTACTGAGCAAGGACGGCGTCTTCCCGCTTCAAGCGTTCCGCAAGGTCGTGGAGATCAACCTGGTCGGCACCTTCAACGTGCTGCGGCTGGGCGCCGAGCGGATCGCCAAAACCGAGTTGATCGGAGAGGAGCGCGGCGTCATCGTCAACACCGCTTCGGTGGCCGCGTTCGACGGCCAGATCGGCCAGGCCGCCTACTCGGCGTCCAAGGGCGGCGTGGTCGGCATGACGTTGCCCATCGCCCGCGACCTGGCCAGCAAGGCCATCCGGGTGGTGACGATCGCGCCGGGGCTCTTCGACACCCCGCTGTTGGCGGGTCTGCCGGAACCGGCCAGGGAGTCACTGGGCAAGCAGGTGCCCCACCCGTCGCGGCTGGGCAACCCGGACGAGTATGGGGCACTCGCCGTGCACATCATCGAAAACCCGATGCTCAACGGTGAGGTCATTCGGTTGGACGGCGCGATCCGCATGGCGCCCCGCTGAGCCGGGCGGTCGGGCGGACACGGGCGGACACGGTCGGACAAACGAAAGCCCCCCGCGTTGCGGGGGGCTTTCGGAAACGAAGATCTATCGACGGAACCATCGACTGACAGCGGGTTCGGCCATAAGTAGCCGTGCGAGCACGCTCATGGGGCGGTCAGCTTGCCGTAGGCAGCGGGTGCTGGTCTTCGAACTGCTCCGAGGTCTCACCTTCCACCAGCACGTCGCCGTGGTAGAGAGCCTCGAAGTCAGCCTTGATGACGTCGGCACTCGAGTCGTCGATCCACATGACAATGAGCGTATGGGCCCCCTTTAAGGAATCTTTGAGTCACGATTCGGAAAATGATGGCAATTTACTCGCCGGTAGGTTTACGGCCGTCGCGCGCCGGACTGGGCCCGTGAGCGGTATGGGTGCCGCCCATTTTTCTTGCCGGACTCTCATGGCGGCCTCTTATCGCAGCCGGTTCGACGCGGCTTTTCCAAAGCTTTGAACCATCCGGGTGCCCACCCACGTGCCTAGGAGAGATTGTTTGACACCTGTAACTTATCGCTGATAAGTTATCGGAGATAGGTGGCGACCGGGGACCGTCACCGGGGGCGGAGGGGCACGAACATGCTGCAGGCGATCGCTCGACTGGCCATCGCGGCGCCTCGACGAATCATCGCGGTCGGGGTCTTGGTCTTCATAGCCGCCGCGGTCTTCGGCATCCCGGTCGCCGATAGCCTGTCACCCGGGGGTTTTCAGGATCCGAACTCGGAGTCGGCCCGCGCCATCAATGTGTTGGCCGACAAGTTCGGGCAGAGCGGTCAACAGATGCTGATCCTGGTGACCGCTCCCGCAGGTGCCAACAATGAGCAGGCCCGCAAGGTGGGCACCGACCTCGTCGGCCAATTGCAGCGGTCCCCGTTGGTACTCAATGTGTCCTCGGCGTGGACCGCGCCGCCGCAGGCCGCCGCCGATTTGGTCAGCACCGACGGCAAGTCGGGGTTGATCGTGGTCAACCTCAAAGGCGGCGAAAACTTCGTGCAGAAAAACGCCCAAACTCTGTCGGACCAACTCGTCCACGACCGTGACGGCGTCACCGTCCGCGCCGGTGGCCCGGCAATGCAGTACGCCCAGATCAACAAGCAAAACCAAGAAGACCTCTTGTTGATGGAGATGATCGCGATTCCGCTGAGCTTCCTGGTGCTGGTCTGGGTGTTCGGTGGGCTGCTGGCAGCGGCGTTGCCGATGGCCCTCGGGGCACTGGCCGTCGTCGGCTCATTGACGGTGTTGCGGCTCGTCACCTACACCACCGAAGTGTCGATTTTTGCGCTCAACCTGAGCACCGCGCTGGGCCTGGCGTTGGCCATCGACTACACCCTCCTGATCGTCAGCCGCTATCGCGACGAGCTGGCCGAGGGCGGTGACCGAAAAGAGGCACTGATCCGGACCATGGCGACTTCCGGCCGCACCGTGCTGTTCTCCGCGGTCACCGTCGCGTTGTCGATGTCGGCGACGGCACTGTTCCCGATGTACTTCCTGAAGTCGTTCGCCTACGCCGGTGTGGCCACGGTGGCCTTCGTCGCGACAGCGTCCATCGTGATAACCCCGGCCGCGATCGTGCTGCTGGGTCCCCGGCTGGATGCGCTGGACGTCCGCCGGCTCGTGCGTCGGATGCTGCGCCGCCCCGAACCGATGCACAAACCGGTCGAGCAATTGTTTTGGTACCGCTCGAGCAATTTCGTGATGCGACGCTGGCTGCCGATCGGTTTGGCTGTCGTCGCCGTGCTGCTGTTGCTCGGGCTTCCGTTCATCTCGGTGAAGTGGGGTTTCCCGGACGACCGGGTGCTGCCAACTACGGCGTCGTCGCATCAGGTCGGTGACCGGTTGCGCACCGGTTTTGCGCACGATTCCGCGACGGGGGTGCCCATCGTCGTCCCCGACGCCCGCGGCCTGAGCCCGGGGGATTTGGACAAGTACGCCGCCGATTTGTCGCGGGTTCCCGACGTATCGGGCGTATCGGCACCGGGCGGGACTTTCGTGGGCGGAAACCGGGTAGGACCACCGGCCGCGGCAACCGGCTTGGCCCACGGCAGCGCATTCCTGACCGTGAGCAGCACGGCGCCGCTGTTTTCCCGAGCCAACGACACCCAGCTCACTCGGTTGCATCAGGTTGCCGGGCCCGCCGGCCGATCGGTTGATATGGCCGGTGTCGCTCAGGTCAACCGCGACAGCGTCGATGCGGTGACGGAACGACTTCCGGCGGTGCTGGGGCTGATGGCCGCCATCACGTTCGTGCTGCTGTTCCTGCTCACCGGCAGCGTGGTGCTGCCGCTGAAGGCGCTGGTTTGTAACGTGCTGTCGCTGACCGCGGCTTTCGGCGCGCTGGTATGGATCTTCCAGGACGGCCATCTCGGCGCACTGGGAACAACCCCGAGCGGGACGCTGGTGGCCAACATGCCGGTGCTGCTGTTCTGCATCGCCTTCGGGTTGTCGATGGATTACGAGGTGTTCTTGATCTCCAGGATCCGCGAGTACTGGCTGGCATCCGGAGCCGCGCGACCGGCAAAGGTAAGCGCAGCCCTGGCGCACGCCGCCAACGACGAGAGCGTGGCGCACGGCGTGGCCCGCACCGGCCGGGTGATCACCGCGGCCGCGTTGGTGATGTCGATGTCGTTCGCCGCGCTGATCGCCGCTCACGTGTCGTTCATGCGGATGTTCGGCCTCGGCCTGACGCTTGCCGTGGCCGCGGATGCGACCCTGGTGCGGATGGTCCTGGTGCCGGCGTTTATGCATGTGATGGGCCGCTGGAATTGGTGGGCGCCCAAGCCCCTGGCGTTGCTGCATGATCGGTTCGGCATCAGCGAGGGGCCGTCCGGAGAGGTCGGGCATGTCGAACCGACCGAGGAGCCGGTAGCGCACAATGGCCGCCCGATCAGGCAGCCGGTGACAAGAATTGGTTAACGTGTCGATCGAAGGTCTTCGTCGTGCCAGGGCACCCCGTGGCTTCGGCAATCGGCTTCGTGACGAGATTCTGGACGCGGCCACCGAGTTGCTGCTGGAAACCGGGCACGCCAGGGCGGTATCAATCCGCTCGGTGGCGCAACGCGTCGGCGTCACACCGCCGTCCATCTATCTGCATTTCGCCGACAAAGATGCCCTGATGGACGCGGTTTGCGCGCGCTATTTCGAAAAGCTCGACGTGGAAATGCAGCGGGTAGCCGCCGAGCACACCGACCCGGTCGAGGTGCTGCGCGCCCAGGGGCTGGCCTATGTCCGGTTCGCCACCCAAACCCCGGAGTTGTACCGGATCGCCACGATGGGTGAGTGGCGGTCCGGAAGCAACATCGACACAGTGCTGGACAGCTCGGCGTTCAAACACATGCGCGCCACCGTGCTGAAGCTGATGGACGACGGGATCTACCTGCCGGACGACCCAACCACCGTCGCGTTGGAACTCTGGAGCGCGGCGCATGGCGTGGCGGCCATGTTGATCGCCAAGCCGCACTTGCCTTTTGGCGACCCCGAGGCATTCGCCGACCGGGTGCTGAGTTCGGTCTTCTATGGGCGTGTGGTGATCGGGCATTGCGGCCGGGATGCCACACCCCAAAAGTTGGCGGCATGGGTGACTGAACATCGGGAGTCGGAGGAGTCGCGGACATGACGCAGGAGGTGGCATCCACTATCGACCATCCGTTCTTCGCGCGTATCTGGCCCGTCGTCGCCACCCACGAAGCCCGGGCGGTGCGGGTCCTGCGCCGGGAGAACCTGGCCGGCCTGTCTGGCCGGGTGCTGGAGGTCGGCGCGGGTATAGGGACGAACTTCCCCAACTACCCGGAGTCGGTCGAACAGGTGATCGCGGTTGAGCCCGAGCAGCGGTTGGCGGCCCAAGCCCGCGCCGCGGCCGCCGTGGTGCCCGTGTCGGTTGTCGTCCGGGAGGAGACCGCGGAAGCTCTCAGCGACGGGGGGCCGTTCGACGCGGTGGTGTGCTCGCTGGTCTTGTGTTCGGTGCGCGACCCCGGCAGCGTGCTGCGGCGGCTGTATTCGTTGCTGCGCCCGGGCGGCCAGCTGCGCTATCTCGAGCATGTGGCCAGTGCCGGTGCGCGGGGGCGGTTGCAGCGGTTTGTCGACGCAACGCTTTGGCCCAGACTGTTCGGCAACTGCCACACGTATCGCGATACCGAGCGCTCGATCGCCGACGCCGGATTCGAGGTGGACGTCTCTCGGCGGGAGTGGACGTTGCCGGTCTGGGCGCCGCTGCCGGTGTCGGAGTTGGCGCTGGGCCGGGCGCGTAGACCCTAACGGTGTTTCTATTACCTATTGCGCCGAGTCTGCGCTCAGCGCGTGGATCGGCGGGTAAACCACGATCTACGCGCAGGCTTGACGCGGCTACCGCAGGCTCGCCGCTCGAAACTCCAACGCGCCGCGAACTCTGCCGATGATGTCGGCCGGAGGATCCGATGTGGTCACCCGGATGACGATCCAGCCGAGCCGGTCCAACACCTCCCGGCGGCGAATATCCCTTGTGTACTGCCAGCGGTCCAGACGATGATGCTCGCCGTCATATTCGATGGCGACCATGATGTCCTCCCATCCCATGTCGAGGTAGTACATCTGCGCTCCGGCTGTCACGACGGGGATCTGGGTCGTCGGCCGCGGTAGGCCCGCCCGGATCAACAAGAGCCGCAGCCACGTCTCTTTCGGCGACTGCGAACCGGGATCGACTGACTGCAGCGCTGTCTCGAGCTGCCTGAGTCCACGTGCGCCGCGATGCTGGTCGGCTACTTCGAGGACTTCATTGACCTTGGTGCCGGTCACCCGCATGAGGGCGTCCAAATGAACAATCGCCACACCCATCGCCTCGCGCCGACCGATGTCGAATGCGGTGCGTTCCGGTGTCGTCACCGGAACGCCCCCGACCACCTCGACCTCCGCCGGAACCAGCCTCACATCGTAGGTTCGCACGCCGCGAGGCGGCCGCGCGTTCGACCAGATCAACTCGACGGGTCGGCGTTCATCGACCCATTTCGAGCCATGCCAGGCGGCCGCGGTCAACCCCGCGAGCACCCCCTGCCGGTGCGACCAGAGCCAGGCCGCCACCGCGCAATCGCGCAGTGTCAGTTGCTGATCGCGTCGGACATAGACGTCGGGAAACACCGCGCGGAATCGGGACCGCAGCTGATGAGGCCGCAGCGTTCCGCTCGTTAGTGCTTCACTGCCCAGGAAAGGGGGTGACGGTTCGTCGCCGGTCATGACGGCAGACTTGCCGATTGCGCGGACACAGCCCCATCGAGACTGCGCTGAGCGCGCGATCTTGTGGACAAACCGCGATCTGTGCGCAGGCTCGACGCCGCGACCGCAGGGTCGGCGCCGGACGGCAGGCCGAGCTACCCCAGCAGGGCGGGCAGCCGCTGCAGCAGCCCGGGCAACGCCTGGCCCGCGGTCTCGCGCATGCTGATCGTGGCGCTTCTGGACAGCGGTGTGGCCTCGGGATTGACCTCGATGACGGCCGTGCCGCGGGACAGCGCCAGTTCGGCGAGCCCGGCCGCCGGGTACACGATCGCCGAGGTCCCCACCACCACCATCAGGTCGGCTGCTTCGGTCGCCTCGACCGCACGCTGCCACGGCTCGTCGGGCAGTGGCTCTCCGAACCAGACGATGTCGGGCCTGATCATGCCGCCGCAGTGGCACATCGGAGGCTCGACCTCCAGCACCGGCTCGGTCAGGTGCGGCAGCGCGCCGGTGTAGGGCATATCGCAACGCTCGCAACGGAACTCGAAAAGACTCCCGTGCAGGTGATGCACCGACGTGCTACCGGCGCGCTCGTGCAAGTCGTCCACATTCTGGGTGATGACGCTGACGTCGACGTAGTCTTGCCAGGCGGCGATGGCGCGATGTCCGGCGTTGGGTTCGACGTTGGCTACCAGGTAATGGCGCCACAGATACCAGCCCCACACCCGCTCCGGATTCTCGCGCCAGCCCTGTGTGCTGGAGAGCTCGTAGGGATCGAAACGGGCCCACAGCCCGTTCTTGTCGTCACGGAAGGTCGGCACGCCGCTTTCCGCGGAGATCCCCGCGCCGCTGAGCACCGTTACTCGCATCCCACAAAGATAGCGGTGCGTGCGTGATACTGGACACGTGGAGCTGCGGGATTGGTTAAAGGTCGATGTGCGGGCGGGCAAGCCGTTGTTCGACCAGCTCAGAAACCAGGTCATCGACGGTGTCCGGAGCGGCGCGTTGCCGCCGGGCAGCAGGCTTCCGACGGTGCGCGACCTGGCCGGTCAGCTTGGGGTCGCGGCGAACACCGTCGCCCGTGCCTATCGTGAGCTGGAGTCGGCCGCGGTCGTCGAAACACGCGGGCGCTTCGGCACTTTCATTTCCCGCTTCGATCCGACGGACGCCGCGATGGCGGCCGCCGCCAAAGAGTACGTCGGAGTGGCCCGAGCGTTGGGGCTGACCAAATCCGACGCGATGCGCTACCTGACGAACGTGCCGGATGACTGAGCGCACCACCGCGAAATAGCCTGGCGCGCGAGGTGTTAGCGCAACATCTTGGCCAGCGTGCGCAGGTTGCGGGTGGTGGTCGAAGACTTGTACCGCGGCTTGCCCATGGTCTTGCCGATCGTGCTGTTCAGCGTGCTGCCCTTGGGAACCTGCCAATAGACGACGCCTTCACCGCGGCTGATCTTCTCTTCCGCACCGGCGTCCAACCGGGCGAGTTCGTCCAGCACCGCTTTGTCGGCGACGAACGTGACGTAGGACTGATACCCCTCGACCTCGCGCTCGAACGGGTAGGCGTCGACGACGGCACGCACCGTATCGATGTCGTACACCAGCACCCAGGCGTCGTAACCGAACTTCTCGCGCAGCGTGGCTTCGGCCTTCTTGCGTACCGCGGCTACCCTGGCCGAAGACTCCAGGAGCACGTTGCCGCTGGCCAAGATGGTTCGCACGTTGGTGAATCCGGCGTCGGTCAACGCGGTCGCGACCCCGGCCATCTTGAGGTTGACCCCGCCCACGTTGACGCCGCGCAGGAAGGCGGCGTAATTGGTCATGTCCCGATTCCACCAGATCGGCTCGCGCCGGCGCGCGCGACGTAGGCTTTCGGCATGGGACGCCAAGTCTTCGACGACAAACTGTTGGCCCTGATCAGTGGGAACTCCCTCGGAGTGCTGGCCACCATCAAACGTGACGGGCGCCCGCAGCTGTCGAACGTGCAGTATCACTTCGATCCGCGCAAGGTGGCGGTGCAGGTATCGATCACCGAGCCGCGAGCCAAGACCCGCAACCTGCGCCGCGACCCGCGAGCCTCGATCCTGGTCGACGCCGACGACGGATGGTCCTATGCCGTGGCCGAGGGCACGGCGGAACTGACTCCGCCGGCGGCTGCGCCCGATGACGACACCGTCGAAGCGCTGATCGCGTTGTATCGAAACATTGCCGGTGAACACCCGGACTGGGACGACTATCGGCAGGCGATGGTCACCGATCGACGGGTGCTGCTGACCCTGCCGATCTCGCACCTGTACGGCATGCCCCCGGGCATGCGGTAACGGCAAATTCACCGGCCAGGCCCGACCGTCCGGGCTAGGCTGCCGGTATGGCTGATTCGAACCCCTCCCGAGACGCGGAGTCCTCAGGCTCGGAGGACGAGGTCAAGCGCAAGTTCCGTGAGGCCCTGGACCGCAAGATGGCCAAGTCGTCGGGCGGATCCGATCACAAGAGCGGTGGCGACAACCAAACGCGGACACACGGTCCGGTGGAGAGCCGACGCGAATTCCGCCGAAAGAGCGGGTAAAAGCGGAACACCTGGCCCGGGCCCTCGGGCGTCGGAAACTTCGAAAGCGGTTGCAGCATAGTCTGATTCGCACTGGGCGAGCTCAGCGGGCCGACTGCCGCCCGCTGCGTGCAAGCCCTCGACGCGGTGCCCGGGCCGCGGATCTAGACTGTGTGGGTGCCGAGACTGCAGCTTGTCCAAGATCCGGCCGCCGATGCCCTGCTGGATGACAACCCTTTCGCGTTGCTGGTCGGCATGCTGCTCGACCAGCAGGTGCCGATGGAAACCGCCTTCGCGGGACCGAAGAAGATCGCCGACCGGATGGGCGGCTTCGACGCCGCCGAGATCGCCGACTACGACCCGGACAAGTTCGTCGCGCTGTGCTCGGAAAAGCCTGCGATACACCGCTTTCCGGGATCGATGGCCAAGCGCATCCAGGCCCTGGCGCAGATCATCGTGGACCGCTACCACGGTAATGCGGCCGGGTTGTGGATGGCCGGCCAGCCAGACGGGAAGGAGCTGCTGCGGCGGCTCAAGGAGTTACCCGGTTTCGGTCAGCAGAAGGCGCAGATCTTTCTCGCCTTGCTAGGCAAGCAGTACGGGGTGACACCGACGGGCTGGCGGGCGGCGGCCGGGGAGTTCGGCGAATCCGGCACACACATATCCGTCGCCGACATCGTCGACGCCCGTTCGCTCGGGCAGGTGCGATCACACAAGAAGCAGATGAAGGCAGCAGCGAAGGGAAAGGCGGCAACGTGAAGACACACATAACGTGTCCGTGCGGCGAAGCCATCGTCGGTAAGGATGAGGACGAGCTGGTCGAACTAACCCAGGCTCACCTTGCCAGCGTTCATCCGGGCATGGAGTACGACCGCGACGCGATTCTGTTCATGGCCTACTAGCTTTCGCGCTCGACGGCCAAGGGACGCGGGGTCCGCTCTAAGGCACCACCGTGGAGCCGATCGTGGGCATGAACTGGCACTGCCTCTCCTTGGTGGTGACCTGCCCGAAGATCGTCGACATGATGCTGCCCGAGCCGGTGTCGGCGATCACGCTCAACGTCGTCGGCCCGTCGGCATTGATGTCTGAGCGCGGCTTGAGCGCGGCGGTTCCGGACTTGCCCGTGGTCAGGTTCACCCAGGTGACGTTCAATGGCAGCTTCTGCACGTCGGCGGGTCCGGGTGTGCCGACCGCGGTGAACACATATGCGGTCTGGCCTGGCCCGGGACCGGGCGCCGGGATCTTCGCCGGCCCCGCCACCGATAGCGCGGTCGCGATCGCGGTGCTGCCGTCTGCGAGGCAATTGGTGCCGATCGAGGGATACATGAAGTCCTGGGTGGGCGGGGCATCAGCGCCGAAACCCGGAGCCGCCGCGGGAGCGGGAGCCGGCGTGGGGGCCGCGGGAGCGGGGGCCGGCTCCGGTGCTGCCACCGGCGCAGGCGGCGCCGGTGCGGGTGCCGCGACGGGCTCGGTGGCCGGCTCGCGGGTCGCGGGCGCCGGTGCGGAAACGGGCGGTGTGGCGATCGGCGGCGTAGCCGGGGCCGCCGCAGCCGGTGCCGGACCCACCGCGTGGGTCGGATCGATACCCGACGGCAGGTGCGCCTGCACCCCGGGCTCTACGCCCGCCGCCGGCACGTGTGGCACCGGGCCGGTGTCGGGCGGGGTGACGCCACTCGGCGGTGGAGTCGGCGCACCGGGAACCGGTGCACCCGGCTCCTGCAGGAACTGATTCACCGACGCGGCCACGTTCTTGGACTCGGCGGGCGCCGTCGGGTTGTGGCTGAAAGCCTGCGCTGCGGCCATGAGCAGCTGCGTCGCCTGCTGTGGATCGCTGGCCGCTTGCTGAATTATCGGGCTCAGCTCGGATAACGCTGGAAGCCCGGGTAGTTGTTGGGTGGCGTTCGGCTGCGGTGTCGGCTGCGGTGCCGCCGGGTCGGCCGCCGCGCTCGGGCACAGCCCGAACGCGGCAGCCGACGCCGCGACGACAGCGGCCAAACCTTTGGACAGATTCCAAGTGCTTGCCACGGTGTCTCCGGTCCTTGGTGGTGGGTTATCCGTCTAACGAGTTGCTCACGGCAGGGCGGAAAGCAGCGACGGAGTCACTGCCGGCGCGGGTGCAGCGGGCGCCGCCGGGGTCGCACCCGAGGCCAGCGCCGGCAGGTCGGTCGGCAGCGTGACCTGCGGTGGGACGTTCACCGGCAGGCCGGGCAGCGCAGGCATGTCGATCTTTGCCTGCGGCAACCCAGAAGCAGCCGCCGGCAGGGCCGCGGCCGCCGGGGCAATCGGGCTGATCCCGGGGATAGACGGCAGCCCCGGAATCGCCGGCGCCGCCGGGGCGGCGGGTGCTGCCGGCGCCGTCAGCCCCGGAATCGAGACCGGAAGGCCCGGAATCGCCGGAGCAGCTGGAGCAGCCGGTGCCGGCGAGGTCAGCCCTGGGATGGGCGCGCTGATCCCGGGGATGGTCGGGCTTGCCGCCGGGGCCGCGGCGGCGGGCGGCGTAAGTCCGAGAATGGACGGGAGCGTCGCCGGGGCGGGTGTCGCCGCTGCGGCCGGGGTTAGGCCCGGAAAGCTGATGCCGGGAGCGGACGGCTGCGCAACGGGTGGCGTCGCGCCGAGGGCGGTAGCGAGGTTTTGCAGAATCTGAGGCGCGTTGGCCGCCGAAGCGATCAGCTGTTGCGGAATGTTCGGCAAGGGCGCCGGGGCCGGCGCCGGGTCAGCGTGGGCGATACCGCCCGTCAGTAGCGCGGCGGACGAACCGACTACGACGGCGGTTGCACGCAAGTAGGTCCAGATGGTTGGCATGACTCTCCCTGGTTGTTGACGACAGGTCCCGGGCCGAAGTTACTTTGATACTGGTGTGACTCAAGTGACACGTGTGGCATTTATGCGATCGTTACGGATACGAGTGACGGCGGTGACCGAACGCCCGGCAACACCCGGTCGCCGGCCCGTCGCCGGGTCCGCAGCGGCCCGTAGCCGGCAAAGTCCGCGACCGGAGTCAAAAGCCGCCGTGACGGCCGACAACGCCGCGGCGGCCGCCGCGATCGCTAAAGTCGGGCGGATAGACACCACCTCGGCCGCCTCGGCGGCACCCCGCACGCGCCGACTGGCGAGTCGGCTCCAGGCGGCCGCGCCGGCGCTGCTGATCGTCAGCATCGCCGCGCGACTCGCCTGGACCTACCTGGTGCCCAACGGCGCCAACTTCGTCGACCTGCACGTCTACCTCGGTGGCGCCGCGGCCATCGACCATCCCGGCACCCTGTACAGCTACGTCTACGCAGACCAGACGCCGGACTTCCCGCTGCCGTTCACGTATCCGCCGTTCGCGGCGGTCGTGTTTTACCCGCTGCATCTGTTGCCGTTCGGCCTGGTTGCGTTTCTGTGGCAGATCGCGACGATGGCCGCGTTGTACGGCGCGGTCCGGATCAGCCAGCGCTTGATAGGGTCTGCCGCCGATCCCAACGCCCGCCGTGTCGCGATGTTGTGGACGGCGATCACCATCTGGATTGAGCCGCTGCGCAGCACATTCGACTACGGGCAGGTCAATGTTTTGCTGATGCTGGTGGTGCTGTGGGCGGTCCAGTCGTCCCGGTGGTGGCTAACGGGGCTGCTGGTCGGTGTGGCGGCCGGAATCAAGTTGACGCCCGCAATCTCCGGTGTCTATCTGCTGGGCGTTCGGCGATGGGCTGCGGCGGTGTTTTCGGCGGTCGTGTTCCTTGCCACCGTCGGGGTGTCGGTTTTGGTGGTCGGTGATCAGACCCGCTACTACTTCACGGTCCTGCTGGGCGACGCGCACCGGGTTGGGCCGATCGCCACCTCGTTCAATCAGTCGTGGCGGGGCGGCATTTCCCGAATCCTGGGTCATGACGCCGGTTTTGGTCCGCTGGTCCTGGCCGCCCTCGCCGTCACGGCGGTGCTGGCCATCCTGGCCTGGCGGGCGCTGGACGGGCCCGATCGGCTCGGCAAGTTGCTGGTGGTCGAGTTGTTCGGGCTGCTGCTCTCGCCGATTTCGTGGACCCACCATTGGGTGTGGCTGGTGCCGCTGATGATCTGGGTGATCCATGGGCCGCCACGCGAGCGCCCCGGCGCGCGGACGGTGGGCTGGGGCTGGTTGGCGCTCACAATTATCGGCGTGCCGTGGTTGCTGAGCTTCGCGCAGCCGACCATCTGGCAGATAAGCCGACCGTGGTATCTGGCCTGGGCCGGGCTGGTCTACGTCGTGGCGGCGGTGGCGACCTTGATCTGGATTGCCGCCACCGGTCGGCACGGCGCCGCGTCCGATCGCCCCGCGCTTCAGCGGCCCGCTGCGCGGGCCCCATCGTCGTCGAACTAGTCCCCGACGATCCCGTCGATGTCGCGCGCCATCGCGATGTCGTTCTTGGTGATACCACCCGCGGAATGCGTAACGAGAGCGAATGTCACTGTCCGCCAGCGGATATCGATGTCCGGGTGATGATCCTTGCTCTCGGCGTGCTCGGCCACCCGGCGCACGGCGTCAATGCCGGCGAGAAATGTCGGAAACTTGATCGACCGGCGCAGGGCGCCGTCGGCACGCTCCCATCCGTTGAGGTCGGGCAGTGCGGCGTCTACTTCCTCATCGGTTAACACAGCCATACTCCGACCGTATACCGTCACTGGCCATGCCGACCCAGATCGTCGTCGCCGGCGCCGTCATCTCCGGATCCGCGGTCCTGGTGGCGCAGCGGGTCCGGCCGCCGGAGCTCGCCGGCCGCTGGGAACTGCCCGGCGGTAAGGTCGCGCCCGGCGAAAGCGAGCGCGACGCGCTGGCCCGTGAGTTGGCCGAGGAACTCGGCTTGGAGATCGCCGACATCGCGGTGGGCGACCGCCTTGGCGACGACATTGCGCTGAATGGCACGACGACGTTGCGGGCGTATCGGGTGCGACTGCTACGCGGTGAACCGCACGCGCACGACCACCAGGCGCTGCGCTGGGTGACGGCGGCCGAACTGCACGATGTCGACTGGGTGCCCGCCGATCGTCGCTGGCTGGGGGACCTCACCCGAGCCCTTTGAGCGCGCTCCCGACACGGCCACAGTCCGCGAGGTGGCGGACAAGCACGAACTGATCGGTCCGGCGCCACACGGAGTCCGGTTGCGTTTGTCCGCCAGTTCGCCATCCGGGGCGCCCACTGCCAGAATCACCGACGTGCCATTTCGCAATGTCGCCATCGTCGCGCACGTCGACCACGGCAAGACCACCCTGGTCGACGCGATGCTGCGCCAGTCCGGCGCCTTGCACGAACGCGGTGAGCTGCAGGAACGCGTGATGGACAGCGGCGACCTGGAGCGGGAAAAGGGCATCACCATCCTGGCCAAGAACACCGCCGTGCACCGCCACCACCCGGACGGGTCGGTGACCGTCATCAACGTGATCGACACTCCGGGCCACGCCGACTTCGGCGGCGAGGTGGAGCGCGGACTCTCCATGGTGGACGGGGTGCTGCTGCTGGTCGACGCCTCCGAGGGGCCATTGCCGCAGACCCGGTTCGTGCTGCGCAAGGCCTTGGCCGCGCATCTTCCGGTGATCCTGGTCGTCAACAAGACCGACCGGCCCGACGCGCGCATCGCCGAGGTGGTGAGCGACAGCCACGACTTGTTGCTTGACGTCGCGTCCGACCTTGACGACGAAGCGGCCGCGGCCGCCGAGCATGCGCTCGGCCTGCCGACCCTGTATGCGTCCGGGCGCGCCGGCATCGCGAGCACCGAACAACCGGCCGACGGTGAGGTGCCTGAGGGTGACAACCTGGACCCGCTGTTCGACGTCCTGATGGAGCACATCCCGCCGCCCGTCGGGGACCCCGAGGCGCCGCTACAGGGGTTGGTGACCAACCTGGACGCGTCGGCCTTCCTCGGTCGGCTCGCGTTGGTCCGCATCTATAAGGGCAAGCTGCGCAAGGGCCACCAGGTCGCGTGGATGCGTGAGGTGGACGGGTTGCCCGTCATCACCAACGCCAAGATCACCGAGCTGCTCGCGACCGAGGGCGTCGAGCGCACTGCGACCGATGAGGCGGTCGCCGGCGACATCGTGGCCGTCGCCGGACTGCCCGAGATCATGATCGGCGACACGCTGGCCGATCCCGATCACGCCCACGCGCTGCCGCGCATCACCGTCGACGAGCCCGCCATCTCGGTGACGATCGGCACCAACACCTCCCCGCTGGCGGGCAAGGTGTCCGGTCACAAGCTGACCGCGCGGATGGTCCGCAACCGGCTGGACACCGAGCTGGTCGGCAACGTGTCGATCCGGGTGGTGGACATCGGCCGGCCCGACGCCTGGGAAGTGCAAGGCCGCGGCGAGCTCGCCCTGGCCGTGTTGGTCGAACAGATGCGACGGGAGGGCTTCGAGCTCACGGTCGGCAAGCCGCAGGTGGTCACCAAGACGATCGACGGTCAGCTGCACGAGCCGTTCGAGGCGATGACGATTGACTGCCCCGAGGAATTCGTCGGCGCGATCACCCAGTTGATGGCCGGCCGCAAGGGCCGCATGGAGGAGATGACCAATCACGCGGCCGGCTGGGTCCGGATGGACTTTATCGTGCCCAGCCGCGGCCTGATCGGCTTCCGCACCGACTTCCTCACCCTCACCCGCGGCACCGGCATCGCCAATGCCGTGTTCGACGGCTACCGGCCGTGGGCGGGGGAGATTCGGGCACGCCACACCGGCTCGCTGGTGTCCGACAGGTCCGGCACCATCACACCGTTCGCCCTGATCCAGCTCGCCGATCGGGGTCAGTTCTTCGTCGAACCCGGCCAGGACACCTACGAGGGCATGGTCGTCGGAATCAACCCGCGCCCAGAGGATCTCGATATCAACGTCACCCGTGAGAAGAAACTGACGAATATGCGGTCGTCGACCGCGGACGTCATCGAGACGTTGGCCAAGCCGCTCGAGCTCGACCTGGAACGGGCCATGGAGTTCTGCTCGCCCGACGAATGCGTCGAGGTGACTCCACAGATCGTGCGGGTCCGCAAGGTTGAGCTGGACGCCACCGCCCGGGCCCGCAGCCGGGCGCGGGCCAAGGCCCGGGGTTAGATGCTCGGCGCACGCCCGATTAGCCGGGTTGCCGGCTGGGCGCTCGATACCCTGATGGGCATGCCGAGACGAGCCCGCCACTTCCTCCTGGCGGTCGGCGTGCTGGTCTCGCTGATCGGGTTGGCGCTGGCGGCCTGTACGGTCAACCCGCCGCCGGCGCCGCAAAGCACCGATACGCCGCACAACTCACCGCCCCCGCCGCAGCGGGTTACCCAGATCATCATGGGCATCGACTCGATCGGCGCCGGGTTCAACCCGCATCTGCTGTCCGACCTGTCGCCGGTTAACGCCGCGATCAGCGCGCTGGTGTTGCCGAGCGCGTTTCGGCCGGTACCCGATCCCAAAACGCCGACTGGCTCGCGCTGGGAGATGGACCCGACCCTGTTGGTGTCCGCGGAGGTGACCAACCAGGACCCGTTCACGGTGACCTACAAGATCCGGCCGGAGGCGCAGTGGACCGACAACGCCCCGATCGCCGCCGACGACTTCTGGTACCTCTGGCGGCAGATGGTCAGTCAGCCGGGCGTGGTCGACCCGGCCGGATATGACCTCATCACCGGCGTGCAGTCGCTGGAGGGCGGCAAACAGGCGGTGGTCACCTTCGCGCAACCGTATCCGGCTTGGAAGGAGCTGTTCAGCGACATCCTGCCGGCGCACATCGTCAAGGACGTGCCCGGCGGTTTTGCGGCCGGGCTGGCCCGGGCGCTGCCGGTGACCGGGGGCCAGTTTCGGGTGGAGAGCATCGACCCGCAGCGCGACGAAATCCTGATCGCCCGCAATGACCGCTACTGGGGGCCGCCCGCCAAACCCGCCCTCATCCTCTTCCGTCGGGCCGGCGCACCCGCTGCGCTGGCCGACTCGGTGCGCAACGGCGACACCCAGGTGGCCCAGGTGCATGGCGGCTCGGCGGCGTTCGCGCAGCTGTCCGCCATCCCCGACGTGCGGACCGCCCGGATCGTGACCCCGCGGGTCATGCAGGTCACGCTGCGCGCCAACGAGCCCAAGCTGTCCGACACGCAGGTCCGCAAGGGGATTCTGGGGTTGCTCGACGTCGACCTGCTGGCGGCAGTGGGGGCCGGCAGCGACAACACCGTCACGCTGGACCAGGCGCAGATCCGTTCGCCGAGCGATCCCGGCTACGAGCCGACCGCGCCGCCCGCTATGACCACGCAGGCGGCGCTGGCGTTGCTGGCGGCATCCGGATATCAGATCGAACCCAACACGTCGCCGTCGCCGGCGCCGACACCAGCGAGCACCGGCCCGCCGGAGGTCATCCGCGGCCGGATCAGCAGGGACGGCCAACAGCTGTCGCTCGTCGTCGGAGTGGCGGCGAATGACTCGACCTCGGTCGCGGTGGCCAACACGGTCGCCGACCAGTTGCGCAATGTCGGCATCGCCGCCACCGTGCTGGCCCTGGACCCGGTGTCGCTGTACCGAGACGCGCTCACCGACAACCGCGTGGACGCGATCGTCGGCTGGCATCAGGCCGGCGGAAACCTGGCGACGCTGCTGGCGTCGCGGTACGGCTGTCCCGCGCTGGAGTCCACACAGGTGCCGACCCCCAATGGGCCGACCACTAGCCCCTCTGGCCCTGTCGGGCCTACCCCGCCCGCCGGGTCGGGCACCACGGTGACATCTCCGCCACCCAGTCGCCCGCCCGACCCCGGCGCGCTGGTGCAAGCGCCGTCGAACCTCACCGGAATCTGCGATCGCAGCATCCAGTCGAATATCGATGCCGCCCTCAACGGCACCAAGAACATCAACGATGTGATCGCCGCGGTCGAACCGCGACTGTGGAACATGTCGACCGTGTTGCCGATTTTGCAGGACACCACCATCGTCGCGGCCGGCCCAAGCGTGCAGAACGTCAGCCTGGCGGGCGCGGTGCCCGTCGGCATCGTCGGCGACGCCGGCCAGTGGGTCAAGACCGGGCCATAACTGACCCGTCGGTCGGGCGAGAACGCCGACCCGTTCGGTGCAGCTTTCGCACCCGTTCACCGAAGCGGGCGGACGAAATCCCCAGTGATCAACGGCAATTCATATCCGCAAGCACGTTGGCGCAAACAGGTGTTTTCACAACGACTTCGAGCCGCGCTGCGCTCGTCGCTAGAACCTGATCGGGCCCGGGGGGTGCCGAAGCGCGTGTCGTGATGGGCCTGGGAGGTAGGGGCGTCGTTTCTGATCGCAGCGCCACAGCTAACAGCCGATGCCGCAACGGATTTGGCGACCCGCCCGGCCTCTTCCCGGGCACCTGGGTGACGGCCCAACCCGGGGTGGCTCGTTAGTCGGCGCTTGCCCGTGCTCGTGGCGGGATCACGGTGTCGACGACCAGCGCCAGTTCCCGTCGGTTCGGCGGTTCGCCGGTGAGCAAGAAATGGTGGTTGATCAACGCCGGTCCGACTCGCGCGGTCAGCGGGGTCACCGTGGCCGGGTCGATGTCGCCGTCGTCGATCGCGGCCTGGAGGATCGATTCGGTGATCTTCAGGCGCGGGCCCACCACAGCGTCGGCGAAGATGGCGCGCATTTCCGGTTCGTGAAGAAGCTGGTGGATGATGTCCAGGCCGGGGAAGGCGGTCTTTCCGGCCAGGATGTCGCGGTGCGCGGTGAACACCGTCAGCAGGTTCTCTCTGGCCGACCGGCCAGGCCGCAGTTCGGGCACCGGCGGCAGGGTGTAAACCAGAGCGGCGTGCACCAAATCATGCTTGCTGCACCAGCGCCGGTATAACGCCGCCTTGCCGGTGTGGGCGCGCGCCGCGATTCCTTCCATCGTCAGCCCGCCGTATCCGACTTCAGCCAGTTCGGCCAGCGTGGCCTCGTAGAGCGCACGTTCGAGGACTTCGCCTCGCCGGCGGCTCCGGCTGCTCCGGCGATCTTGGGTGAGCTGCGGCATTTCTCGATAGTAGCCGTTAGCGTTCCTATGCCGCATAGCTGGTGAAGCAAAGTCCCCGCCGATTACGGGGGTAGGGTGCGACCATGCCTGAGACTCCGCGGCTGCTGTTCGTCCACGCACATCCGGACGACGAGAGCCTCGGCAACGGCGCCACCATCGCGCACTACACCGCCCGGGGGGCACAGGTGCGCGTGGTCACCTGCACGCTCGGCGAGGAGGGCGAGGTCATCGGCGATCGGTGGGCCGAACTCGCCGTCGCTCACGCGGACCAACTCGGCGGCTACCGAATCGGCGAGCTCACCGCCGCGCTGCACGCGCTGGGCGTCAGCGCGCCCGACTATCTCGGCGGCGCGGGCCGATGGCGGGATTCGGGCATGCAGGGCACCCCGAGGCGGCATCGCCAAAGATTCATCGACGCCGACGCACGTGAGGCAGTTGGTGCATTGGTCGCCATCATTCGTGAGCAGCGCCCCCACGTCGTCGTGACGTACGACCCCAACGGCGGTTATGGCCATCCCGACCATGTCCACACCCACACCGTCACATCGGCCGCAGTGGCCGCCGCCGGCCGGAACTCCTCTGCGGCCGGCACCGACGACTACCCCGGTGAGCCATGGACGGTGCCGAAGTTCTATTGGTCGGTGTTGGCAGAGAGCGCATTCGAGGAGGGCTGGCGCGCGCTGGATAGCCAGGATCTGCGTCCCGAGTGGGTGCTTCCGCCGAAGGAGGCATTCGACTTCGGGTACGCCGACGAGGACATCGACGCCGTTATCGAGGCCGCGCCGGAGGCGCGTGCCGCCAAGGCGGCCGCGCTCGCGGCGCACGCTACCCAGGTAGTTGTCGGCCCGACCGGTCGGGTGTGCGCCTTGTCGAACAACATGGCGCTGCCGATCCTGGCGCAGGAGCACTACGTTCTCGCGGCCGGCTCCGCGGGTCAGCGCGATGAGCGTGGCTGGGAAACGGATCTGCTCGCAGGGCTGGGTTTCGACCAGTGCTTCAACGCGTCCGCCACACGGTAGGCTCCCAATCAGGCAGCCACGGAAGGAATTCGCATGGACCCCGACCTGGACCCTAACCAGCAGCACTGGCAGGACCGACTCGACAGCCTGCAGTGGGTTATCGGCTCGATAATCTCCCAGTTCGACAGCGTTCCGACCTGACCGAAACCAAGCCACGCGCCGCGTCCGTTGAAGACGGCGGCGCGACAGATCCCGCGATTCGTTTCGTTGTCCTGGCGCTGTTGGCTGTTGACGGCGTTCTCTCTGCGCTGGCCGGGGCCCTGCTGCTGCCTTCCTATATCGGCTCGATTCCGTTTCCCATCAGTGGGCTGATCAGTGGATTGCTCAACGGGGCACTGGTATGGGCCGCCGGGCGATGGACGAGATCGCCGCGGGTGGCCGCGTTGCCGTTGTGGACGTGGCTCCTCACGGTGGCCGCGATGAGCACGGGCGGACCCGCCGGCGACATCATCCTGGGGGGCGAAGGGCTGATGGCCTACGGAGCTCTGCTGCTGATCGTGCTGGGGGTTACGCCGCCGGTCTGGGTGCTGTGGCGGCACAGCCACCGTGCCTGATCGGGGCCTGACGGCCCCCGTCACGGGAAGGCCGGCGGGAGCGGCGGCAGCGGCGGGAGGACGCTGAGCAGCCAGTTGATCTCGGTGTTGATGAACTGGTTGATCGACGCCGTGGTGGCGGCCCAGAAGTTGCTTAGCCCTTCAGAGAAGGTGATTGTTCGTTGCAGCCAGTCGATCGTGTTGAACAGGGCGCTCTGCACAATAGGCTCGAAGAGGTAATAGAAGAAGTTGATCTGGGGAGCCAACCAGCCGATCCATGGCAGGAAACCCACCGCATACGCGGCGAGGTTGAATCCGTACTGCACCCACGGCTCGATCGCCAGGTAGGCATTCTCGATCGCGTTGCCGATAGCCCCGCCCAGGAACGCCGCCGGAGCCGCCGCGGCGTTGGTCATGGCGGCCGGCGCAAGCAGCGCGCGAGCCGCGGTCACAGCGCTGAGTCCGCCGGTGGGCCGCGACAGCAGCGCGCCGGCCTGACTGCCGAGCAGCCCGGCGCCACCCAGGAAGTTGGAGCCCAGCACGGTGCTCTCGAGGGGGCGCAGTGCGTTGGAGACGGCGCCGCCGACCGCAGCGGCGATGCCGCGCGCCGCGCCCGCACCGGCGCCGCTTCCGATCAGCGGATGCCCCAGCACCGCCTCGGCGGGTGCGTTCACCGCGTTCGCCAGGGTCTGCGCGGCGTTGGCTTCGACCGCGGCATACGTGCTCGCACCGGCGCTCAAGGCCTGCACGAACTGCTCGTGAAACGCTGCCAGCCGTGCGCTCAGCTGCTGATACCCCAGGCCATGCCCGGATAACAGCGCGGCGACCTGTGCCGACACTTCATCGGCGGCCGCAGCCAGCACCCCGGTTGTCGGCGCCGCCACGGCCGCACTGGCCGTGCCGAGCGTCGAACCGATACCGGCCAGATCCGAAGCCGCCGTAGCAAGCGCCTCCGGGGCCGCGAGTACGAATGACACCTCGCACCTCCCCTCGGATAAGAACGGATGGTATCGCGATCCCTGCTCAACGGCGGGGAAGTCCGCGAAACAGCCGCAACGGGCTCGGCGTGCGGCCATTACGCCCGGGGATGGCGACCGCGTGGCGGCGGCAGGCTGGCGCTACTGTTGCGCGTATGGCACCGCTGCCCCGGGTTAAGCGTTGGGACGTGCGGATGAAATTCGATCGTGGGGAAGTTACACCAACGTGCCGCTGACTCCGGGCCAGGAGCCCATCGCCTTGCCCGGCCCCGTCGTTCCGGCTGCCGTCTCGTCGAAGGCCAGCGCGTCGGCGCTGCGCCGGGTCTTGCGGCGGGCCCGGGACGGGGTCGCTTTGAACATCGACGAGGCGGCCGTCGCCATGACCGCGCGCGGTGCGGACCTCGCGGATCTATGTGCGAGCGCGGCGAGGGTGCGTGACGCGGGGCTGGAGTCGGCCGGGCGGCGCGCGCCCAACGGCCGGCTGCCGGTCACCTATTCGCGTAAGGTCTTCATCCCGGTCACCCATCTGTGCCGCGACACCTGCCACTACTGCACCTTCGTCGCCGTTCCCGGTAAGCTGCGTGCCCAAGGTGCCGGCATGTACCTGGAGCCCGACGAGATTCTGGAGCTCGCCCGCCGCGGGGCCGAACTCGGTTGCAAGGAAGCGCTTTTCACCCTCGGCGACCGGCCCGAGGATCGTTGGCCGGAGGCGCGTGAGTGGCTCGGTGAACGAGGCTACGACTCCACGCTGTCCTACGTGCGGGCGATGGCGATCCGGGTGCTGGAGGAAACCGGGCTGTTGCCCCATTTGAACCCCGGCGTGATGAGCTGGTCGGAGATGTCGCGGCTCAAGCCTGTGGCGCCGTCGATGGGCATGATGCTCGAGACGACGTCGCGGCGGCTGTTCGAAACGAAAGGGCTTGCGCACTATGGCAGCCCGGACAAGGACCCGGCGGTCCGGCTGCGCGTTCTCACCGACGCGGGTCGGTTGTCCATTCCGTTCACCACCGGTCTGCTGGTCGGAATCGGCGAGACGCTGTCCGAGCGTGCCGATACCTTGCACGCGATTCGCAAGTCGCACAAGGAATTCGGACATGTCCAGGAAGTGATCGTGCAGAATTTCCGGGCCAAGGAACACACTGCGATGGCCGC
>NZ_JBKQOI010000077.1:0-3165 GCF_052145595.1 Mycobacterium sp. | reverse complement strand
ATCTGCCACGGGTCGATCCTCCCGACCGGGTCAGCCCCCCGATCCGCGCCTACGCCGCCTTCTTGGCGACCGGCGTAGGCCGGTGGATCGCGAAGAACATCGCGCCAAGGATCGACCCATGGCTGCTGCGAGCGACCGGGGGTCGGCTGGCCATGGGACTTATGCTTCCCTCAGCGCTGCTCACCACCACCGGGGCCAAAACGGGGCAACCGCGCACGAACCCGATCTACTTTCACGACGGGCCCGACGTCATCGTGATCGCCTCCAACTACGGCAATTACAAACACCCCGCCTGGTATTACAACCTCACCGCGAACCCCCGCGTGCAGATCGCAACGAACGGCGCCGGCCCGGTGATGACCGCGACCGAGGTAACCGACCCCGACGAGCAAGAGCGCCTCTGGGTCATGGCCTACCGGATCTACCCACTCTGGCCCGACTACCGGCGGCGCGCCGCGCGGTGCCATCGCACCATCCCGATCATCCGCCTCCACGCGGCCGCGACGTGATTCGTCGTCGCGGCCCCGTTGAAATTCACTTCGGCGGGCGCTGAGTACGCGGCCCGGCCAGTCGTCAGCGCGCGGTCCTTGCTGTAGGGATCATGTGGCGCGATGACCGCCGTCGTCAGGTGGGAGCGGGCTAAATCGTCGCGATCGAGCTGCTCGCGGCGACGCTGGTTGGGGCTCTCAACACACGCAGCGGCGTGAACCGGACAGAGACCGTGTCGAACGCCACGCGCGCGTCACTGGCGGCAAGGCATTTCGCCGACTCCAGAAGCGTTTTCAATTCGGTTGCCACGCGGGGGTTTTCACGTGCCGCTTCCAGATTGCATGTGATTCGGGCTTAACGAAACGGTCTCGAGAATCTGCGTCACTCGGTCGACCGTGCGATCCGGGCGGGCAGGCACGCGCCTGACGCTGGCAAGCCCTACCGACGAATTCAGACAAACACTTGCAACGAGGCGCGAGCCACAGTACAGTACCGAGTTATCCGGATATCCGGTTTCCAATCCATAAATACGTACGTACCACTACCCGAAAGGTTCCGCCACATGTCCGCACCCGTCTCTCCAGGCATGTTCCGCACCAAAAGCGGCGTCCCGCTGCCGTTGGTCGCTTTACCGCAGGACGACCTGCTGACCGTCAACATCGACCAGATCCCGCTGCTCAAGGACGCTATGGGCCCCGGCATCCACATCAAGCCGCTGCGCCTGGACCCCGAAAAGGGACAGGTGGTCCTCATGGCCACCATGGCGCCCGGTTGCCTCCTGCCCGTGCATTACCACACCGGTACGGCCGAGGTGTACACGTTCTCCGGCTGCTGGAGGTACGCCGAGTACCCCGACCAGCCGCAGACCGCGGGCGACTACCTGTATGAGCCGGGCGGCTCGGTGCACACCTTCTACTGCCCGGAGGACAACACCGAGGACACTGTTGTGCTGCTCTGGATGGAAGGCGCGCAAATCGGATTCAACGACGACGGCACGCTGCACCACATCAACGACGCGACCTCCATTCAGTACGTGACCGAAACCGTGTCGGCGGCGCAGGGCACCGGAACGGTCGGCTACATCCACGGCGGCAGCGCCGGTGTGGTCAAGTCCTGATCGGAGAAAGTGATCATGCCATCAGCGTTTGACGGCGTCCGGGTCCTGGAACTGGGCCAGATTTACAACGGCCCATACTGCGGGCTGCTGCTGGCTCAGCTAGGCGCCGACGTCATCAAGATCGAGCCACCCGGCGGTGAGCAATTGCGCTTCCGCTCCCACCAGCCGACCGAGTCCCATGAGTTCGTGATGCTCAACTCCAACAAGCGCAGCGTGGTGCTCGACCTGAAAACCGACGCCGGTCGCCAGGCGCTGCTCGACCTGGTCAAAACCGCCGACGTGCTCATCGAGAACTTCGCGCCGGGCACCATGGAGCGCCTCCAGCTGCACCCGGCGCGACTCCTCGAGCACAACCCGCGCCTGATCGTGGCCTGCGGCAAGGGCTACGGGTCCACCGGCCCGTACGCCCACATGTCCGCTATGGACATCACCGTGCAGGCGATGTCCGGCAGCGCCTCGGCCACCGGAGTGCCCGACGGGCCACCAACCAAGGCCGGCGCCGCGTTCGTGGACTTCTCCGGCGGCATCCACCTGTTCGGGGCTGTCAGCGCGGCCCTGTTCCAGCGCGAGCGCACCGGACGCGGCCAGATCGTCGAGGTCTCGATGCACGACACCATCTACCCGATGCTGGCATCCAGCCTGGGCGGCCTGCACAACCACCCCGACCGCGAGCTCCCCGAGCGCACCGGCAACCGGCACTCGGGCATGGCGGTTACGCCGTACAACATCTACAAGACCAGCGACGGCTGGCTGGCGATCATCTGCATCGCCGAGCGGCACTGGCACGGCGTGGCAACCGCGCTCGGCCGGCCCGAGCTGATCGACGACCCGAGGTTTCGCACCGAAAAGGACAGGGTCGCCAACATCGACGCCGTCGACGAAGAGGTGTCCTCGGTCACCAGAACCCGCACGCGCGCCGAGCTGGTCGACGACCTGCAGGCCGCCGGGGTGCCCTGTGCGCCGGTCAAGTCGATCCGTGAGGTCGACACCGACGAGCACCTGATTCAGCGCGGCATGATCACCTACGTCGAGCACCCGGCGAGGGGACGCGTGCCGGTGCCGGGATGTCCATTAAGGCTTGGCGATTCGCCGGTGGGACCGCTGCGGGCCGCCCCGCCACTGGGCGCGTCAACAGAGGCCATCGTCGCGGAACTAGCTGGCGAGGAGGCCGAGCATGTCCGCTCTGCTTGAACCCGGCACCCCACTGGCGACCTACTACGCTCAGACACGGCCGCGGATAGGCGAAGTCCTCTCGCGGCGCAGTCTCGGCACGCTGGACGCGGTGATGATCGGCCGCTACGCGATGACGATTGGAGCCACTGACCCGAGCCACTACGACTCGGAGGCCGCACGGTCGGCGGGGTACCCCGATGTCGTCGCGCCACCCAACATGCTGGCCGCGATAGCGGAATGGGGCATCGGAACCCCGGATGCCGTCCTGGGGCCCGATGGGACGCCCGAGGACGGTGACATGCCCCTCGGGGACGGCGAGCTCGGGCTTCGCGTGATGGGCGCCGGCGAAGAGATGGAGTTGGTCAACCCGTTCACGGCGGGCACGG
>NZ_JBKQOI010000076.1:0-19009 GCF_052145595.1 Mycobacterium sp. | reverse complement strand
GGGCCCGGCTCGCTGGCCGGTAACGAGCGCCTCGCCGTAACCGCTGCGGTACCTCGCCGATATGCACCGGCCGGTAAGCGCGGCGGCGTCAGGTCATGGGGCGGGCGGTGGGGGGGATGGGGGCGGGCAGGACGGTGTCGCCGCTGAGGTAGGTGTCCAGGCCGGCGGCGGCGCTGCGGCCTTCGGCGATGGCCCATACGATCAGGGACTGGCCGCGGCCCATGTCCCCGGCGACGAACACCCCCGGTACCGAGGTGGCGTAGGTGCCGTCGCGGGCCACATTCCCCCGCGCGTCGAACTGCACGCCAAGGTCGGCCATCAGCGGGCCCCGTTCGGCTCCGGTGAATCCCATCGCGAGCAGCACCAGGTCAGCGGGCAGATCCCGCTCGGTGCCCGGCACCGGCTCGAAACGGCCACCGGAGAATTCCACCTCGACCAGCCGTAGTGCGCGCACGTGCCCGGCGTCATCGGTGACGAACTCCTGGGTCGAGACGGCGTAGACGCGGTCGCCGCCCTCCTCGTGGGCGCTGGAGACCCGGTAGGTCATCGGGTAGGTGGGCCAGGGCTGGTGCTCCGGTCGCAGCTCCGGCGGGCGCGGCAGGATCTCCAGCTGGGTCACGGACGCGGCTCCCTGGCGGTGCGCCGTGCCGAGGCAGTCCGCGCCGGTGTCACCGCCGCCGATGATCACGACGTGCTTGCCCCGCGCGCTGATCGCGGGGTCGGCGACCGGGCCGGAGGCGCCGGCCGCGTTGACCACGCGGTTGGACAGCGGCAGGTATTCCATGGCCTGGTGGACGCCGTCGGCGTCGGCGCCGGGGACCGGCAGGCCGCGCGCGACGGTGGCGCCGCCGGCCAGCATGATCGCGTCGAACTCGTCGCGCAGCTCGTCGGCGGTCACGTCGGTGCCGACGCTCACGCTGCAGCGGAACTCGGTGCCCTCGGCGCGCATCTGCGCCAGCCGGCGATCCAGGTGGCGCTTTTCCATCTTGAACTCGGGGATGCCGTAACGCAGCAGGCCTCCGGGCGCGTCGGCGCGCTCGAACACGGTCACGTCGTGGCCGGCCCGGGTCAGCTGCTGCGCGGCGGCCAGGCCGGACGGCCCGGACCCGATCACGGCGATCTTCTTGCCGGTGCGGACCGGTGCGGGAGCCGGCTGTACCCAGCCCTCGGCCCAGGCCCGGTCGATGATCTCCACCTCGACCTGCTTGATGGTCACCGGGTCGGAGTTGATGCCGAGCACGCACGCGGTCTCGCACGGCGCCGGGCAGAGCCGCCCGGTGAATTCCGGGAAGTTGTTGGTGGCGTGCAGCCGTTCCGACGCCTCGTACCAGTCGTGCCCCCAGACCAGGTCGTTCCACTCGGGGATGAGGTTGCCGAGGGGGCAGCCGGTGTGGCAGAACGGGATGCCGCAGTCCATGCAGCGCCCGGCCTGGCGTTCCAGCCGGCCGGCCGGGAAATCGGTGTATACCTCACGCCAGTCCCGTATGCGCACGTCCACGGGGCGCCGGGTAGGCGTCTCACGCGGTGTGGTCATGAATCCCTTGGGATCGGCCATCGGGCGGTCGTCCTTCTCTGTGGTCAGTGCTGGGTGGTCAGTGCCGGGTGGTCAGTGCGGGGTATGAGGGTTGTGGCGGGGGGTGGACTGGGGGGACCCGGCGCCGTTGGCGGGTCCCGCCACCTGGGCGGCAGCCGATCAGGGCCGCTACCCAAGCTGGAGGGGCCGGCTCAGCCGTGCGACGCGGCCATGACGGCCTCGTTGACGTCGCGGCCTTCGCGTTCGGCCATCTGGGTGGCGCTCAGCACCCGCTTGTAGTCCTTCGGCATGATCTTCCCGAACCGGGCCAGGGTGGCGTCCCAGTCCGCCAGCAGGCCGGCCGCCACCGGCGAACCGGTTTCCGCCGCGTAGCTGCGCACCGCGTCGTTCAGGAAGGCGGCGTCGTCGGCGTCCAGCGGGTCCAGGTCGACCATCTCGGTGTTCACCCGGTGCGCGGGCAGGTCGAGGACGTAGGCGATCCCGCCGGACATGCCGGCCGCGAAGTTCCGGCCGATGGACCCGAGCACGACCACCCGGCCGCCGGTCATGTACTCGCAGCCGTGGTCGCCGACGCCCTCCGCGATGGCCAGCGCGCCGGAGTTGCGCACGCAGAACCGCTCGCCGACGACCCCGCGCAGGAAGATCTCCCCGCCGGTGGCGCCGTAGCCGATGACGTTCCCGGCGATGATCTGCTCGTCGGCCGCGAACGCGGCCTCGGGGTCGGGCGCCGCGATGATCCGGCCGCCGGACAGGCCCTTGCCCACGTAGTCGTTGGCGTCCCCCGCGAGCCGCAGGGTGATGCCGCGGGGCAGGAACGCGCCGAACGACTGCCCGGCGGAGCCGCGGAACGAGATGTCGATGGTGTTGTCCGGGAGCCCTTCGGCACCCCAGCGCTTGGTCACCTCGTAGCCGAGCATGGTGCCGACGGTGCGGTTGACGTTGCGCACCGGCAGTTCGAGGCGCAGCGCCGTGCCGTCCTGCAGGGCCCCCTCGGCCAGCTGGATCAGCGTGTTGTCGAGTGCCCGGTCGATGCCGTGGTCCTGCCGGGTGGTGTTGCGGCGCGCCGTGTCCTCCGGCAGTTCCGGCTGGTACAGCACCGGCGCCAGGTCGAGGCCGTGCGCCTTCCAGTGACCGATGGCTTCCGCGGACTCCAGCTGGTCGGCGTGGCCGACCGCCTCAGCCAGGGTGCGGAAGCCCATCTGGGCGAGGTACTCGCGCACCTCCTCCGCAATGAACTCGAAGAAGCTGACCACGAACTCCGGCCTGCCGGTGAACCGCTTGCGCAGCTCGGGGTTCTGGGTGGCGATGCCGACCGGGCAGGTATCCAGGTGGCAGACCCGCATCATGATGCAGCCGGACACGACCAGCGGCGCGCTGGCGAAGCCGAACTCCTCCGCCCCGAGCAGGGCGGCGACGACCACGTCCCGGCCGGTCTTGAGCTGGCCGTCGGCCTGGACCACGATCCGGTCGCGCAGCCTGTTGAGCAGCAGCGTCTGCTGGGTCTCGGCCAGCCCCAGCTCCCATGGCGTCCCGGCATGCTTGAGGCTGGTCAGCGGGGCCGCCCCGGTGCCGCCATCGTGGCCGGAGATGAGCACCACGTCGGCGTGTGCCTTGGAGACGCCCGCCGCGACCGTGCCCACGCCGACCTCGGAGACCAGCTTGACGTGCACCCGCGCGGACGGGTTGGCGTTCTTCAGGTCGTGGATCAGCTGCGCCAGATCCTCGATGGAGTAGATGTCGTGGTGCGGCGGCGGCGAGATCAATCCGACGCCGGGCGTGGAGTGCCGGACTTCGGCAACCCACGGGTACACCTTGTTTCCCGGAAGTTGACCTCCCTCACCGGGTTTCGCACCCTGGGCCATCTTGATCTGGATGTCCGAGCAGTTCGTCAGGTAGTGCGAGGTGACCCCGAAACGGGCGGAGGCGACCTGCTTGACCGCGCTGCGGCGCCAATCCCCGTTCGGATCGCGGTCAAATCGCTTGACGTTCTCGCCGCCCTCGCCGCTGTTTGACCGGCCGCCCAGGCGATTCATCGCGATGGCCAGCGTCTCGTGCGCCTCGGCGGAGATCGATCCGTAGCTCATCGCTCCCGTTGAGAAGCGTTTGACGATTTCGCTGGCTGGCTCGACCTCTTCCAGCGGTACCGGGGGCCGCACGTCGGCGCGGAACTTGAGCAGGCCGCGCAGCGATGCCATCCGTTCGCTCTGGTCGTCGACGAGACGGGTGTATTCCTTGAAGATCTGGTACTGCCCGGTCCGGGTGGCGTGCTGCAGCTTGAAAACGGTCTCCGGGTTGAACAGGTGGTACTCGCCCTCCCGGCGCCACTGGTATTCGCCACCCACTTCGAGCTCGCGGTGGGCGCGTTCGTCCGGACGGTCCAGGTACGCCAGCCGGTGCCGGGCAGCGACGTCGGCGGCGATGTCGTCGAGGGTGATCCCGCCGGTAGGGCACGACAGGCCGGTGAAGTATTCGTCGAGCACGTCCTCGGAGATGCCGACCGCCTGAAACAGGTGCGCACCGGTGTAGGACGCCAGCGTCGAGATGCCCATCTTGGACATCACTTTCAGCACGCCCTTGCCGGCGGCCTTGACGTAGTTGTTCAACGCCGTGTTGCGGTCTATCCCATCGATGACGCCTCGGTCGAGCATGTCCTCGATCGACTCGAAGACCAGGTAGGGGTTGACGGCGGCCCCCCCGAAGCCGATCAGCGCGGCCATGTGGTGCACCTCGCGGGCGTCGCCGCTTTCGACCACCAGACCCACGTGGGTGCGCGTCCGATCGCGCACCAGATGGTGGTGTACCCCCGCGACGGCGAGCAGCGACGGTATCGGAGCCATTCGCTCGTCGGATTCGCGGTCGGACAAGATGATGACCCGCGCGCCGCCGGCGATCGCCGCCGACGCCTGGGCGCGCACCTCGTCCAGCGCGGCGGCCAGCCCGGCGCCGCCCTCGTTGACCGGGTACAGACAGCGAATCACCTTGGACCGCATGCCGTGGGGGCGTCCGTTGACCTCGTCGTCGGGGTCGAGGTTGATGAGCTTGGCCAGCTCGTGGTTCCGCAGAATCGGCTGCTGCAGCACGATCTGGTGACAGGAGTTTTCGTCCGGGCTGAGGAGATCGCGTTCCCCACCGGTGGTGCCCTGCAGGCTGGTCACCACCTCCTCGCGGATGGCGTCCAGCGGTGGGTTGGTGACCTGGGCGAAGAGCTGGTGGAAGTAATCGTACAACATCCGGGGACGCTGCGACAGCACGGCGACCGGGGTGTCGGTGCCCATCGACCCGATCGGCTCGGCGCCGCTGCGAACCATCGGTGTCACCAGCAGGTTCAGTTCCTCGTAGGTGTAACCGAAAGCCAACTGCCGCATGACAAGTCGGTGGTGAGGCATCCGCACGTATTTGCCCTGGGGCAATTCGTCGAGCGGAACCAGCCCTTTTTCGAGCCACTCCCCGTAGGGGTGCTCGGCCGCCAGTTCCGCCTTGATCTCCTGGTCGGCGACGATGCGGCCCTGCGTGGTGTCCACCAAGAACATCCGGCCCGGCTGCAACCGCATCCGCCGGACCACCGTCGACGGGTCCAGGTCCAGCACACCGGCTTCGGACGCCATCACGACCAGGCCGTCCGCGGTGACCCAAATCCGTGATGGCCGAAGGCCGTTGCGGTCTAGCACGGCTCCCACGATGGTGCCGTCGGTGAACGTCATCGACGCCGGGCCGTCCCACGGCTCCATCAGCGAAGCGTGGTACTGGTAGAACGCGCGGCGTGCGGAGTCCATCGACTCGTGGCGTTCCCAGGCCTCGGGGATCATCATCAGCACCGCGTGGGCCAGGCTGCGTCCGCCCAAGTGCAGGAGCTCGAGCACCTCGTCGAAACGAGCGGTGTCGGAGGCGCCGGGCGTGCAGATCGGGAACAACTTCTCCACGTCGTCTCTCGACCCGAAGATGTCGGTCTTGATCAACGCCTCACGGGCCCGCATCCAGTTCTCGTTGCCGTTGACGGTATTGATCTCTCCGTTGTGGGCAATGCGCCGGAATGGATGCGCCAGCGGCCAGGACGGGAAGGTGTTGGTGGAGAACCGGGAGTGCACGATACCCAGCGCGCTGGTCAGTCGATCGTCTTGTAAATCAAGGTAAAACGCCTTGAGCTGCGGGGTGGTCAACATGCCTTTGTAGACGAAGGTCTGTCCGGAAAGGCTTGGGAAATAAACGGTTTCGCGGCCCGGCCCGTCCTGGCCCGGTCCTTTGGTGCCGAGTTCGTGCTCGGCGCGCTTGCGGACGATGTAGGCGCGGCGCTCCAGGGTCATGCCGGAGGCCCCCGCCAGGAACACCTGCCGGAAGGTGGGCATCGCGTCGCGGGACAGCGCGCCCAGCGACGAGTCGTCGGTGGGCGCGTTTCGCCACCCCAGCACCTGCAGTCCCTCGGATTCGGCGATCTTTTCCACCGCGGCGCACGCAGCGGCGGCGTCCTTGGACGACTGCGGCAAAAACGCGATGCCGGTGGCGTAGCTGCCGGCGGTGGGCAGCTCGAAATCCACGACTCCCCGAAGGAAGCCGTCCGGCACCTGAATCAGGATGCCGGCGCCGTCACCGCTGCGCGGCTCAGCGCCTTGAGCTCCGCGGTGTTCGAGGTTGAGCAGCGCGGTGATCGCCTTGTCCACAATGTCGCGGCTACGCCGGCCGTGCATGTCGACGACCATGGCCACCCCGCACGAATCATGCTCGTATGCGGGGTTATAAAGCCCGACGCGCTTGGCCGTCATATGCACCTGACCCTTCACCAGAACGTTCCAGCGGCCGTACGAGGGCCGTTACGAGCAGCTCCGACGGGGCCGCAGCCGGAGGTTGCGGGCTAAGACCCCTTCGGGCTTGCCGATAGGCTGTCACCCAGGTCGAGACGATCCGGTTAGGGATTCGTCCGTGCAGCGCTGAACGGCGGCCTGGAAACGGTCACGACAAGTCGTAAAACGATATGACAATACCCGCCTGACATGCCAACTTCGTTAAGTCTAACCTGCCGGCGGGCGGCACCGAAAATTCGCCGCAGCCGGTGATCGACAGCGTCGCGACATGGGGTTTCTCGGCCGGCGATCCGCCGGTCGCGGCGTCGGTCTCGCCCGGGTCGCCCGCCGAGTCAACCGCTTAACCAAGTTTGCTGCGATCGCGACCGGGCGTGGCAGCAACGTCGTCGATATGGCCCACCGGCGTGTTCAGCGCGATGGCCGGAGGAGTAACAGCCGCACCGCAGTAAGCCCCGCTAAGTTTGCACGCCACCAGGAGGGGTGGAACGACGGCGCGTGACCGATACTGGACCAGATACTGGTCCGCATCCGGCGTCGGCGGTCGGCCAGACGCGCGAAGATCGATCGCCCGGCACCCGAGGAGCCCATGAACGAGCGCGACGAATTCCTGCGGGACCGCCTACACCCCGACCAGCCGGGCGCCCCTGCTGCACGCCCGTCCGGCCCCTACCCGAGGGATTCCCACACCGCACCCCCGGCTTCTCCTCCGGTTGCCCAAAGACCCGCTCCGCCGCGCCAGCCGTTGCCTCCGCCGCCGTGGCCAGCGGCTCCGCCTCCCCTGCCGCGTCCGTCGGCGACCCCGCAGCGAGCGGCGGTACCGCCCCAACCGCCAGCGCCTCCGGCGCCACCGCGGCCCGCGGTCCCGCCCGCAACACGTCCCGGGGCCGACGCCGTCGCTGCGCCCGTGCGCACACCCTCGGCGGAGTTCCCCGACAGCGGTTGGCGACGCATCCTGCGGCTGGCCACCTTTGGCCTGGTCAACCTCGGCCCGTCGGCCGCGCAGCGCCAGGAGGCTCAATTCGAAGCAGCCATCCGGACGGTCCTTCACGGCAACTACAAGGTCGGCGTGCTGGGCAAGGGCGGCGTGGGAAAAACCTCGGTGGCCGCCACCGTCGGATCACTCTTTGCCGAACTGCGTCAGCAAGACCACGTCGTGGCGATCGACGCCGATACCGCCTTCGGCCGGTTGGGCAGCCGAATCGACCCGCGGTCGACCAGCTCATTCTGGGAACTGACCTCTGACAAGAACCTGCAGTCCTTCACCGATGTGGTTGCGCGCCTCGGCCGCAATTCGGTCGGCCTGCACGTGCTAGGCGGCGAACCGGCGTCCGGCCCGCGCCGGGTGATCGATCCCGCGATCTACCGGGAAGCCGCGTTGCGGCTGGACCGCCATTTCACGATCTCGGTCATCGACTGCGGCTCGACGATGGACACCGCGGTCACCCAGGAAGTCTTGCGCGATCTGGATGCGCTGATGGTGGTGTCCTCGCCGTGGGCGGATGGGGCCTCCGCTGCCGCCAGGACCATGGAATGGCTGTCAGATCAAGGCCTGACGAACCTGTTGCACAACACCATCGTCGTGCTCAACGATTCCGACGGCCACGCCGACAAACGCACGCGGGAGTTGCTGTCGCGCGAGTTCGTCGATCACGGACAGCCGGTCGTCGAGGTGCCCTTCGATCCGCATCTACGGCCCGGCGGTGTCATCGACGTCAACCACGAGATGGCCCGCGCAACGCGGCGCAAATTCCTACAGATCACGGCAACGATCGCAGGGTACTTCGCGGCGCGCGCAGACCGCGCGCGGAACCGCCGGGCGGCTGACGACCGGAGCTAGGCCCGCCATTCCAGCACATCCGTATTTCATGCTTCGGCTCCCGCCCGCGCCGCAGGGTCGGCGACGGCCTCGATCTTGGTCACGAGGCAACCGCGGATCGTCAGCACGATGGCGGCGAAGAGCCGACGGTCGGCGAAGGCCAACACCGCCGGCTGCCCGGCGGGACCGCTGACCAGTGTCACTTCCGGACCCAGATAGCGCAGCAGGTTGGCGGCCACCGCGTGTGGCCCGTGGTTGACCTGTGGCGGCGGCGCCGGGTCGGCGAGGACCGTCCCCACTCCCCAGACCGCCGGATCCAGGACGGCGGTCAATTCAGCGATGTCGCCGTTGGCGCACGCGGTGATGAATTTCTCCGTGACGAGCTGGTGCTCGGCTGAGGTCACCTCGTTCAACTTCGGTTGTGCCCCAGTGAATTTGGCCCGCGCGCGCCGCGCCAGCTGGCGACAGGTGCCGACGGGACGGCCCACGGTTTCGGCGATCGTGTCGAAAGGGATTCCGAACACGTCGTGCAGCACGAAGGCGACCCGCTCGCCGGGACTGAGCCTGCGCAAGACTTCCAGCAACGCGGCACGGACCTCGTCGTCGAGGGTGACCCGGTCGGCCGGATCCAGGCGGCGCGATGCCGGCTGCCGGTCCTCGAGTGCGGAGTCACCCGGCCGCTCGTAGCGGGCGCGGGCCGAACGCAGCTGATCGAGGCAGAGGCGGCTTGCCACCACCGTCAGCCAGCCGCGGACTTCGTCGATCTCTCTGATATCGGCACGCGCCAGCCGCAGAAACGCCTCTTGCGCAACATCTTCCGCGTCGCCGACATCTCCCAGCATTTGGTACGCGAGATTGACCAGATACGGGCGGTGGCGGCGCCATGCCTCGGCGATCTGGTCGCTGGGCGACTGCGACTGGTTCATGAATCTCCGACGATCTGGTGCCGCAAAAAGTTACTCGTTTCGGTTGTAACTTTCCCAGCTTCGGGGCCGTCGTAGCAGCACTGAAGAAAACTCACGGAAGGAACAACCCCATGACGATCGTCGTAACCGGAGCGACCGGCAACGTCGGGCGCCCTCTCGTTGCCGAACTTGTCACCGCGGGCGCCCGGGTGCGGGCGGTCACCCGCACACCGGGGACCGCCGGGTTTCCCGCTGGCGTCGAGGTGGCTGGCTCGGCCGCGGACGCGCTAGGGGGTGCGTCGTCGGTGTTCCTCAATTCCCGCGCGCTGGGCCCGGATCTTCCCGACGTGGTGGCCCGGTGCGTGCGCGCGGGAGTCACCAAGCTGGTTGCGCTGTCAGCGATCAACGCCGACGACGACTTCTCGCGGCAGCCTTCGCGCTTTCGCGGGGACCGCAACAACGAGGTTGAACGGCTCGCCGTCGAATCCGGCCTGGCCTGGGTCAGCCTGCGGCCCACGGTTTTCGCGACGAACTTCGCGGGCATGTGGTCGGCGCACATCCGCGCCGGCGACGCGGTGGCGGGGCCCTACGCCGAAGTTTCGGCCGCACCGATCGTCGACAGCGACATTTCGGCGGTCGCGGCGCGGGCGCTGCTCACCGACGAGCTCATCGGTCAGCGGGTCCCACTGACCGGTCCGCAGGCGTTCACCAACGCGGAATTGGCCGAGGTCATCGGCGCCGTTCTCGGTCGCCCATTGCAGTACCGGGAAATACCGGCGCAACTGGTACGGCAACGGTTCATCGGTTTGGGCTTCACTGCCGAGTTTGCCGATGCCTATACGGCCATGCTCGCCGACACGCTCGACAAACCCGCGCTTGTCACCCACGACGTGGAGAAGATCCTCGGCCGGCCCGCGACCCCGTTCGCCCAGTGGGTGTCAGAGCACCGCGACCTGTTCACGAAGTCATAGATAAGGAGACTGACATGTCTGAACCACGTCCGCCGCGCTACCTCAAACCCATGAACAAAGTCATGATGGCCGTGCAGCGGGTCGGGATACCGACCGGCCCCGCCATGGTGCTAACGGTGCCCGGCCGCAAGTCGGGTCGGCCGCGCAGCACCCCGATGACGCCGTTCGAGTTCCAGGGTGGCCTTTATGCGGTGGCCGGCTACCCGGGCGCCGACTGGGCGGCGAACGCCCGCGCCGCCGGCACCGGGACGCTGGGCCGGGGCCGGCGGTCACGGAAGGTCAGGATCGTCGAACTGACCGCCGAGGAGGCACGCCCGGTGCTGCGGGCGTTTCCCGCCGAAGTGCCGGTCGGCGTGGCGTTCGCGAAGCGCTCGGGAATGGTCCGCGACGGAACGGCCGACGAATTCGAGGCACTGGCGGGCCGGATCGCCGTATTCCGATTCGAGCCGAACATCGCGGGGTCGTAAGAAGCTGTTCGGCGCCCTTTTTCGGCGCGAGGCCAGATCGCCGCCCTGCAATCAAAGAGCTATCGGCACATGCTTTTCCGCGCAAGCGTCTTTCACCGCGGCGATCATGTCCCGGGTGCGCAGCGTCTGCAGGTCTTCGACGGTCACCGAATCCTTGTCGTTGCGATGCTGCGCGGCCACCCGCGAGTCGCGCAACCGCTCCGCGCGCTCAACCACGTTGCGCGCGAAACGCCCGTTCTGCATGACATCGATGCCGTGCGTGCCGTCGGGCGCATGGTATGCGCGCAGGGTCGCACACGCCGCCTTCAGCGCTTCGCCGGCGGCGGGCTCAAGAGTGGTGGCCCGCGGCTTACCGTAGCGAACCGCGATTTCAACGAGCTCGTCGGGCGTGTAGGACTCGAATCTCAACTTGCGGTTGAACCGGCCCGCCAAACCCGGGTTGACGGTGAGAAATTCGTCGACTTCCTTCTCGTATCCCGCGCCGATGAAGCAGAAATCGAATCGGTGCACCTCGAGCGCCACCAACAACTGGTTGACCGCCTCCATGCCGATCATGTCCGGGCGGCCGTCCTGGTGGCGCTCGACCAGCGAGTAGAACTCATCCATGAACAAGATGCGGCCCAGCGAACGGCTGATCAGCTCGTTGGTCTTCGGGCCCGACGCGCCGATGTGTTCGCCACAGAAATCGGCCCGCTTGACCTCGATGATCTCGGGATGGCGCACGATGCCCAGGCCGGCGTAGATCTTCCCCAGCGCCTCCGCGGTGGTGGTCTTGCCGGTGCCCGGCGGCCCCACCAACAGCATGTGGTTGGTCTGGTTGGCCACCGGCAGCCCCGCCGCCAGGCGCAGCGCCCGGACCTCTATCTGGTCCTCCAATTCGGCGACCGCGCGTTTGACCTCGGTCAACCCGACTTGGTTGTCCAGCAGCGCGCGACCCTCCTGGAGGAGTTCATTGCGGCGCTCCTTGTGTTCCTCCTCCGCGCGCTGCTGCTCCGAGAGCTCGGTGGTCACATCCCACTTGTCGGTGCGGGTGCCGATGGCGTCCTCATCGGTGACAACCAGCTGCAGCGTCGGGTCGGCCAACGCCTGTTTGGCGGAGGCGACCAGCACACCGTTGATTGTCGCCTTGGACAACCAGATCTGGGCCTTCTGCTCGTCGCCGAGTTGGCGGTGTGCCATTCCACGCACATAGGCCAGGTCGGCCACGATCAACGGAAAGTCGTTGGGATCGACTGCGGTGACAGCGGTTTCGAGATGTTGACGACGCGATTCGGTCGGCACACCGTGCCCCGTGCGCAGCTCGACACGGTCGGTCCAGTCCAACGCGACCCGCGCCTGACCGAGATGGGCCGCGGCGTGGGCGGCCAAAGTGCAGGTTGCCGCGGTGACAGCCGACATGATGATGGCCTGTGGCGGCAGGATCGCCGCCGCAACCGAGATCACGTCCGGCCAGCGTTGCGTGGCGAACATCAAATAGGCCTCGATGTACTGCCGCCACTGGTGATCCTCCCAGGTGTCGATCAGAGACGAATCCGCCAGCAACGCTTCGGCTTTCTCGTATTGGTGATCGTCGATGAGTGCGCTTGCCAGCGCCAGCCCGGCATGCGAAGCCTCGGTCACCGAAATCGACAGATAAGGACCGGCTTTGATGGGCGCCGACAAACGGGCGCCGATCCGGTTGGTCTCCCGGTGCAGCCGGGCCCCGTAGGTGTAGAGCTGCTGCACGGTCGACAGCGACTCGTCACCCGCGGCGATCCGCCCCAGCCAGGCGTCGGCCATCGACGGATCGATCTCCGTCGCCTCGCGAAACCGTGCGCCCGCCGCCGCCAAGTCGATGTCGAGCACCGACATCGCCTGATCGAACTGCTTGCGTGCGGCAGCCGGGGTGGTGCTGCTGGTCATTGCGTGTCCGCCGGTTCGAGCTCGGAGCTTCGCAAGGTCATCGGCTCAGACGATACGTAGCGGTTCTCGGCGCGGAACAACTCGACCTCCACGGTGTGCACTTGACCCGCTGCCGTCACCTGCAGCGTCGCCGGGCCCGTCTGCGTGATCAACACGTTGGCGGTCCCGCGGTACGGCTCACCTGGCTCACCGACGGAGACCAGGGTGTTCGGACGCGGTGCAGGCGCCAGCGTGCCGTCCACGACGCTGACCGTGGTGCCGGAGACCGGCTTGGGCTGATCGCTGACAGCGATGTCCGGCATGCGAACGGTGTTCCACCGCCGCAGGTTCCGGGTGTGCACCGTGATCCGCTCGCCGGCCCCGGCCAATCGGATTACCAGCCGCTTGGCCAGTGAATCCTCGGCGGCGATATGTACCCGGCTGAACTCCCCTGCGTCGTCCAGAGGCAGCATCATCCGGTTGCCGCCGGCAACCTTGCCGAGCAACACGCCCGACGGCCCGATCGGGATGATCAGCGGACCGTACAACGCACCGCGACGGATCCCGCACAGCGACGGCAGCGGGCCGCAGAGATTGGCCGCAACCGCCTGCGCCTGTTCGCCGTGCAGCGTCTTGAGCATCATGCTGAGCGGAGCCGTCGGCGGTTGCGCGCTGCGCACGGTGACGGTGGCGGTGGCGGTACCGTCGGCGAAAAGCGTTATGTTCTGGACGATTCCGTCGGCACGCGCCGACCAGGCCTGGGCCAGCTTCTCCGCGGTGATGTCGGCCGGCTGGTACCAGTAGGTCGTCAACCAGCCGCTGTCGCCGCGAACCGATCGCCAGCGCCGGTTGAGCACCTCCAGCGCGGATCGGCCCAATCGTCGCTCCATCTCGACGATGTCGGTGGCCGTCGCGACCTTCGCGCGGATGCCGTGTTGGCGCATGGCCGCACAAATCCGCTGCGCGGCAGCGAGAGTTGCGGTGCCGACCGAGGTACGCCCCCGCAGTGCTTCCGCATTGTCGAGTGCCGAGGCCCGCACAATGAGCCAGGTTTCACGCTGGCCGGCATACGGTGGGGTGCCGATCAGCGTGTCGTACACGCGCGGGTAGTCACCGGTACTGCGCCGGCGAGCCCCAGCGCTCACCACGCTGAGCGACTGAACCGTCAGGCCGAGGCTCTGGTGCAGTAATGGCATCAGATCCGTTACTTCGACCGCGTTTTCGGTGTAGGTCGATGTCGACCCGGTGAAAAGAGTTGGTGTATGAGCCTTCCCGAGTAGCTGGACCGCGGCCACCGCGACGCCGTCCTGGTATCGCACCCCGCCGCCGGCGCGGTCATTGACCACCGTGAGGGGTTCGCTCCAGTTGACCGGCCGGCGTCGCCGGCGCCACAGGTTCAGCCACGACCACAGCGGCTGACCCCGCCAAGGCACGACCCCGCAGCCGACCCCGATCACCAAACCGGCTGCGGCACCGACGTATCCGTCGACCCACCACCCGACAATGAGGGCGGCGAAGATACCGACGATGATCGACAGCTTTGTCGCTGGTGTCATCGTTCCCGCCGCGCCCGGACGATCAGGGAAGCCACCGCGGCGACGGCCACAACCACACCGGCGAACACCAAAGCCATATCGCGGGCGCGGTGGTCCGCCGGCGGTGGCGGTGGGGCCGGCCTGATGACCCGACTGGAAGCCGCCGGTGGAAGCCGGTCACCCGGAGGCACATCGAAGGTCAGCGCCGCCACCGGGTCGACCACGCCGTAGCCGACTTGATTGTCGACTCCGCGCGGCGGATTGTGCGCCGTCTGCAGAATCCGATTGATGATCTGGTGGGCGGAGAGCCCCGGATATTTGGCCCGCACCAAGGCCGCCACCCCGCTGACGTAAGCCGCCGAGAAGCTGGTTCCCCAGATCGGCATGTTCTTCTCACCCGGATGGATCGGTGGGTAGGCATTCACCGGCCCCCCGTTCTCCGGGGACAAGCCCATGATCCCGACGCCGGGTGCAGCGGCCGCCACCCAGGGTCCGGCCAGGCTCTTGTTGATCGGTGCGCCCGTGTTGTCCACCGCCCCCACCGACAGCACGTAATCGGAGAACCACGATGGCGACGACACCGTTTTGACTTGATGCCAGTCGCGGGGATCGGACGCGTCCAGCGGGTCGAACGAGGGGTTCTGGGCGCAGCCGTCCTCGCTGTCATTGCCCGCCGCCGCGACGATCACCGCATCCTTTACGGTGGCGGCATACCAGACGGCGGCGCCGATGGCGCCCTGATCCAGCGGGTCGGCCACCGAAACGCAGGCCGTCACACTGACATTGATCACCTTGGCGCCCATGTTCGCGGCATGCACGAGGGCGCTGGCAAGGGTCGCGATGGTACCGGCCTTCTTGCGCCCCTCCATGTCACCGGGGCCGGGGTTGACCGGTTCGAAGGCTCGCGATGACTGGCGGATGGAGATGACCACGGCGTGCGGCGCGACGCCGACGACGCCGTCGGGTGCCCCTGGCGGCGGTGGCGGAACCTCGGGGTCATCGGGTTGGTTGGGGGTGGGATCCCCCGGACCGTTCGACGGTGCATCCGGCGGGGGCGGCGGTGGGGGCGGGGGCGGGGGCGGGGCCGGCACGGTCTGGGTGATCGTCACCGGAGAGGGCGGTGGCGGCGGTGCGGGTGGCGGCGGTGGTCCGCCGGGAGGTGGCGGTCCCGCGTCGGTCGGCGGCGGACCCGCCGGGGGCGGAAAGGCCGGAGAACTCGGCATCGGCGCCGGCATCGGGGCGCCCTGGGGCGCGGCACCGATAACCGACGCCACGATCGTTCCGTGCGCGTCGCAATCCGTCAGCCCGTCGCCACCCATGATGTAGTCGCCGCCGGGGACGACCGGTAGCCGGCGACTGGGGTTGATGCCGGTGTCGATGACCGCTACCGGCACCCCGTTACCGGTGGAGTACTGCCAGGCCTTGCTGATGTTCAGCATCGTGAAACCGGGGGCGGGCAGGGCCACGTTGGGATCGGCGACGGTAATCGTTCGTGCGCAGGCGAAGCTCTGCCGCATCGGCTGTTCCGGGCCCGGTTTGCCGTCTGGCGGTACCCGGCTTGGATCGACGCTCGGCGGTGGAATCCCTTGTGCTGCAGGAAAGCTCGCTAACAGCGCCACGAGTAGAGCCGCTAGCGCCATCGCGGCGACTCGGTGGGTCAATCTCAGGGCCGCCAGAGCCAGCCGGGTCATCGCATGCGCACCCAGGTGAACAGTCCGCCGATCCACGCGGCCAGCGGCAGGGCCGCGATGATGGCCGCAATTTCCACCCACTCGGCGGTCATCCGTACCAGCGGAGTAAACCTGGTGATCGGCACCAGCAGCGCCGCGAGCAGGCCGGCGGCGCCGAACGCGGCCAATGCCAGAGCGCCCCATAGCACCGAGTAACCCGACGACGCAGACTCGTGCACAACGTATTTGACGACGCCGACGCACGTCGCCGCGGCGGCGCCGCCCATCAGCGCGATGGCCTGCCGCTTGTCGGCGAATGCCCGGCCCCGGCCGATGAAGATCAGCACAAACAGCCCGGCCAGAACTGCGGCCGCCGTGCTCCGGTCGCGCCCGGGCATCAGGGTGGCCCACACCGCGGCCGGCAGCGTCAGGCCGGCGCCCACGCAAATTCCGGTCAGTACGTTGTTGGCGCGGATCGCCGCCTCCGCGATCTGCGCACCCCGCGGAGTGGTGTCCGGATTGACCTCCTCGTCAGCAGCCTCGTCGACGGGCGAGACCGCATCGGCGGGCAGGCCGGGACTGCGACGGAACAGATCGCGCCCGGTGATCGAACCGAAGTAAGGTGGCCGGATTCGCGCGACCCACAGTGCGATCGTCGGAGCCATGGTCAGCAGTAGCAGCAGCGCAACCAGGGTGCACATCCCGAGCCACTGCGCCGGAATCGCCCACCACATCCGGGCGGCGGCGACGGTCCCGCCGAGTCCGCACGATGTGACCGCCGTCGCCGCAACGTTGGCATGGCGCCCCGTCGACGCGGCGAGTCCACAGGTCAGCACCGCACCAGCCAGGGCGGCAATGAACACGTGGGCGGAGCCGAGGTGACCGGGTGCCGCCGAAGCGAGGCTTGCCGTGAGCAACGGCAGCGCAAGCCAGCCGAGTCCGTCGACCATGTCGTCGCGATCCGGCCACCAGCGCCACACCGTGCCCGCACCACCGGCGGCCAGCAGACCCATTACGCCGGTCACGATGCTGGGCACCCAAGAATCGGTGGAGATGCGCTGGCGCACGGCCAATCCCAAGATCGTCGCGAACACCATTGCCAGGATGACCAGGGCCGTGTGCGCGGCGGTGCGAACCGTCACGGGCTCGAACAATTTCTTGCCGACCCGGGCCAGTCCGGTGGACAACGACTCGTACTGGGGCTCGAACGATTCACCTTGGACCGCGGGAACCAGTGCAAGGGTGGCGCCGTCCTCGACGCCGAGTTCGTCGAGTGTCTTGGTGACGTCCAGCCGCACTCCGTTGGCCTTGTGCAGTTCGTATCCGACGCCGGACTCGAGTCCATCCAAGCCCCGGCGCTTGAGCTCGTCGTTGAGCAGCTCGACGACGTTGTCGATGAAGGCCTCGATCGGCACGGATGCCGGATATACCTGCGAAACGAGGTGTTCCCCGCATACGACCGCGACCGCGCAACGAGCCGGAAACGACACTTTCGCCATTAGCGCGGCCTGTCAGCATCTGGAATGTATTTGTCCGCCAATGCAGCAGTGATCTCGAATAACCGCAACCGTGTCTTTTTCTTCAACTCGAGCCTTGTGTCGATTATCCCGCCCTTTGCGAGATACGGATCGTACGGCATGAATTCAACCGTCGCACCTGATTGCTGGAAGCGCTCGGTAAGGTAGGTACGCGCGTCCGAATCATATTTATTGCGGGTGTCATTCAAAATGACCATGCTGCGGGACACCAGTTCGTGATAGCCCATCGACCGCAGCAGATCGATCGCGCGCGTGACCGGCAGCGAAGTGTCGGCGGTCAGGCCGGAGATGAATACCATCGTGTCGCACGCATCGAACACCGCCTTCATCACCGGATGCTCGAGGTCGTCGGAGGTGTCGACCACGATGATGGTGTGGGTGCGGCGCAGCCGCGCCAGCACCCCGGTGAACATCGACGGCACCAGGGGCCGCGGCTGGTCCGATGCCCGGTTTCCGGCGAGCACATCGAGGCCGATGCTGTTCTGTCCCAAGTGCTCTCGGATATCCGCGTAGCCTTGGACGTCGGTATCGTTGAGGACGGCCGCGTAATCACCGGGTGGGGATTCGTCGATCCGCCCGGCCAGCGTTCCGAAGCCGGGCGCGGCATCGATGGCCACCACGTTCTCCGGCCGGCACTCCCGGAACACCGCGCCGATGCACGCGGTCATCGTGGTCTTGCCGACGCCACCCTTGCCGGACACCACCCCGATGACGTACTGCTTTCGGATGTGGCGCCGAATCCGCTCCTGCAATTCTCGGTAATGCCTTTCGGCGGGCGATTCGCCTACGTTAATGGAACGGAAAGACACGCGGTATAGGAATTTACGCCAACCCCCGCCCGGTGGGATTTTGCGCGGTGCGACCATATCGGAGATCCGCAATGTCTCCGACACCGAATCTTGGTTTTGGTAGCGAGCGGCGGGCGCTTCTCTCCGAGCCGGTCCGCCCTCTTCTGGAGAATTCGACGGGGCCGTCCAGGGATTCGTCACGATGCCGATGCTATCATTTAAGCGATCTCCCTTGATTACACAACTTTTCGGTAGGAATACCATTCTTGGTCGGCGGGTAGGCGCCGCACCATATGATTGATCGCCGAAGCGATGTTGCTCTTGGTTCCTGGGGCGACGATCATCCACTTCTTGCCCGCGGAGAGGACCTGTTCGGCGACCAATCGCCCTTCGGGCGTATCAATAATAGCCACCGCGCTTTGTTCGATATAGGTCCGTGTCGGCCGGCCGCTGTCCACTCCGGACTGGATCGCGACGATCGAGGCTTGGGCCGACCGGTCGGGGTCTACGGCCAGTTCCAGCATGTGCACCTGATCGGGCTCCAGTCGTTGCGTGTCGAAGAATGCGCGAAGTGCCTCCGAACCGGTCGCGGCGGTGTGCAGGGCATCCGCGTCCACCGTGACGGGCCGTAGTCGGGCGGGCGGATTGCTTCCGCACAATCTCTCGATCTGCGCGTCCAGCGCCGCGCCGGCCGCGCCTTCGGTGCTGGCGATTCCGGCCCCGCTGATGCGGATGAGGTCCTGGGACCGTTCCAGAGCTACCCACCACTGCGCGAACCGGGCCAGCAGCACTTTCGGCGGTTCCTCCTCTTCGGGTGTGCGGAAATGGATGAGCAGGCCAACGTCGCGGCGGGAAAGGACCGTCAGCCACTCCACCACCGTGGTGTCTACATCACCCGATTCGTCGACCACACCGACTGCCCGCAACTCGGCCGTCACCGGATGTTCCAACGCCAGCCGCTTGGGCTCGACGCTGGGTAGGTGGGGCCGCAGCCCCAGCTCGGGGGCCACAACCTCGATGCCCGTCAGCACCTGCAGGACCCAGAGGCCGTCGACCGTTGTGGTTAACACCTTGTCCCCCAACACAACCCGGAGGGGGGGGGGGGGGG
>NZ_JBKQOI010000075.1:0-8945 GCF_052145595.1 Mycobacterium sp. | reverse complement strand
AAATCGACCCGGCGAAATGCGGGCCAGTGCGCCTCGGTGAACCACATCTCCGAGTAGGCGCTTTGCCACAGCAAAAACCCGGACAGGCGTTGCTCCCCCGAGGTGCGGATCACCAGGTCTGGGTCGGGTTGCCCTGAGGTGTAAAGGTTTTCGGAGATGGCGTCGACGGTCACCGCGTCGATGAGCTCCTCGGCGGTCGCACCGTTGGCGATTTGCTTGCTCAACAGTGCGCGTACCGCGCCGACGATCTCCTGCCGGCCGCCGTAACCGACCGCGACGTTGACGTGGAATGGGGCAACGCCCGGCGTGGACTCCACCGCGCCGCGCAGCCGGCGGGCCGTCTCCTCGCCGAGCAGCTCCAGATCCCCGACCGGACGCACGCTCCAGTGATTGGCGGGCGCGCAGATCTCCTCAACCACATCGGTGATGATTTCGATGAGGCCGGCCAGCTCGCCGGGATCGCGTTGCAGGTTTTCGGTGGACAGCAGGTAGACGGTGGTCATTTCGATGCCGGCTTCCTGGCACCACCGCAGCATCTCGGCGATCTTGGCGGCACCCATCCGGTAGCCGTAGCTGACGTCCTCGTATCCCGCGTCGCGGGCCCACCGCCGGTTCCCGTCGCAAAGGACTGCGATGTGACGGGGAAGTTCGGATTTCGAGGCGGCCAGACCCTGCCTCAGCCGCAGCTCGTAGACGCGATACAACGGCTCCTTGAGCCGCGGCGGGATAATCTCCACGAAGATCCACCCTACTGTGAGGGGCAACAAATTCCGGCCTGCATTTCCGGCAATTCACCGCACGTCCACGGCGTGCCGCCACCGTTCCCGACTACTCTTGAACTCACAGTCACCGGCATTTCCCGACCTGCGAGGCAACAGCAGACATGAGCAGCCAGACCAGCGCGGTTACCGACCCGGACTCCGAATCGCAGGGGCTCGCCGCCAATACCGCGCAGCACTTGGTCGACGGCGTCGCCCGGGTACTGACCAAGCCGCGTTTCCGCGGCTGGATCCACGTGTATTCGGCCGGGGCCGCCGTCGCCGCCGGTGCGTCCCTGATCGCGGTGTCGTGGGCGGTCTCCTCCACCCGTGCCGGCCTAGCGACGCTCGCCTATACCGCGGCCACGGTGGTGATGTTCACCGTCAGCGCCACCTACCACCGGGTCAACTGGAAATCCGAGAACGCCCGGAAATGGATGAAGCGGCTGGATCATTCGATGATCTTCGTGTTCATCGCCGGCAGCTACACACCGTTCGCACTGCTGGCCATGCCGCCCGACGCCGAGCGGATGGTGTTGTCGATCGTGTGGGGCGGCGCGCTGGCCGGGATCCTGCTGAAGTTGTGCTGGCCGTCAGCACCGCGCTGGGTGGGTGTGCCGCTCTATCTGCTTTTGGGCTGGGTGGCGGTCTGGTACACGGGGACGATCCTGCACAACGCGGGGGTGGCCGCGATGGTGCTGTTGTTCGTCGGCGGCGCCCTGTACAGCATCGGCGGCATTCTGTACGCGTTGCGCTGGCCCGACCCGTGGCCGGCGACGTTCGGCTACCACGAGTTCTTCCACGCCTGCACCGCGGTGGCGGCGATCTGCCACTACATCGCGATGTGGTTCGTGGTTTTCTAAAGCCTGATTGCCTGATCGCCCGATTGCCCGCTAAAGCTGGGTGACGTCGGCGGCCGACCAGTAGGCCTTCATCGCGGTGATCTTGCCGCGGTCGTCGAAGGCCATCACGTCGATCGGCTCGATCACCATCCGGTGTTCGCCCGCGGTCACGGTCAGCCGGAACTGGAAAGCCGCCTCGCTGCCGGCCACCCGAAGCGACACCAGCTCGCACTCGCGCTGTACGTCGTTGACCGCGGAGTAGAAGCCGTGAATCGCCTGCCGACCGATGTGCACCTCGCCCCCGACCGGGTCCTCGACGGTGGCGTCGTCGGCGTACAACTCGACCAGGTCGTCGGCGCTGCCCTTGGCGACCAGTTCGATGTAGCGGTTGACGGTGTCGGTGATTGCTTGGGTCTTGTCGGCGGCGTTCGGCATATAACGCAGGTTAGCCTGCGGGCTCCCGCCCGGAGACACCCAGCGCCGCCGCCAGTTCCGTTGCCCGGGTTACCGGTAAGTCGCAGACCCGTCCGCGGCACACGTAGGCGGCATCGGCACCGGCCACGCGGTCACGCCCTGCCAGCAGCGCCGACGAATCCATCCGGCCGCCCACGACGATCGCCCCGCCGGGTGCCAGCCGACGCGCGTCGGCCAGCAGCGCCGACCGGGACGGGTCACAGGCGACCGCGATTTGCAGCGGCCCGCGGACCGCGGATTCGGCGACGGCCAGCCAATGTCCGGCCGAGCGCGGCACCCGGTCCAGCAGCAGGGAATGCGCGCCGAGCGCGTCGGCCGCCGCCCGCAGATACCGCTCCGCGCGGTCACCGTCGACCAGGTGCGCCGCGGTCAGCAGCGCCTCGGCGATCGACGACGCGCCCGACGGCGTCGCCCCGTCCAGCGGGTCGGCGGGGCGCAGCATCAGCTCCTCGGCATCGTCGGCGGTGTCGAACCAGCGGCCGGGCCGCTGCGGGTCGGCGAAGCGCGCCAGCGCGGTGTCCAGCAGCTCGGTTGCGGCCGTCAGCCAGGCCTCGTCGGCGGTCAGCTGGTACAGCGCCAGCAGGCCGGTGGCCAGCATCGCATGGTCCTCCAGGATGGCGGCGCTGTCGCCGACCACCCCGCCGAGGCTGGCGCGCCGCAGCCGGCCGTCGACGACGTGCAAGTCCAGCAGCGCTCGGGCGCAGCGCCGCGCCGCGTGGGTCAGCTCGGGTTCTCCCAGGGCCACACTGGCCTCGGCCAGCGCGGTGATCGCCAGCCCGTTCCAGGACGTGACGACCTTGTCGTCGCGTCCGGGCTGGGGCCGGGTGAGCCGAGCGGCCAGCAACGCGGTGCGGACGCGTTCCAGTCGTTGCGGATCGTCCGGATCGGCGGGGAACTGCAGCACCGAGCTCCCGTGCTCGAACGTGCCGGACTGAGTGACCGCGAAAACCCCTGCCGCCCAACGACCGTCGTCGGCGCTGAGCACCTCGGTCAGCTGCGCCGGTGTCCAGACATAAGTCAAGCCCTCACGACCATCGGCGTCGGCGTCCAGCGACGATATGAACAAGCCGGCCTCGGCCAGCTCGCCGAGCAAAAAGCCCGCGGTCTGGGCGGCCACCCGTCGGGCCAATGGATCTCGGGTGCGCCGCGCCCAGTGCGCGTATGCGCGCAGCAGCAGCGCGTTGTCGTACAACATCTTCTCGAAATGCGGTACCACCCAGGCGTTGTCGACGCTGTACCGGGCGAAGCCGCCGGCGAGTTGGTCGTAGATGCCGCCGCGGGCCATCGCGTTGCCGGTGCGCGAGACCGCCTCCAGCGCCGCCGGTGACCCGGTGCGCTCGTAGCTGCGCAACAGCGCCTCGAGGATCGCCGACGGCGGGAATTTGGGCGCGCCGCCGAAGCCGCCGTGCACCGTGTCCTGGTCGCCCAGCACGGTGGCGACGGCGTGGTCACACAGCGCCGGCGCGACATCGAGTCCGCCCCCGGGCAATCCCCAGAGTGCCCCAGCCATCTTGCGCAGCTCGCCGGCGATGTGGTCGGACGCCTCCTCGACCTCGCCGCGGCGCTCCCGCCAGGTGGCGGAGACAGCCGAAAGGAGTTGCAGGAAACCCGATTTCGGATAGTACGTGCCGCAGAAGAAGGGGCGGCCGTCCGGCGTCAGGAAACACGTCATCGGCCAACCGCCCTGTCCGGTGAGCGCGACGGTGGCGTTCATGTAGACCGCGTCGATGTCGGGCCGCTCCTCGCGGTCGACTTTGATGCAGACGAATCCCGCGTTCAGCACGGCAGCCACCTCGTCGTCTTCGAACGATTCGTGGGCCATGACGTGGCACCAGTGGCAGGCGGCGTAACCGACGGAGAGCAGGATCGGCACGTCGCGCGCGGCGGCGTCCGCCAGCGCCTGCGGCGTCCACTGCCGCCAATGCACCGGGTTGTCGGCGTGCTGACGCAAGTACGGACTAGTAGCCAGCCCGAGCGTGTTCGCCCCGGAGGATTCGGAATGCTCAGCCGGGCTCATCGCCGGGTCCCGGTGCTCGCTCCGACGCGTTCGGCTGTTCGGGTGCGCGCCCCGGGGCTTGCTCGGGGGTCTCGCCGACCGTGTCGGTGCCCTCGTCGGCGGCCTGATCGGGCTCGGGGTGCTTGGGGTCGAACGACTCGGGCACCTTCTTGAGTTGCCGGTTCATCGATCGCAGCAGCAACAGCGTGGCGATCAGCAGCAGAACGATAATCAGCAGCCCCACCGGGCTGGCCTTGCCGAAATCGGGCCCGTTGTTGTGCGGAGCGCCATCAGCCCACACCGTGGCGCTCACCGCGAGAAGAAGGTGCTTCACCAGTCGCTCCCGATTCCGGTGAAAAGGTCGTCCTCGGGCAGTCGCGCGGGGATCCGGGAGCGGGCCAACTCGAATTCCTCCGTCGGCCATAGCCGCTGCTGCCATGAAATGGGAGCGGCGAAGAAGTCGTGGTTCGGGTCGATCTGGGTGGCGTGCGCGCGCAGCGCATCGTCGCGCTGGCCGAAGTATGCCGAGCACTCGACGCGTGTCGTCACCCGGGAAGCGAACGGGTCGTGCTTGGGGTCCCAGTGCTCCAGCCAATTCTTAAACGGCGCTTCCTGACCGTGTTTGACGGCTTCGTCGTGCAGTAACTGCATCCGCGCCCGCAGGAAGCCGTGGTTGTAGTAGAGCTTGGACACCGTCCACGGCTCGCCGGCGTCGGGGAAGCGGGCATAGTCACCGGCCGCCTCGAAGGCGCCGATCGAAACCTGGTGGCAGCGAATGTGGTCGGGATGGGGGTAGCCGCCGTTCTCGTCGTAGGTGGTCATCACGTGCGGCCGGAACTCGCGGACCACGCGCACCAGCGCCTCGACGGACACCTCCAGCGGCACCAGCGCGAAGCAGTCCTCGGGCAGCGGCGGCGGCGGATCGCCCTTGGGTAGGCCCGAGTCGACGAAGCCGAGCCAGGTGTGCTCCACACCGAGGATCTCGGCGGCCTTCGCCATCTCGTCGCGACGGATTTCGGCGATGTGTCCGTGCACATCGGGCAGGTCCATCGCCGGGTTGAGGATCTCGCCGCGCTCGCCCCCGGTCAGCGTCACCACCAGCACCCGGTGGCCCTCGTCGGCGTAGCGGGCGAGGGTGGCCGCACCCTTGCTGGACTCGTCGTCCGGGTGGGCGTGGACCGCCATCAACCGCAGGTCGCTCACGTGCCCCCTTGTCGGTGTGCTGGTCGCGCTCAAGAGCCTAGAAATCACCATATAATTCCAATTCTGATCGTTGCATCCTGTCGGCCGGCGTCCGGCAGCCGACAATCCAGGCATACCCAGGCATGACCGAAGCTCCCATTGCGCGTCCCGAGGCCCGGTACGGGCGTTCGCGACTGTCGCGCGTATCGCGGCGCCGCGTGGTGATCGGCCTCGCGGTGCTGGTCGTTGCGGCCGGCCTCGCCGTTGCCGTCATCGGCTACCAACGGCTTGGCACCAGTGACGTCACGGGCTCGCTGGCCGGGTACCGGGTGGTCGACAACGAGACGGCGTCGGTAACGATCAGCGTGACGCGATCCGAGCCGTCGCGGCCAGTGGACTGCATCGTGCGGGTTCGGGCCACGGACGGCAGCGAAACGGGCAGACGAGAGGTACTCGTCCCGCCGTCGGAGGCGGCCACGGTCCAGGTGACGACGACGGTGAAATCCTCCCGACCGCCGGTCATGGCTGACATCTACGGCTGCGGCACAGACGTGCCCGCCTACCTGCGCCCGGCCTGACCGCACGACAAAGGCCGAACTGCGAATATGGCGTCATCAACTGTTTGCGCGGTGGTAACATGGGTAAATGCACGGTTCCTGCTGGGACCGTGTATTGCTGCATTAAAGGCCGTGAGCAGAAGCGGGGCCGCGGTACACGGGGTAGCACCCGGATACTCCCGACAGCGGAGTCTAAAAACTTACGCGGATACGCGGAACGACAATTGAGGAGCGCGACGAGATGACGGACACTCAGGTGACCTGGTTGACCCAGGAGTCACATGACCGACTCAAGACCGAGCTCGACCAGCTGATCGCCAATCGTCCGGTCATCGCCGCCGAGATCAACGACCGCCGCGAGGAGGGCGACCTCCGCGAGAACGGCGGCTACCACGCCGCCCGCGAGGAGCAGGGCCAGCAAGAGGCCCGCATCCGCCAGTTGCAGGACCTGCTCAACAACGCCAAGGTCGGCGAGGCGCCTGAGCAGTCCGGCGTCGCGCTGCCCGGCTCGGTGGTCAAGGTCTACTACGACGACGACAAGTCCGACACCGAGACGTTCCTGATCGCCACCCGCCAGGAAGGCGTCAGCGACGGCAAGCTCGAGGTGTACTCGCCCAACTCGCCGCTGGGTGGTGCCCTGATCGACGCCAAGGTGGGTGAGACCCGCAGCTACACCGTGCCCAGCGGCAATACCGTCAAGGTGACCCTGATCAGCGCGGAGCCGTACCACTCCTAGCTCCCATTCGCGTCGAGTGTGAATCCAGCGACGCCTGACCGGCGTGTCACGTCGTGAGATTCACACTCGGGAGTGAGCAATAGGCCCTAACCCAGCGCCTGGCCGAGGTCGGCCAGCAGGTCGGCGACGTCCTCGATGCCCACCGAGAGCCGGACCAGGTCGTCGGGCACTTCCAGTTGTGTACCGGCCGTCGACGCATGCGTCATGGCGCTGGGCTGCTCGATCAGCGACTCAACGCCTCCGAGCGATTCGGCGAGGATGAACACTTCGGTGCGGGCACACAGATCCTCGGCGGCGCGCCGGCCGTCTCGCATGCGGATCGAAACCATCCCGCCGAAGGCGCTCATCTGCCGCGCGGCGACCTCGTACCCGGGGTGGCCGGGCAGACCCGGGTACAGCACCGTGCTCACCGACGGGTGTCCGGCGAGGAATTCCGCTACGGCCAACGCGTTTTCGCTGTGCCGCTGCATCCGCAGCACCAGGGTCTTCAGGCCGCGCATCGTCAGGTAGGCGTCGAACGGCCCCGGCACCCCGCCCGCCCCGTTCTGCAGGAAAGCGAAGGCGTCGTCGAGCTCTTGGTCGTTGGTGACCAATGCGCCGCCCACCACATCGGAGTGACCACCGATGTATTTGGTGGTCGAGTGCAGCACGACGTCGGCGCCCAGCGTCAGCGGCTGCTGCAGGGCGGGCGACGCGAAGGTGTTGTCCACCAACACCTTTGCCGAGTTTTGTTTACCGAGTTCAGCAATGGCCGCGATGTCGGCAATGAACAGCAACGGATTGGTCGGTGTTTCCACCCAAATCAGCCGGGTCTGCGGTGTGATCGCGGCGCGAACGGCGTCCGGATCGGACAGCGCCACCGGCGTGTAGGTGACGTTCCACTGCGTAAACACTTTGTCGATCAGCCGGAATGTGCCGCCGTAGGCGTCATTGGGGATGACCACATGGTCGCCGGGCCGCAACATTGCCCGCAGGGCGCAGTCGGTGGCTGCCATCCCCGAACTGAACGCCCGCCCGAAGGCGCCGTCTTCGACGGCCGCCAGAGAGGCCTCCAGTGCGGCCCGGGTCGGGTTGCCGGTGCGTGCGTAATCGTAACCGCCGCGCAGGCCCCCGACGCCGTCTTGGGCGAAGGTGCTGCTGGCGTAGATCGGGGCGTTCACCGCCCCGGTGGCCGGATCCGGAACGTATCCGGCGTGAATGGCTTTGGTGGCCGGTCCGGTGGACCCGTGGCGCCCCTTGCGGTCTTCGCTCATCGAAGATCAGCCTAACGACGGCGCCGGGCCCGCGCCGTAACGCGTCCCGAGTGCTCGACGTTCAGCCCTGCGGAATAGGCAGGACGACCGTCGTCATGATCTTGTCGGCCAGGGTCTGCCGCTTGGCGTCCCACAGCGGGAACAGGAAGCCAATGAAGCAGATGATCGCGTCGATGATGTGCGCGAGCTGGCGCACGAAGGACATCCCGAAACCGATGGGTTGGCCGGTGACCTCGCTGACCACCTTGACCTTCATCACCGATTTGCCGAGGCTCGACCCGGTAGTGCCCTGGCGGTAGCCGTAGTTCCAGATCAAGTAGGCCCAACCCACCGCCCAGGCCAGCGACTGGGCGAGCCAGCCGGCGGTCGAGTTTTGGGTAGCACAGTACTGATTGACGGTGTATTGCGTGACGTCGGTGATGCACGACGACTGCTGGGTGGCGAGCATGATCCCGGTGCCGATCCCGTGCAGGACGGCATACGGGAGGATGTCGATGATGAACGCCAGCACCCTGGTAAACCACGGCGCATAGGACTCGGTCGGCAGGGCACGGATCGCCGGGCCGGGCGGTGGTGGCGCGTACCCACCGGAAGGCGGAGGGGGCGGCGGGTAGGAACCACCGCCGGGCGGTGGAGGCGGCGGAGGGTAGGAACCGCCGGCGGGCGCCGAGGCAGCGGGCGGGGGGAAGGAACCGCCGGGTGTAGCGGCAGCGGGCGGGGGTTCCTGCCCACCGGCGGACGCAGGCGATGGGGGTGGCAGGTGAGACTCGCCGGGCCACGGTTGATCGGTCATGGGCAACCCCTCCACTGCGGATCCGCTGAACTAGGCCGCATTACAGTACCTGAGGGCCAGCCGCGCGAAAGCGGTCGGGCGAGACCTGCGTCACAGCCGAGCGACGTCGCGCGACGCCGAATGCGGCGCTTCGCGCGCTGGCGAATTGCTTTGCGGTCGGATCGCTCCGCTAACGTCGCCCTGTCACTCCCCGGGGCCCCTCGGACAGGAAGCCCAACAAGTCGTACCGGGTAATGACCCCGACCGGTTTGCCTTCCTCCACCACCATCAACGCATCCCAGTCACGCAACGCCTTGCCGGCCGCGCTGACCAACTCACCGGCGCCGATCATCGGCAGCGGCGGGCTCATGTGCT
>NZ_JBKQOI010000074.1:0-8250 GCF_052145595.1 Mycobacterium sp. | reverse complement strand
CCACGTTCACGTCGTACTTGTCGATGGCGCGGCGCATGGTGGCGCCCCAGCCGCAGCCGACGTCGAGCAGCGTCATGCCCGGCCGCAGGCCCAGCTTGCCCAGCGCCAGGTCGATCTTGGCGATCTGCGCCTCTTCCAGCGTCATGTCGTCGCGTTCGAAGTAGGCGGAACTGTAGGTCTGGGTGGGGTCCAGGAACAGGCGGAAGAAGTCGTCGGATAAGTCGTAGTGCGCCTGCACATCGTCGAAGTGCGGTGTCAGATCCTTGGCCATGACGTTATGTGCCTTTCTGGGCCTTGCCGGCCCGTCGGTGCCAGGCGAAACGCACCGAAATCCCCTGCATGCTCGGGGCATGCTATCCCAGTCAGACGTGGGCGGTCACGTCACTTCGCGAGGGTGAACTGCGCCACGTTGACGAGCCCTCTGCGGAAGCGGTCCGCACACCCGGTCAGGTAGTGCATGAAGTTGTCGTAGACCTCTTCGGACTGGATGGCGATGGCGCGATCGCGGTTGGCCGCCAAGTTGACGACCCAGGTGTCGAGGGTCCGTGCGTAATGTTGCCGCATCAGTTGGATCTGCTCGACGGAGAACCCCGCGGCCTTCGCGTTGTCGACGATGTCGGGCTCGGATGGGACTTGGCCGCCAACCGTATGTCGCTCATCGTCAGCGCAATGCCCTGTTCGTGCAACCACCGACGGTCATAAGAGAACGGGCTGTGCAGCAGCATCCGGCCGTCGTCGGGAAGGATGTCGTACGAGCGTTCGAAGAACGCGCCATACCGCTCCTTGTGGAAGGCGTCGAATGCCTCAAAGGAGACGATCCGGTCAACCTTCTCTTCGAATTCTTCCCAGCCCTGCAGCCGCGCCTCGGCGTGCCGCGTCGTCGGAATGGCGGCCAGCCTGGCTTGGCTGCGCTCACAGTGGTTGCGGGACAAGGTAAGTCCGATGACGTTGACGTCGTACTTCTCGACGGCGCGGACCAGCGCCCCGCCCCAACCGCAACCCACGTCGAGCAGCGTGATCCCGGGCTCGAGGTTCAGCTTGTCCAGGGCCAGGTCCACCTTGGCCAGGTGCGCCTCTTCCAGCGTCATGTCGTCACGCTCGAAGTATGCGCAGGTGTAGACCCAGGTGGGGTCGAGGAAGAGCCCGAAAAAGTCGGACGAAATGTCGTAAGCGGCTTGCGAATCTTCGTAATACGGCGTCAGTTCCGCCATTCTCAGACCACGTCCAGCGCCAAACGGACAACCCGATGAGTCCTTCCCTGAAATTCACGGGAAGTGTCATTGGCCGCCTGACCGTGCCCTCAGCTGGCCTCGGCGAAGTTGCTGGTCAGCACGCTGATCAGCCGATCCCAGAGTTGCTGAGGCAGGTCGTGGCCCATGCCGTCGAATAAGACTAACCGAGCGCCGTTGATGGCGCGTGCGACCGCGCGACCGCCGAAGGGGCGGGCGAGCTTATCGGCTCTGCCGTGGATGACCACGGTCGGTGCGACGGTTTGCCGGTTGTAGGCAAGCAAGCTGCCGCTGGCCAGGACCGCGCTGAACTGCCGGGCGACACCCGATGGGTCGTAGCTGCGGTCATAGCTCTCGGCGGCGTCAGCGCGGACCTGCTCCTCGGTCATGCGGTAGCGCGGACTGCCGGTGATCTTGGTGACGCGCACCACGTTGTCGACGATCACCTCGCGGGGCGAGCCCGGCGGCGGGCCTTTGACGACCGCCAGCAATGCACGTGGGGCGGGCGGCGGCATGAACGGTCGGTTGTTGCTGGAAAAGATGACCGCCAGCGTCTTGGTTCGCTCGGCAAATCGCGCCGCGAAGACCTGGGCGATCATGCCTCCCATCGATGCCCCGACTATGTGGGCGCGCTCGATGCCCAGTTGGTCCAGCAGAGCGGCGGCGTCGTCGGCCATGTCTTCCAGCTTGTAAGGGGCCTCGCTGCGCCGCCCGAGCCAGAAGCGGACCATCCGGGGGACCACCGGCCCGCTCGAGTTGGGCGGGTCGGTCTTGCTGGACAGGCCGACGTCGCGGTTGTCGTATCGGATGACTCGCAGACCCCGGCCGACGAGCTTCTCGCAGAAGGCCGTCCGCCACAACAGCAGCTGCGCGCCCAGCCCCATGATCAGCAGCACGGGTGGGTCGTCGACGTCGCCCATGTCCTCGTAGTAGAGCTTCAGGTCGCCCTTGGAATCGCCCGGAGCGGCCCGCGATCTGGCCCCTGAAGTGGCATAGCCGGGACGGATTTCCATCAGAGGAGCCCCTAGACCTCGATGTCAGATTGATGCTCGCGGCTGACCTCGACCATGAAGTTCGCGAAGTAGCCCGTCAGCTGCGGGTCGGACATCATTGGCCATTTCGGTGCCAGCAACTTCATATACCGCTCGACGTATAAGAACTGCTTGCCGATCAGCACCAGCTCGCGGGGGAGCTTGACGTCGTAGGCGTCGGCCAGTGTCGACAGCTGCCGCCCGATGTCGGCATAGGACATGTCACCGAGCGTCTGCATCGTCAATGGGGTGGCGAACTTCTCCAGGTCCTTGGCGGCCTGGGCTTCTGGCTTCATGGTGCCCACGGCACCCATCAGCACGACGATCTTGCCGGCCGCGGCATGGTCCTTCTTGACCAGCAGCGCGTACACCAGCTCGCGCAGCAGCCAGCGGGTGCGCGGGTCGATGCGGCCCATGATCCCGAAGTCGAAGAACACGATGCGGCCCGCCTCGTCGACGTACAGGTTGCCGGCGTGCAGGTCGCCGTGAAACAGCCCGTGCCGCAGACCGCCCTCGAAGAGCGAGAACAGCAGCGCCTTCACCAACTCGACGCCGTCGAACCCGGCCTTGCGGATGGCGGCGACGTTATCGATGCGGATACCTTGCACCCGCTCCATCGTCAGCACCCGGTCGGCGGTGAAGTCCCAGTACACCTGCGGCACCCGGATGTTGCGGCCCAGCGGTGACGCGTGCAGGTGAGAGACCCATGCCTCCATCGACTGCGCCTCGAGGCGGAAGTTCAGCTCCTCGGCGAGGTTGTCGGAGAAGTCGGCGACGACATCCTGGGCCGAGAGCCGGCGGCCCAGCTTGGCCATTTCGACGGCCTGCGCGAAACGCTTCAGGATCTGCAGGTCGGCGGCGACCCGGCGACGGATGCCGGGACGCTGGATCTTGACGACGACCTCCTCGCCGCTGTGCAGGGTCGCGTAGTGCACCTGGGCGATGGACGCCGACGCGAACGGCTGTTCGTCCCACTTGGCGAACAGCTCGGACGGGTCACCGCCGAGCTCCTCGACGAACAGCTTGTGCACCTCGTCGGTGTCGGCGGGCGGCACCCGGTCGAGCAGGTCGCGGAACTCGCAGGACAGCGACTCACCGAACGCGCCGGGGCTGGACGCGATGATCTGTCCGAACTTCACGTACGTCGGGCCCAGGTCGGCGAAGGTCTGCGGGAGCTGCTTGATCACCTTCTGCTGCCACGGGCCCTTGCCCGGCAGCTTGGTGAGGATGCGGGCGGCGGTGCAGGTGACCTGCCAACCGGTAACCGCTACCCGGGCCGCTTCGACCGGCAACGGCACCCGGTCGAGCTTGGCCACCTCGCGATGTTTGGTGGAGCTCATTGAAGCAGTGTGCCAAATCTGCCCAGTCAAGTCCCAATTGCTGTGAGCCCGCTCACGAGCGGATGTTCAGGGGCCGGCCATGGCGAAGTTCTCGGTGAGGGTCTCGATGACCGGACGCCACACCGGTTCGGGAAGATCGTGCCCCATCCCGTCGACCACGACGTATCGCGCGCCGGGGATGGCCGCCGCGAGCGCGCGCCCGTTGCGGGGCCGCACCATCGGGTCGTGCGAACCGTGGATCACCACCGTCGGCATGGTGATCGCCTTGCTGTAGGCCAGCAGGCTGCCGGTGCCCAGCAGGGCGTCGACCTGGCGGAGCATCCCGGGCGGATAGGTGCAGCGCTGCGCGAGTTGTTCGACGCGCTTGCGCAGGTCGGCGTCGGACGGCAGGAAGTTCGGGCCGTTGATTACCGCGACGTTGCGCACCTCGAAGGCGAGCCGTTCCTCGGCCGACGCGTGCTTGCCGGGCGAGCCGAACGCCAGCTTGATGACCCGCCAGGCCGGCAGCGCGGAGAGCGGCTTGCCGGTGGCGGACATGATGAGGCCCAGTGACGCCACCCGGTCCGGCTGCGTGGCGGCCAGGATCTGGGCGATCATGCCGCCCATCGAGGCGCCGACGACGTGGGCCCGGGCGATGCCCAGATGATCGAGCAGCGCGACCACGTCCTGAGTCATGTCGATCAGTGTGTAGGGCACCGCGCTGGTCCTGCCCAGCACGTAGCGCAATGCCCGCCGGTAGACCGAGCCCTCGGCGCGCATCCCGTGCATCTTGGCCGACAGACCGGTATCGCGGTGATCGAAACGGATGACGCGGTAACCGGCGCCGACGAGCTGCGCGCAGAAGCCGTCGGGCCACATCGGCAGCTGGGCGCCCAGACCCATGATGAGCAGCGCGGGCGGGGCCGCCGGGTCGCCGAGATCCTCGTAGTACAGCTCGACGGGGACGTCGGGGCCATCCGGCCCCACCGGTGTCCGTCGGCGCGCGGTTCCGCTGCTGGTGCGCACGCTCTCAGTTCTACCTGGGACTCCAGGGCTTGGCCCACGGCCGTGGTTCCCAGTTCTCCAGCCCGGCGATCAACTCGTACATGGTGGCGCCGTCGATGGTTTCCCGGATGATGTCGGCGTGCCCGGCGTGCCGGGCCAGCTCGTTGATCACGTGCAGGATCACCCAGCGCACCGACCAGGCCTCCAGGTTCTTCGGGAACCAGGGAATGTCGTGCGGGACGGGCACCGCCGCATCGAGGTCGGCGGTTTCGGCCAGCCGCAGCGATTTCGCGTTCTGCGCTTCGAAGGCCCGCAGCAGCCCGTCCAGCGTCTCGTCCGGCCGCATCACGTGCTGGTCCCCGAACTCCTTGGCGACCTCTTCGAACGGCCGGGTGTCCTTGGGGGGAGCGCCCGGGGCGGCGGCAACGCGCGCCATCCAGCTGCGTTGCAACCCGGTGGCGTGCTTGACGAGCCCGCCGATCGACAGCGCGCTCACCGTGGGCGCTGACCGGGCCTGTTCATCGGTGAGGCCGTAGGAGACGGCGAAATACGCGCTCTGGTGGTAGGCCAGGTATTCGCGCAGGGCGCTGCGTTCGTCGGCCACCGGACGGGCGAGGGCGGGCATGACCGCGAGGGTAGTCGGCAATCGGCTTCGTCGGGCCGTCGGGCCGCCGTAAGGTGCAGGGATGCAGCTGGTTTCGGCGGAGTCGACCGAGCTTTTCGTCGGGCCGTCCCAGGCGCCGGTGCAGCTGGCGCGTGTCACCGTTTCCGGGTGCGCCGAGCCGACGCCGATCCGCATCGACGGCGACGGTCTGAGCGGGGAGGCCGTCGCCTCCGGAGGCGAGGGCGGCGACCAGGTCATCGAGGTCCCGGTCACCGTCGAGCATCCCGTCGCCGGTCAGCGGCGGGCCGCGCGGGTGCGCGCCGGTCGCGCCCGCGCGTCGTTCGAGCTCGCCTTCGAGTTCACGATCGCCGAGCCGGGTTGGACGATGTTCATGGTCAGCCACTTCCACTACGACCCGGTTTGGTGGAACACCCAGGGCGCCTACACCAGCCAGTGGCGGGAGGACCCGCCAGGACAGGCCCGGCAGACCAACGGTTTCGAACTGGTCCACGCGCATCTGGAGATGGCGCGCCGCGAGCCCGAGTACAAGTTCGTTCTGGCCGAAGTGGATTACCTCAAGCCGTACTGGGACACCCGCCCGGAGGACCGCGCCGACCTGCGCCGGTTGATCACGCAGGGCCGCGTCGAGGTGATGGGCGGCACCTACAACGAACCCAACACCAACCTCACCAGCCCGGAAACGACCATCCGAAACCTGGTGCACGGCACGGGGTTTCAGCGTGATGTGCTGGGTGCTGACCCGGCCACCGCGTGGCAGCTCGACGTGTTCGGGCACGACCCGCAATTCCCCGGATTTGCGGCCGATGCCGGCCTGACGTCGAGTTCGTGGGCCCGGGGTCCGCATCACCAGTGGGGTCCCGCGCAAGGTGGTGACGTCGAGCGGATGCAGTTCTGCAGCGAGTTCGAGTGGATCGCGCCGTCGGGCCGCGGCCTGCTGACCCACTACATGCCGGCGCACTATTCGGCGGGCTGGTGGATGGACTCGTCGACCTCGCTCCGGGAGGCCGAGGACGCCACCTACGAGCTGTTCGATCAGCTCAAGAAGGTCGCTTTGACGCGCAATGTGTTGTTGCCCGTCGGCACCGACTACACCCCGCCGAACAAGTGGGTCACCGCGATCCATCGCGACTGGGCCTCGCGCTACACATGGCCGCGATTCGTGTGCGCGATACCGCGGGAGTTCTTCGCGGCGGTGCGCGCCGAACTCGCGCAGCGCGGATGTGTGCCGTCACCGCAGACCCGTGACATGAACCCGATCTACACCGGCAAAGACGTGTCCTTCATCGACACCAAGCAGGCCAACCGGGCCGCCGAGAACGCCGTGCTGGAGGCCGAGCGCTTCGCCGTGTTCGCCGGGGCGATGGCCGGCGCGGATTACCCCCAGGCCGCCCTGGCCAAGGCGTGGGTGCAGCTGGCCTACGGTGCACACCACGACGCCATCACCGGCTCGGAGTCCGACCAGGTCTACCTCGACCTGCTGACCGGCTGGCGTGACGCGTGGGAGCTGGGCCGCGCGGCCCGCGACAACTCCCTGGAATTGCTGTCCGGTGCCTTGGATACTCAGGCCGGTGACGTGATCGTGTGGAACCCGCTGACGCACCGGCGTACCGACATCGTCACCGCCCGGCTCGACCCGCCGCTCGGCACGGCGGTGCGAGTCCTTGACGCCGACGGCACCGAGCTGCCCGCGCATGTCGAGCACGACGGGCGGTCGGTCACCTGGCTGGCGCGGGACGTGCCGTCGCTGGGCTGGCGGGCCTACCGGCTGGCCCCCGCTGAGCGAGCGACCGGCTGGGAACCGGTGCCCGGGTCAGAGATTGCCAACGAGCACTACCGGTTGGCGGTCGACCCGGCGCGCGGCGGGGCGGTCTCTACCCTTGTTGAGCCGGGTCATGACGGCCGCGAGCTGATCGCCGACGGCGGGGTGGGCAACGAGCTTGCCGTCTACGAGGAATACCCGGCCCACCCCACGCAGGGTGAGGGCCCGTGGCACCTGCTGCCCAAGGGGCCGGTGGTGTGCTCGTCCGAATCGTCCGCGCGGGTGCAGGCCTACCGCGGCCCGCTCGGTGAGCGGCTGGTGGTGCGGGGCCGGATCGGCGACCTGCTGCGCTACACCCAAACGTTGACCCTCTGGCGCGGCGTGGCGCGGGTGGATTGCCGCACCACCATCGACGACTTCACCGGCGCCGACCGCCTATTGCGGCTGCGCTGGCCGTGTCCGGTGCCGGGCGCCATGCCGGTCAGCGAGGTGGGCGACGCCGTCGTCGGGCGCGGTTTCGCGTTGCTGCATGCGGGGCCCGAATCGGTGGACACCGCGCAGCACCTGTGGACGCTGGACAGCCCGGCCTACAGCTGGTTCGGCCTGTCCTCGGCGGCACGGATCCGCGTCAGCGACAACCTGGGCAACACAGTGCGGGCGGTGTCGGTGGCCGAGGTGGTGTCTCCGTCCGAGACGATGTCGGGACCGCTGGCGCGCGAGCTGATGGTCGCGCTGGTCCGCGCCGGTGTGACGGCCACCTGCAGCGGCGCCGACAAGCCGCGCTACGGCCATCTCGACGTCGACTCCAATTTGCCCGACACGCGGATCGCGTTGGGTGGGCCGGACCGCAATGCGTTCGCCAAAGCCGTTCTGGCCGAGGCGGATCCGGCGTACACCGCGGAACTCGATGGCCAGCTGGCCGCGACGGGACAGGCCAGGGTGTGGGTGCCTGCGGCAGAAGAATTCAGGCCGTTGGCGGCGGCCTGGGTGCCCGACGCCGACCTGCGCGCGGTGCGGGCGCTGCCGGTGCTGGTGATCGACGGTCGGGACAAGAAAAGCCTGCGCGCCGCGATCGCCTCGGCGGTCGACGATCTCGGGGACGCCGAGATCCCGGTCACCCAGGACACCCGGCGGGCACCTTCGGGTATCGACCATTTCGAGGCCCGCACAGTCGCGCTGCTCAACCGCGGGGTGCCAAGCTTCGCCGTCGACCCCGAGGGCACGCTGCACACCGCGCTGATGCGGTCCTGCACCGGCTGGCCGTCCGGTATCTGGACCGACG
>NZ_JBKQOI010000073.1:0-6863 GCF_052145595.1 Mycobacterium sp. | reverse complement strand
CGAGCCGGTAGTAGGCGGCGTTGTCGATGCCGCGGAAGTTGATCGTCGGACCGAGGTGGTTGCCTTCGGCGGTGTGGTTGTACACCACGTCGAGGATGACCTCGATGCCGGCTTCGTGCAGGCTGCGCACCATGGATTTGAACTCGGCGACGCTGGCCTTGCGGTTGGCCGCGTACTGGTTGTGCGGGGCGAAGAACCCAAAGGTGTTGTAGCCCCAGTAGTTTCGCAAGCCCAGGTCGAGCAGCCGCGCGTCGTGCATGAACTGATGAACCGGCATCAGTTCGAGGGCGGTGACATTGAGCGACCGGAGGTGGTCGATGATCACTGGGTGGGCCAGCCCGGCGTAGGTGCCGCGCAGTTCCTCGGGGATCCCGGGATGGTTCTGCGTCATGCCCTTGACGTGGGCCTCGTAGATGACCGTCTCGTGGTACGGGGTAAGCGGCGCGCGGTCGAACGCCCAGTCGAAAAATGGGTTGATCACCACGCTGGTCATGGTGTGGCCCAGGGAGTTGACCATCGGGGGAGTTCCGATGTCGGCCCCATTGGCGTTGGGGTCGTCGGGGTTGACGGCTTTCAGGTCGTAGGAGTACAGGGCCTGGGTGAACTCGAAATCGCCGTGGAAAGCCTTCCCGTACGGGTCAAGCAGTAGCTTGCTGGGGTCGCAGCGCAGGCCCGCCGCCGGATCGAAGGGCCCGTACACACGAAATCCGTAGCGCTGACCCGGGGTGATGTTCGGCAGATAGGCATGCCAGACAAATCCGTCAACCTCGTCGAGGGGGATCCGCGACTCGTTGCCGTTGTCGTCGATCAGACACAACTCGACCTTTTCGGCGATCTCGGAGAACAACGAAAAGTTGGTGCCTGCGCCGTCATAGGCGGCTCCGAGCGGATACGGGGTCCCAGGCCAAACGGTGGCCAGCCTGGGCTGGGGCCTGCCGGCATCGGGAGTGACAGTACCTTTTTTGGAGCCTGTCTCCGAGGCTGGACGGTTGGTCGGCATCACTCGACCTTATCCGCGGCCCGGGGTGCGTGCGCCCGCTACCACCACCCAGTGTTGGCCGCGATTTGGCGGCCGAGCTCATTGGCCATGGTCCGCATGTAGGTGGGGGTCAGGTGATGAGCGCCGTGGTAGATCAGCACGTTTCCCTCAGCCGCACGGCAGATGTCTTGGCGGCAGATCGCGTCGGACATGTCAAGCGGCTTGAGCAGTGGGAACTGCGCGACGAAATCGAGGGTTTGATTGTGGTCGGCCAGCACGTCGGAACGCTTGACCGCGCACGACTGGGCACTCCCGCCTTTGGCGAGACAGTCCGCGGGGTCGAAAGGCTTGCCATCCTTGACCAGCCACGGGGTGTCCCGCATGGCGAGGATGGGAATGTTGTTGTCGGACAACGTTTGCCAGATTCCGATGTACGTCGCCGGCATCACGTCGCCGCTTCTGATGTTCCACGGTCGAGTCGATGTGGTGAACACGTAGTCGGGACGGTCGACGACCAGCTTGGCCATCGTCCGTTGCACCCATTCGCGGCACTGCGGATACGGAGCGTTGTTGCCCATGATCAGCGGGACTTGCTCGGTGGACAACGGGCAGCCCATCTTGAGATACGTCACCACCTTGAAGTGGTGCAGATGACCCAGCACGTCCAGCGCGGGCAGCCAGTGCTCCGCGTGTGAACCACCGGCCAGCGCGATGGTCCGGGTGGCGGCGACGTCGCCGTAGGTGCAGTTGACCACCGCCGGGTTGACGAAGTCGCTGATGCAACCGTCCCTGGTCGAGGACGGGAGGTCCTCCTTGACCTCGAGGACGGTGGGCCGCACCGGCAGCGTGGGCACCCGCACGTGGTCGGTCAGGGCACGCGCGCCGGGGTAGTCCTGCGGGTTGAGCACGCTGAGCTCCTTGCCCGCGGCGCGCAACACCGTGACGTGCTGACGCCAGGTGAACGAGGTTACGGTCAGCGTGACACCCAGCAGCACCACCATCGACCCCAGCGCCATCGTCGGCCTGCGCAGACGCAGCCACCAGGAGACCGGCGCCGGGGAAGCGGCGTCCGCGGGTGCCTGGTAGCGCAGCGGGTCCTCGACGAGCCGGGTGGTCAGGTACGCCAGCAATCCGGATACCAGCAGCACGCCTGCGCCCTCGAAGAAGTTGGCGTGCCGGTGGCCGCTATAGGACAGCCAGAAGATCAGCAGCGGCCAATGCCACAGGTACAGCGAGTACGCCATCGCACCGAGTGCCACCAGCGGCCGGGCCGCCAGCAGTCGATTCGGCAGCGGCATCCGGTCCGTGGTGCCGGGATGCACGTTGGCCCCGGCAAGGATCATCAGCATGGTGGCCCCGACGGGTACCAGTGCCCACGGACCGGGGAACTCCTTGACACCGTCGATCAGGGCCCCACACGACACGATTGCGGCCACCGCGACGGTGGCGACTGCGGTGCGCAACCACATGGGCCAACGGATGTAGGGGACTAGTGCGCCGGCGAGCGCGCCCAGCAGCAGCTCCCATGCCCGCGCGAAACTGTCGTAGTACGCGGTCGCCTGATCGTCCTGGTGGGCGAAGATCGCGTAGACGAACGACGCCACCGTCAGCGCGCTCAGCAGCACCACGAACATGGTCCGTAGGTATGGGGCCCGCGGGCCCCGAAACAGGCCCTGTAACGAGTAGGCGCACCCGGCCACCAGCAGCAGGAAGCCGATGTAGAACTGACCCTGCACCGACATGGACCAGATGTGCTGCAACGGGCTGACGGCTTCGCCCGCACGTAGATAGTCGGACGCGGTGTTGGCCAGCTCCCAGTTCTGGTAATAACCCAGGCTGGCCAGGCTCTGGTCGGCGAACGTCTCCCAGCGGGTTTCCGGTTGGACCAGGATGGTGAGCACTGCGCAGGCGGCCAGAACTACCACCAGAGCGGGAAGCAGGCGACGCACCAGCCGGATCACCTCGGCTACCGGCGACAGCGAAACACCCGGGTTGAGCGCGGCGCGAAGGATTTTTCCGCCGAAGAAGAACCCGGACAGCGCAAGAAACACGTCCACGCCGCCGGACACCCGGCCGAACCAGATGTGAAACACGGCGACCAGGGCGATCGCGATGCCACGCAAGCCGTCGAGGTCGTAACGGTAGAACCCCGCGGCCCCCCCTGCACGCGCACCAACAGTGACCGGTTTCGCAGCGGCGACCGGCGATTGAGGCGGTGACAGTGTCTGCAGCATGATCGACCGCCAATTTACCGAAAACCGCCACCTGCTCCTGACGGAGCAAGTGGCGGCTGTTAGGGGAACGGGTTATCGCGCGGTATTTATCGGAGCCTGCAGCACGGGAGCCTGCTGCAACGGCGCTTGCTGCAACGGCGCTTGCTGCAACGGCGCCTGCTGCACTGGTACCTGCTGAAGAGGTGCCTGCTGCGTTGGCGCCTGCTGTGCCGGCAGCTGCTGCACCGGCGCCTGCTGCAGGGGTGCCTGCTGCGCTGGCGCTTGCTGCAGAGGAGCCTGCTGCGCCGGTGCTTGCTGCTGGGGTGCCTGCTGCACCGGCGCCGTCTGCGTCCCGAGAACCCGAACCAGGTAGGGCGTCATACCGTTGGCACGAACAGGCGAAACCTGGACGACGTCGCCTACCTCCAGCATCTGGTTGTTTCCGAGGTACATAGCGACGCTTTCCGTGCCCCCAGGACCATAGAAGATCAGGTCGCCGCGTTGTGCTTGCTGCGGCAGGATCTTCTGGCCGACTCGGTACATCTCGCCGGAGGAACGCGGCAGCTTGATTCCGGCGCCGGCGTAGGCGTATTGCATCAGGCCGGAGGCGTCGAATCCGACGGTGCCGATGCCCGTACCCTTGCCGCGAGTGGGGCCAGTGACACCGCCGCCGGCCCATGAAAACGGAACGCCGCGCTGCGAAAGACCGCGCATAACGACGACGTCGGTGGCCTGCTGGTAGTCCATCGGCCTGGTGCCGGGGTCAGCGGTCGCGAAGCCGAGGGCGACCAGCGGCGCCACCAGCATCGCGAGACCGATCGCGACTGCGTAGAAGCGTTTCATCGGGATTCCACCTTCTTCTGTTCGGGCCTCAGCCTTGGTGACTTCGCGCATCGGCCGCTATCGCAGGGCGAAGGCCTCCTCGTCGGGTCCAACGCCGCTGCATGACTGTTGGATGGTGAACCCGGTCGGCTTGTCGGCTGAATTCACACCAGTCACTACAGACACTTTTACAACAGAAGTTGCTTGCAGAAAATAGCTGGTGAGGCCCACGAGGGATTCTTTGTCGTAACGTGACCGGACGGTGACTGGCGAACCCAATTCTGTGTGCGCAGTTGTGATTTCGGTCTCAGAACCGCATCAGTTGTTCGCGCCGCTGCCCCCTACTCAACGCGTCGGCGGCCCGACTTCGCCGCCATCGAACGACTTGCGCTTTGCGGTCGGGACCACTCGAAGACGTCCCGGCGAGACCGCGTAGATCCGCAACGCAAGTGATTCTCTTCCTCGAAGATAGCAAATCGTCACGCGCTGAACACAGACGCCACGCGAAACTTGAGCGTAGCTGTGGATACGCTGCAAAAAAAATCCCGCCGCGCCCACAAGGACCGACGGGAATGACGCGGCGGGAGCCGATGCGCTGGCGCGGCGGCGCGCCGCGGCGCCCGACTTAGTCGGTCTCTTCTTCCGGCTCCGGCGGAGGCGCCAAACCTTCGAGTCCGCGCAGCAAATCCTCTTCGGTCATGCGGTCGAACTGAGCGTCCGCGCCGAGTTCGATCTGCGCCTGCGCATTCGGGTTGACCATCAGCGGCGCGGCCTCCGCCTCGGGCTCGTCGACCTCGACGTGCTTCTGCAGGGCGTGAATGAGATCCTCGCGCAGATCCCCGGGCGACAGCTTGCCGTCGCCGATCTCGCGCAAAGCGACGACCGGGTTCTTGTCGTTGTCGCGCGGCACGCTGATCGGCGAGCCGGAGGAAATGGCGCGGGCGCGATGGCTGGCCATCAGGACGAGATCGAAGCGGTTGTCGACCTTGTCGATGCAATCCTCAACGGTAACGCGAGCCATGGAGACTCCTGATGAAAGGGCGAGAAAAAGGGGAAAGCGAACGCGCCCTCTACACCTCGAGCGCGCGAGATGCAAGTTTTCCGCTGTTGTCGATCAGAGCGCGACCCTTGCTCGGCCCGTCCGCATCCGCTCGATCGCGCCGCGAAAGGCCTCAGCGAAGCGCTCGACATCCGGCTCCGCTGACGACCATCCGAGGCTCAATCGGATCGCTCCGCGCGCCAGGTCCGGCGCAACGCCCATGGCGGCCAGCACATGTGACGACGTCACTTTGCCCGAGGAGCAGGCCGAGCCGGAACTGACCGCGACGCCCGCGAGATCGAGAGCGATCATCAGCGTCGCCGCCTCGACGCCGGGAGCGGCGAAGCACAGTGTGTTGGGGAGTCGAGGCGCCGCCTCGCCGAAAACGACAACGTCAGGCGCGGCCTCGCGAACGGCGTCTTCGAGACGGTCGCGAAGGGCGAGAAGGCGCGCGGCCTCCGCCGTCTCGTCGAGGCAAGCGCGGGCCGCGGCGCCGAAGCCGGCGTTCGCTGCGACGTCCTCGGTGCCCGCGCGGGCGCCGCGCTCCTGCCCGCCGCCGCGGATTAGCGGCTCGCCCGAGCTGAATCCTGCGCTTGCCGCCAATAGCGCCCCCGCGCCTTTCGGCCCTCCCATCTTGTGGGCGGAGAGCGCCAACGCATCCGCGCCGAGCGCGCCGATGGCGCAGCTCATTCGCCCTGCGAGCTGAACGGCGTCGCAAAAGACGAAACCGCCCGCCGCATGGACGAGCGCGGCGGCCTCGGCGACCGGCTGGACGACGCCGGTCTCGTTATTGGCGCCCTGCAGCGCGAGCAGCGCCCGCCGAGGCCTCCGGCAGGCCGCCTCGAGCCAGTCGAGGTCGATCCGCCCGTCGGCGCCCAGCGGCGCGACTTCGACCGCAGAAGGGGGGAATCGATGGCCGACGAGAACGCAAGGGTGCTCCCCCGCGCTGACGATCAATCGTTCGAGCGGCGACTCCTTTTGTCCGACGCCGAAGTGCGGGTTGAGCGCCATGTTCGCGGCTTCGGTCCCGCCGGAGACGAAAGTCACCGACCGCGGCGCGACGCCGGCGAGGCGCGCGACGTCGGCTCGCGCGTCCTCGACGAACCGCCGCACCGCCCGGCCCTCCGCGTGGACCGAGGAGGGGTTGCCGGTCGCGGCCATCGCGGCGAGCGCCGCCTCGCGCGCCTCCGGCCGCAGGGGGGCCGTCGCGTTATGGTCGAGATAGGTCCTTGTCGTCGGTCTGGCGGCGGCCATAGCGGCTCCGGCGGGAACGGTCGTACGGGCGCGCGCATCGTTGCGCCCGCGCAACGGTTTTTCCTTGCAATCTCGGGTGCCTTGCGTGCTATGAGGCAGCCTCCGAGGCGAGCCCCGTCGACTCGACAGAGACATACGCGCCCCGATCCCGCGCTGCAAGGCGTCGCCCCCGCTCACGCGCTAAGCATCGAGGGGCGCTGGAGCGTGCCGACGGGTTCTTTTGGAGTTTGCATGCCCGAGGTCTTTTTCAACGGTCCCGCCGGGCGGCTGGAAGGCCGCTTTCATCCCGCCAAGCAGAGGGGCGCCCCGATCGCCGTAGTGCTGCATCCGCACCCCCAGTTCGGCGGCACGATGAATAACCAGATCGTCTACAACACTTATTACAACTTCGCCGAGCGCGGGTTCTCGGTGCTGCGGTTCAACTTCCGCGGCGTCGGACGCTCGCAGGGCGCTTTCGACCACGGCCAGGGCGAGCTTTCGGACGCGGCCTCCGCGCTCGATTGGGCGCAGTCGATCAGTCCAGAGGCGCGCGCCTGCTGGATCGCCGGCGTTTCGT
>NZ_JBKQOI010000072.1:0-55710 GCF_052145595.1 Mycobacterium sp. | reverse complement strand
CCGACATCGATGCCAACGCCAAAACCTGCCGAATCACCAAGGCCTGGAAGTACTCCGGTGACTACCGACCGGAGATCGGTCCGCCGAAGACGAAGAAGTCGGTCCGGACCATCAGCTTGCCGTCCGCGGCGCTGGAGGTCGTTGACCTCACCGCGCCCGGATTCCTGTTCACCAACGGCGCGGGCAATCCTGTTCGCTCCCAGGAGTTCTTTAACGGCGGCTGGAAGCCGGGCCGCGAGCGCGCCCTGGCAGCTGGGCTGACGAAGTCTCCGCGGGTGCACGACCTGCGCCATACGTGTGCGTCGTGGATGATCGCCGCCGGCGTCCCGTTGCCGATCATCCAGCAGCATCTGGGACACGAGTCCATCCAGACGACCATCGGCGTCTACGGTCACCTGGATCGCCGCAGTGCGCAGGTGGCTGCCGACGCGATCGGCTCGGTGCTGAGCTGACCTCCTCACGGTTGATGGCCACAGGACGTGGTGCGGTCGGTGCATGTCTTGATGTCGGATAAAACGATCGACAACGTCACCAGCCAGTTAGTCCTCGTGCTCTGGCGCTTCGACAATCCATTGCGCGAGGAGTTATTCAAGCGCCGTGCTGCTGATGGAGTCGTCGGCCATAGCGACTCTGCCTTGACAGCCCGGACGGCGAGGGCGGGTCGGCCGGCCGTGCCTGAATGCACATCGACTCGATTGCTTCTTCGATCTGGGCCTCGGTCATCGCCCATCGTCCGGCACGCTTCATGCCGGCGAACGTCCGGTCACGAAGTTTTGATCGGAGGTAGGACTCGGAGAGTCCCAGGATGCGCGCTGCGTCTGCGAGGTCGTAAATGGTGGGAATCATTGTGGCCACCTGGCGGCGCCACCTTCGGCTTGTTGGGCGGTGGTGCCCGCATCGGCTTCGGAGTTCGGCTTGGTGGATACGCCGGGTCGAGCCGCACGAGGTGCGTGGCTTTCGAATCGCTCTGCTTCCCAGGCGGTTACATCGCTCAGTCGGTACCGGACGTGCCGGCCGATCCTGGCGTAGCGCGGTCCGGTTCCTTTCGAGGCCCATTGCGCGGGGGTCTTGACGGGTAGTCCGTAGCGGTCAGCGAGTTCCTGGCGGCTGAGCCACCTTTCGTCGGCATTGTTGTCCATGTCGTTGCGTCCTTCCCGCCTGCCATCAATGCGGAATGACATCAGCGTAAGCCCCGCCGGATACCACCTTGTGCAAAAGTTTTCACAGCTCGTGGTGAGTGCCCACCACCAGATGGCGATGGTTTGGCCGCCGGACGCACCGCACCGCTCACCCCCCAACAGTCCACTCTCCTCACGCCTTCCCAACGCTTCCTCGCTCTCTCTCAACCCGTTTCATCAGTTCCCAACCCTTCCCAAATGCCTTGCTATACAACAAGTGTCATCTACGAAGCGCCCGTTGCTCATGTGGCACATTGGCACAAGTGTGTGCAAGACTGGTTGTGGCCGCGCTGCGCGCGAGGGCCTAACCCTGCGGCTACTCCCGATCTGGATCCACGGTAGTTCGCCGCTGTCGAAGAGCCGGTACACCGACGATCGGCTAATGCGTAGTGCGTTGATGACGTCCTTGACAGTCAGCAGTTGTGCGCGGGCGGCCGGGGTGACCGGGTCGACTGGGTCATGCCGACTAATGGAGGTGCTCATTGACTCACTGTACGAAGGCTGAAGAGCTAAGGCGACGGTCAGAGGAAAGTTTTTCGCGTGCGTATCGCGGCGCGCAGCACGGACTTTAAATCGCTGCACACCAGTATTTCCCGCTGTTTCCCGGTCTGGCGGTACCTCGTGAGAAATCCGCCACGCGAGGCCCGATTGCGTCTCAAAACGCTAAGCCTTGACCGTGGCAGGACCGCGGCCAGAGTCGTTACAGTCCGATGGTGGTGAGGGAAGCAGAAGCTCTGGATCCGCGCCGGCGGCCGTACCCAGTTTCAGCTATGCCGAACGTCGTCGAAACTGCGCGCAAGCGGGCCGTGCTCCTCACCGACGTAGTGTCTCACCTCGCCAGGTACCGAATCGCGCTTGCGGCGTTGGCAGACTTCGAACGTCGTCATGAAAACGCTGAGCGGGCTGCCGATGTGGACGATATCTATCTCTCGCTTGATAACGTCAAACAGCAATTCGGTATCGATGCTGACGATGCTCATGCGCGGTGGGTCAACCTTCGTCGGCTCAATGAATCGGAGAAGCGCAGATTCCCTGAAGTCTGATCTCGACAGACACGACCGAAAGCTCAGCAATCCTGCGCACAGGATGTTCCAGAGGCCTGCTTCAGCGGCCATCATGGCCACTTAGCCAGGCCAGCCACGACGGAAACGACAAGCGTTCAATTCCAAATTGGAAGGACTTGAACCTGCTCGGGAGTGTCGCATCGGTGCGTTCTTCCAAAGCGGATGAGTGGGCGGATGGCCATCTGTTCTGCGTTGCGACATCGGCTGTGTTGGAGCCGTATTAGTGGATGCTGAGCATCACTGCGACGGCGCGCTCCGCGAAGCGTGGCTCGTCGTTTGGGCTGACTACTGGTGGCGCCAAGGGCTGATTTCTTGAGTCGGTCATCCCGTGCGTGGAAGCACTCGTTCGCGGTGCGGTAGCCCTGGCGTTCGGGTAATTCGGCCCGGCGTTGGCTCGAGGTCTGCGCCGTATGCGGCCAATCGGCGCTGCTGCCCGCGGATGTGCTTTTCTTCCCGCCGACATGGCGGGCTTTACAGTGTCGAGAGATCACGCCGCGGCATCGAGCATGTTGCGGATCGCCGACCGCAACACGCTCGAGCAAGCCACTCGTTAGCGGTGCCGCAACTTTCACGCAGATCCTCCCGAATCCGTCCCTGAGGTGTTCGGCCCGACATGGGTTTTAGTACCTCGCGGCGTTCGGAAGTAGTGCGTGTGCAAGCTCCCTGGCCGCTCGTAACACTCGTTTGTCGAGCTCTTTTCTGCGGGCTCGGGCAGTGATCTGAGCAAGGACCCAGGCGCAGTGGTCGGGGTCGTTGAGTACGTGTATTTCGAGGTCTTCAATCGTCGGAGGGCGGGGGACAATCACCGGCCGAACAACCGCGGGGGAGTACCGCGGAACCTCGATGACGCGAACCGCGGTGCCGGCGCGTTCGGCGGCTGCCCGCTCGGCGTGCGCCGCCCGCCGGCAGGCAGTCGAGCACCAGATCCTGCGCCGACCTCGGCGCGGTTCGTCGCCGGGAAGGGGCGCGTCAATCGGCAGGCCGCAACGGGGGCACGCAGGCCCCGCGCCTTTAGCATCCATACCGCCCATCTTAAATCGTCCTGACGAAATGTTGCTATTCCGAGACCTAAGTGCAAGAGGTGTGATGTTCGGCGGAAGGGTTGAGTTAGGACGGCCTACGTGTCGATGAGTTGGGGCCGCGATCGGCGTGACGTGAACCGATGGGGGTCCATGCGCAGAGGGCACGCGTGCACGGCCTAAGGCAGCGGTAGGCCGATGGCGGCACGTATCAGGAGGGCTGGTTGGGGCGTGGGTGCTGCGGCCCCAGACCACCGTTGCAATTGCACCGTAGGTCTTCGCCAGGGCCCGTGCGGTCACCACGGCGTTGGCTGAGGGTATTTCGGCATCGAGGAAGCCCATGTCCCCCTGCAGCAGCCCGAGCACGCCGGGCGCGTGCAGGGCGCCCAACATGCCCGACAGGGGAAGGGCGGACAGCCTTGGTGCGAGGACGTCGAATGCCGCACTGACCGTGGCGCTTTGAGGCAACAGCGTTTGCGCCGCCGTGGTCGGAGCTCTCAGTGCGGGGCGGCCCAGATGTAAGCCGTCGGTGTCGAGCGGCTCGGCGAGTTCGGTACGGAATAGTTCGCGCATTCCCTTACCGGTGACCGACCGGGCCAAACCGGACAACAGCCATCCGTAGGTCAGGGCGTGATGGGCCGATCTTCCGACGAGGCCGTCCGCTGGGGCGGCGGCAAGGCGCTCTTCCATGCGATGCGTGTCAAGCAGTTCCGTCGTGGTGACGCCCGTCAGGCGCGACAAGCCCGCGCGATGCGCCATGATGTCACGCACGGTGAGCTTGGCCTTGCCGTTGGCGCCGAACTCTGGCCAGAACTGGGTGACCGGTACGTCGTAGGACAGCAGTCCTCGATCTACGAGCCGGTGAATGACGGCCGAGGTCAACCCCTTCGTCGACGAGAACGCCAAGGCGCCCGTATCGGCGGTCCAGAGCCGTGTGCCGTGCCGGTCGGCCCAGCCGGTCCACACGTCGACGACACGACGGCCGTGCAGGTAGACCGACAATGCTCCGCCACCGTAACGGGGTCCCGGGAATAGCTTGGCGAAGGCCCGCACTGCGGCGGTGAAGTGTGGATCGAATGCTCCGCGGACGCCCGTCGGCAGCAGGTGCTCACCCTGGTGGCTCACGTTCATGACCTTCTGGTTGGTCGGTTCGGCACGAATGGTCAACGAAACTCCTTCGGCTGTATTGGCACGAGACTAGATCACAACGCTGTACGATCGTACAGCGACGCGCCGGGAAGTACCGGCCTAGTGGACCCACCGGAGCCGACGGTGCGATAAGACCTTTATCGAAGGAGAACGACATGGGACAGCGAGGCCTACTGGACGGCAAGGTCGCCATCGTCAGCGGTGCCCGACGGGGCATTGGCAAGGCAGAGGCGACGGCTCTGGCCGCCGCCGGCGCGAAGGTGGTTGCCTGCGACTTGGTTTACGAGGATCTGATGAGCGTCCAGGACGAGATCGCGGCATCTGGCGGGGAGTGCCTGGCGCTGCAATGCGACGTTCGGGAGAAGTCTCAGATCGAAGACGTCGTCAACCAGACCGTCGAGAAGTACGGCACGGTAGACATTTTGGTCAACAATGCGCAGGGTGGCCTGGACCCGATTCCCTGGGAGGAGCTCACCGACGATGTCGTGGCGACGTCCCTGTATTCGGGTCCGGTGGCAAGCCTGCGTTTCATGCAGGCCTGCTTTCCTCACATGAAGAAGCAGACCTGGGGCCGGATCATCAACACCGCCTCCGGCGCCGCGAGGGGCGGAGTGCCAAACCTGGGCCACTACGCCATGGCCAAGGGCGCAATCGCGTCGCTCACCTACGCAGCCGCGACGGACTGGAGCAGATTGGGCATCACGGTGAACGTGATCTACCCAGCAGTGGTCACCGACCCGATGAAGGAGTGGATGGCGATCAGCCCGGAGAATCGTCAAACTATCGAGTCCGCGTTCCCGATTGGCTATGTCGGCGACGCGGATGACGATCTCGGACCCGTGATCGTGTTCCTGGCCAGTGACGCCTCGCGTTACCTGACTGGACACCCCTTCTTCATCGACGGCGGCGCCGCCTACGGACCGCGGTAAGAGACGCGCCTGAGAGAAACGCGCCTTGCCGAGGGAGTAGGAGGAAAGCAGCGCATTGGTCTTCAGCACCCGGGTAGCGGGCCGAGAGTCGGCGGGCCGCTGCGGGCTTCGTGGTCGTCACTCTCGCGGTCGGGGCGAGCGGCTGTTGGGGCCCCTGCGTGCCGACGAGCCGGCCGCCCGAGACCGGGTCTTGGGCTCGACGGTGTCGAGATAGCGCTCGAAGGCCTTGATGAGTGAGCGGTGCGCCATCGTCACCTGCACACCTTGCTCCAGCGAAAGTACCTTGGGGATGCTGGTCACCAGGAGCACCATCGCGTCTGGTGGAAAGACTTCATCGAGGAAGCTGAAACTGCGGTACTTCTGTTCGAGCGCCTGGAGTTGGACCTTCCGAATGTGCTCGGTCCCGTCCGAGATGAGGGGTAGGAGTGAGGGTCGGCGCGCGCCGAGCGCCATCATCTCGGTGCCGAAGGCTCCTGCGGCTTCACTCCAGCTGTACTCCCAGAGCACCCGCAGCGGTTCGTCAGAACGGCTCTTCAGTCCGTCGTTCCAACGAGCGATGTCTCGATCGATCAGACGCCGGATCATGGCCGCGAACAAGGCGTCGATCGTCGGAAAGTAGTACTGAACGAGGCCGGGAGTCACACCGGCGCCTGCGGCCGCTACCCGGTAACTCACCTTGGCGTGGCCGTCCTTGAAGAACACCCGCTCGACGGCGTCGAGCAGCTGCTTTCGGGTCGCCTCCGCGCCCAGCCGGCGATTGGCTGCCGTCTTTCCCACCTCCGAGTGCCAGGGCCGCCTTCAAACGTCGGTCGTCGTGGACGGGTCGGTCAACGCGGCGACGCCGCTTCGCAGGTCATCATCGAGTGCGATGCCGAGGCTGTCCAGCATCGAAGCCAACATCGCGTAAGACCCAGCCGTGAAGATGACGTCCAGAATCTCCTGACCGTTGAGGTGCTCGGCGAGTTCCTTCCAGGTCGAATCCCCCATGACCCCGTCGAGTACGAGTTCGTCGACGGCGCGCAGCAGGCAGGCGTCGCCCGCGCTCCACGTCGGCGCGTCCGGACCCCAAGCGATCCAGGAGATCTCGATGTCGGACATGCCCGCATCGCGGGCCATGAACAGGTGCTGCGCCCACTCGTAGGTGCACTGCCTCAACGCCGCCACGCGCATGATGACGAGTTCCCGTTGACGTTCGGTCAGGCTGGTGGTCAACAGCAGATGGGCGTTCAGGGTGAAGAACGCCTTTGCCAAACGTGGGTGATGCGCCATCGCGCCGAGGACGTTGAATCCGCTGGGGCGACCCTCGCTGGTAAGGGTGTAACGCGCCCCCGGCGGTGGCATGGCGGCCAGCGCATCGCGCATCTCGGGGGGCCAGCTCTTCACCGGTAGCGGATCCATCCGAGCCATCACGTACGTCCTCTCGTGCCACGCGGTGGGGTGTGCCACCCGTTGTAGTTGAAATGAGCTTGCACAGGCGGAATTTCGGCCGGTCCGGTGGAAGCCTTGCGCTTTTACACTCGTATGGACTATACAAGTGTACAAGCGGGGCCGGTAGCCCCCTGCGGAATGGGAAGGAGCCTTGGTGGCGAGCGAGGAACAGCCTGTTGGAAATCGAACGTCGGCGGTGGCGGACGCGGACCGGGTAGACGTGGACGCCGCCGACTTCTTCACCGACAGGGCGCTCGTCACCGATCCGTACCGATACTTCGACACGCTGCGATCCCGATGCCCGGTGCATCCCGTGGCCCACAGGGGGGTGGTCGCGGTCACTGGTTACGACGAGGCGGTCGAGGTCTACCGTGACGCGGCCACCTACTCGTCGTGCAACTCGGTGGGCGGACCCTTTCCGCCCGTTGTCACTCCGTCACCCGAAGTCACCGACATCACCGAGGTCATCGACAGCTCGCGCGACCAATGGCCGTTCAGCGAGTTCATGGTGACCATGGACGGCGAGCACCACGAAGCCCAACGCAACCTGCTGCGCAAACTGCTCACCCCGCGCCGGCTCAAGGAAAATGAGGCGGCGCTGGCCGGGATCGCTGACCGCTGCATGGACGCTTTCATGGGCACCGGCCGGTGCGAAGTCGTGAGCGAGTACGGCAAGCCGTTCACGACGTGGGCGATCGCCGACCTGCTCGGTGTACCTGAGGAGGATCGCCCGGAGGTCCAGCAAGTCTTGGTGGGCAGCACGATCAGCGTCGTCGGGCAAGAGGAGACACTTCCCGTCAACCCGCTGGAGTTTCTTTTTCAGAAGTTCGGGGACTACGTCGAGGACCGGCGTGCGAACCCACGCGACGACATCCTGACCCAGTTGGCCAGCGCCACCTATGAAGACGGCTCGCTGCCAGAAGTCGATGCCATCGTGCGTACGGCGACGTTCATTTTCGGTGCGGGCCAGGACACCTCGGCCCGGATGCTCGCCGCCGCACTTCGAGTCATCGCGGAGAACAAGGAGATTCAACAACGGCTACGAGCCGACCGCAAGCTCATTCCCGAGTTCATCGAAGAAGTGCTGCGGCTGGAGAGCCCCACGATGAGCGATTTCCGGATGGCCCGCGTCGCGACCACCCTGGGCGGGGTCGACATCGCGGCCGGAACCACGGTGATGATCCACCCGGGGGCCGCCAACCGTGACGACAGCCGCTTCGAGCGGCCCACCGAGTGTCTGCTCGGGCGCCACAATGTGCGCGAACACATCGCCTTCGGCCGCGGCGCCCACTCCTGCCCGGGCGGCCCGCTGGCCCGCGCCGAGGGGCGCGTCACACTGGAATGCTTCCTGGACCGCACCAGCGACATCTCGCTCTCCGAAGCCGACCATGGACCTGAAGGTCAGCGCCGCTTCGACTACGACCCCACCTTCATCGTCCGCGGGCTGAGCAACCTGCACCTGGTGCTCACCCTGGTTGACTGACACGACACTCGACAGAGAGAGAGCAGGATCCATGAGCAGAGTCGCCGTGGTCACTGGCGGAGCGTCCGGTATCGGTGCCGCCATCAGCCGACGTTTGGCTCGGCGGGGCGACAAGGTCGCCATCCTCGATCTGCGGGGTGACATCCTCAAGCAGCAGCTCTCGGCACTGCAGGACGAGGGGTTCGACGCACGGGGATACGAGGTCGACGTCACCGACCGGTCGGGCGTGCAGGAGGCGATCGCCTCGGCCCGCAAGGAACTCGGCCCGATCCACATCGCCGTCACCAGTGCAGGCATCACCTCCTACGCGGCGTTCACCGAACTCAGCATCGAACAGTGGAACCGCACGCTATCTATCAATCTGACCGGGACCTTCAACTGCGTGCAGGCAGCCGTCCCTGACATGATCGAAGCCGGCTGGGGCCGGGTCGTCACCATCTCCTCGGCCGCCGGACAAGCAGCGGCACCCGGACAAGCCGACTACGTGGCCTCCAAGGGTGGCGTTATCGCACTGACCAGGGCATTGGCGGCCGAGTTCGCCGGCAACGGGATCACGGTTAATACCATCCCGCCAGCACTCGTCGACACCCCAATGGCCCGCGCCGCCGAAGCGGACGGCACGCTGCCCGCCAGCCTGGACGACATCGGGGCGATGCTGCCGCTCAAACGAGTCGGTACCGCTGAGGATGTCGCCGCCGCGTGCGAGTTCCTGTGTTCCGAGGACGCCGGCTACATCACAGGGCAACAGATCAACGTCAACGGCGGGATCTACATGTGACCGAACGCGTCACCGTCCACCTGAACCCGCGGCTGTGCGAAGGGCACGGCATTTGCGCCGAGCTGTCGCCCGATGTATTCGACCTCGGCGACGAGGACGTCGTGACCGTCACCGACGCCCACCCCGACGAACAGCACTGGGGTGACATGCGTGCCGCCGTCGCGGCGTGTCCCCGCCAAGCCATCACGCTTACCCACCAGGAAGAGAGCGAGCAATGAACGAGTACGGGCCGTTGACGAAGAAGGTCATCGAGTACCAGGACACCGTGAAGCGGCTGGTGCCCACCGCGAAGTCGCCCGAAGATTGGACGCCACTGGGCGAATTCATCGCAGTCGACGGGTTCGAACGAATCGGTCCATTCCTCGACGTACAAAATTTCGCGCAGTACACCGAGATGGTGAACGGGTGGGCGCAGGCCACCCAAGCCTTCGACACCACCGTGCGGCGCATCGCCGAGTTGCCGCAACGCGTCTACTTCGAGGTCGAAGAACGCCACCAAATCGGTGACACCAAGCTCGTCGTGAACTCCATGAACGTCTTCGAGTTCGACGAGGACGGAAAGATCTGCCACCTCGACGTGTTCCTCCAGCAGCCGCCGCCCACCGGATAGGGAACGGCCGCCCACACCATTCGAAGAAGAGAGCGCACTGATGGGCAAATTGGACGGCAAGGTCGCCGTGATCACTGGCTGCGCGAGCGGACTGGGCAAGCAGCACGCCCTCCGCTTCGCCCACGAAGGGGCCAATCTGGCCATTTGTGACGTCCAGGAAGAGAAGCTGGCGGAGACGAAGCGACTCTGCGAGGAGAACGGCGCGGAGGTCGTGGCGCTGCGCTGCGACGTCGGGCGCTACGACGAACTGGTCCGTTTCGTCGAGAAGACGGTCGAACGGTTCGGCACGATAGACGTTCTGCTCAACAACGCCCACAGGATCACCGATCTCCGCCGCTTCCTGGACTTCAGCGTGGAGGATCTCGACATCGAGTTGCAGACCTCGCTATACGCCACCTGGCACATGATGAAGTTGTGCTTTCCCCATCTGAGGGACAAGCCCGGTGCCGGCGCATCCATCATCAACACCTCCTCCAAGGGCGGCATCGAAGGCACGACATTCCACGCCGGCTATGCGCCCGCCAAGGAAGCGATTCGCGGACTGTCTCGGGTGGTCGCGCGCGAGTGGGGCGAATACAACATCCGGGTCAACACCGTCAGTCCGGGCGGATGGACCGACAACGTCGACAGTCAACTGCACAAGCGCAGCCCCGAGGTTCAGGAATGGGCGCGGGCCGCATTCAAGGACAACCCGTTCAAGCGGATCGGGGATCCGTACGACGACGTCTCTCCAATCTTCGTGTTCCTCGCCTCCGACGACAGCCACTGGATGACCGGCCAGAATCTGCACGCCGACGGCGGAGTGTGGATCAGCGCATAATCCGCGGGCACGGGCACACTGAATGGTGAGCTCTGACTACATCATCGCCGGAGCCGGGTCCGTCGGCTGTGTGCTCGCCAACCGATTGTCTGCCGATCCGGGCGTGAGCGTGCTGCTGCTCGAGGCGGGAGGTGGCGACCGCAACACACTGTTCAGGATTCCCAAGGGTTCCGGGAAGCTGTTCGACAGCCCCGTTATGCCTCGCCGAGTATCGCCTCGTTGGCTATTGGACGAGCCGCCCAAGACATCGGTGAAGAAGAACGCGTCGACCTTGGCCCGCTCAGCCTTCTTAGCCAAGTCCACCCACAGGTCCAGGGTCTTGAACTCCCGGTTCCGTGCGCGCGGGTGGCGCCAGATTCCGTGGAAGTTGTGACCGATGGAATCCATCACCAACAATTAGCGGGAAGGACTTTCCATGACAGACCCGGGCCAATCCTCGAACTGTACGTTTGTATAGCACCATGTCGACTCAGCGGTCAAGGAGTCTCGTCGGGCGGGCCAGCGGTTACTCATGCCGCCATTGAGTGCTCGGGGGGCCGCCGGTGGCGGCTTACTCGACACGCGATTCGAAGCGCCGACAACTATTGCCGGCCTGCTCCTCGCTTGCCCATGACGAAGAACTGTGCTATACAGACGTACCACTGTTATTGTACGATCGTATAGCGCATGGGTCTCGCAAAACATCATCGTCTGGAGCTACGTCGACCAGGTCAACATTGCCGCGCTCGCCGACGACGGCACATTCAACGACGTACGTGAAGCGGCAGACGCGTAGATCCACGTGTTCGTCGATCATCACGACACGACAAGGACATCTAGAAGCTTTGAGCGCAAACGATTCTGACAGCCCAGAGCTCAGCCAGTGGGATCAGGCCTTCACCGAGCAGCAAATGAATGTGCTGCGGCCCATCGTCAAGCGGTGGTTCCGCGCAGAGGTGCGAGGCATGGAATCACTCCCGCCCGAGAGTGGTGCGTTGATGGTGTCCAACCACTCCGGAGGCATGATGACGGTTGATGCGGTAGTCCTCGGCGCCGCGTTCTATGACAACTTCGGATATGATCGGCCGCTGTATACCTTGGCCCACAACCAGGTGTTCGTCGGACCGTTCGAAGGGTGGTTGCCCCGCGCCGGCATCATCCACGCGACCCGGGAAAACGCGGCGAAGGCGTTGCGCTCGGGTGGAATCGTGCTGGTGTTTCCCGGCGGCGACTATGACGCGTACCGGCCGACCTTGGGCCAAAACGCCATCGACTTCAACGGGCGAACAGGCTACATCAGGACGGCCATTGAAGCCGGCGTGCCCATTGTGCCCGCGGTGTCGATCGGGGGCCAGGAAACCCAACTGTTCCTGACCCGGGGTAATTGGCTGGCGAAGCGACTGGGTCTCAAGCGTTTTCGCGTCGACATTCTGCCGATCAGCATCGGTTTTCCGTTCGGGTTGAGCGTGTTTTATCCGCCGAACCTGCCCCTGCCGGCCAAGATCGTCACACAGGTGTTGGAGCCGATCGACGTCGTCGTTGAGTTCGGAAGGGATCCCGACGTAGACGAGGTCGACGCCCGCGTCCGCTCGTTGATGCAATCCGCCCTCGACCGGCTGGCCCGCGAACGCCGGTTCCCTGTCCTAGGCTGATTGCTGTGACGTCGTCCGGCCGCTCATTGCCACAACGGGTTACGGAACTTCGGGAATCCCTGCGGGCGCTGAGGAAGGCGCGGCTGCTGGTGGGGTTGCGCCCCGACAAGTACTTGCGGATGGCCGCGGCGAGGCTGCGTGAAGGGGCCACAAATACCGTCGGCATTGCCGTGTCGGCGCGGCGCTGTCCCGATCGTCCTGCTCTGATCGACGAGCTCGGTGTGCTCAGCTATCGCGAACTTGACACACGCGCCAACGCCTTCGCGGCCGCCTTGCAGCAGTTGCCGGCCGGAACACCGCAAATGGTAGGCATCATGTGCCGCAACCACCGCGGGTTTGTTGATGCGCTCGCCGCCACCGAGAGGATCGGCGCGGACGCGCTGCTGCTCAACACGTCGTTTGCCGGTCCGGCCCTTGCGGACGTGGTGCTGCGGGAACGTCCCGACGTCATCGTCTATGACCAGGAGTTCAGCGCCAGTGTCGATCGGACGGTCAGCGAAAAGCCGGACACCGAGCGCATCATCGCCTGGACAGACGAGCCCTCGGATGACGTCGCCACGGTGGAGACGCTGATCGCGCGCCATGCCGGGCAGCGGCCGGCCCAGACCGGCCGCAAGGGCAAGTTGATCCTGCTGACCTCGGGCACCACCGGCACGCCCAAAGGCGCTCGGCGCTCTGCCGGGGGTGGATCCACCGAGGGAGCGGCGCTGTTGTTGCGGCTGCCATGGCGCGCCGAGGAGACCACGGTGGTGGTCGCGCCGATGTTTCACGCATGGGGGTTCGGACAACTGATCTTAGGGACCATGCTGTCGTGCACGCTGGTGGTGCGGCGCACATTCGATGCTGCGGCCACGATGGCACTCGTCGACCGTTACCGCGCCACCGGCCTGAGTGTGGCGCCGGTGATGCTGGACCGGATCATGGAACTGCCCGACGAGGTGCGCAATCGGTTCAGCGGGCGTTCGTTGCGGTTCGTCAGTGCCGCCGGCTCGCGGATGCGTCCCGATGTTGTGGTGAGGTTCATGGACCAGTTCGGCGACGTCATCTACAACAACTACAACGCCACCGAGGTCGGGGTGATCGCCCTTGCCGGGCCCGAGGACCTCCGCACGGCCCCCGACACCGCCGGTAAGCTAATGCCCGGCACGCATATTCGCATCCTCGACGAGAATCGCCGCGAAGTCCCGCGCGGCGAAATCGGCCAGATCTTCGCCCGCACCACCACGCAGTTCGAGGCCTACACATCCGGACAAACCAAGGATGTCCACGACGGCTTCATGGCCTGCGGTGATCTGGGCTATGTCGACGAGACCGGCAGGTTGTTTGTGGTCGGCCGCGACGACGAGATGATCGTGTCCGGGGGAGAGAACGTCTACCCGATCGAGGTGGAAAAAGTGCTTGCCGCCCACCCTGCCGTGGCGGAGGCGTCCGCTATCGGCGTCGATGACGAGCAGTTCGGCCAGCGGCTCGCCGCCTTCGTGGTCCTCCAACCCGGTGCGTCGGCCACAACCGACATGCTCAAAGAGCATGTGCGGGAGCATTTGGCCAATTACAAGGTTCCCCGCGAGATCCTGATCCTCGACGAGTTGCCCTGCAGCGCCACCGGCAAGATCCTCCGCAAGGACCTAGTGGCGCGCCTCGTCAGCACGGACCAGCACACGTAATCTCCGCCTGGCCGTGCGCGGCACTTCGCCGCCGACGCGGCTGCATTGTGCGGTAGATCACACCTGTGCTATACAGACGTACAAGGCCATGAGCTGGCACCCTCGGTCCGCGTAGAGCACAACAGGTTAAGGCCGCACATCGGCCGGTACCGCGGAGAGGACGGAAGGATGGACATCAGTCAGTCGTCCGACGATACGGTCAGGCTATCGGGATATGACACCATGTTTGTCCTCGATGACCGGATCGAACCTCAGCACACATTGAAAATCGCGGTGTTCGACGAGGCGTCAAGCAAGGATTTCCAGTTCGAGCGCATCGGTGATGCGCTCCAACGAGCGGTGGCTGTGCTTCCTCAGATGAAGTGGCGAGTGCAGCCGGTGCCCCTCGGCCTCAACCGGCCGGTATGGGTTGTCGACTCCGAATTCGACGTACGCAACCACCTGCGGCACGTCCGCTTGCCCCACCCCGGCACCAAGACGCAGTTGTGCCACATGATCGGCGAACTTGCCGCCGAACGAATACCGCCCGACCGGCCTCCATGGCAGCTGTGGTTCCTGGAGGGTTTCCAGGGCACCAAGGTGGTCGGCGTCCTGAAGCTGAATCATGCGATGGCCGACGGCGGCACGTGCGCAGAGTTGCTCGACGTGTTGTCGCGCCCCGAACCGAATGCGCCGCCGGTTGCTGTGCCGGTCCCACGCCCCGCCGCGGCGCCAAGCCGCAGTGATGTGCTGCGGGACGGCGCGCGCGACCTATGGCATGAGGTTGGACGAGAGGTGCCTCGGATGGCACGAGCGATGCGGCAGGCACGTCCGAAAGGTCGCAAGAGCGGGTCGCTCAAGAGGCAACCATCCAGGTTGGGAGCGCCGACGATCCCGTGGCGCGGACCGCTGACGCCTACCCGGTCCTTTGCATGGGTTTCGCTACCCCTTGACGAAGTGAAGGAGATCGCGAAGACCGTTTCCGGGACGGTGAACGACGTTGTCTTCGCGATTGTCGCTGGAGCGGTTCGCGAGTGCCTCGCCAACGAGGCAATGCTGACCGACCGTCCAGTGATAGCCGACACCGCGGCCAAGAACCGCAGGGAAGGCGACACCCGGTTGTGGGGGAATGCCGTCACGGTTCGACGATTTGAATTACCGACGCACCTGGCGGATCCGCTGGAACGCCTGCGGGCCGCTCATGTGCAGTCCTTGTCGGTGAAATCGCAGGTGGCCGCCCGCCATGTGCAGTTCGAAGATTGGGTCGCGCTTGTCCCGCCGATCCTGTTGCGTCCCGTGCTCAGGGCGGTTCGCACTGCGGCCCGGAGGTCGCGCTTGAGCGGATATGTGATGGTGTCCAACGTCAAGGGCCCGCGGGAGAAGCGCTACATCGGTGGGATGGGCATCGAGAACTTCATCTCGTGCGGCCATTTGAAATACGCTGCGGGCGTCAACACCACCGTGTGGAGCTACGACAAAGTGCTCAATTTCGCGGTGTACGGGTGTGGGAGAACGCTGCCGGACGCAGAGTTGTTCACGGAGCGGATTCATTCAGCGTTCGACGAGTTGCACGCGACGACACGTGACCTCGCCGGCCCGCCGGAGCACGATTCGGTAGCGCCGAGCGCGGCTAGAGGAGAACATCATGTATGAGATGACTGAGGTCGTTGGAGAAGACGGCGTTCGGCGCGAGAACCCCACGCCGAGCGCGTAGCTTACCGCAGCGGAGTTGGGCCGCTGGGCGACCGAGGTGGGCATGCACCGCGCCGTGTCTGGGCTACTGCCGAAACGCGATCTAGGTCGGGGTAGGCCCGTTCTCGTGGTGCCGGGGTTCGGGGCGACCGACGGCATGACGAAAAGAATGCGTAACCACCTGCGCGAACGAGGTTTTCACGTCCACGGATGGCGGCTCGGCCGCAATTACGGGCTCACCGACGAGATACTCGACGGTCTTTCCCAACGGCTGGAGCGGCTGGCCGAGCGTCACGACGAACCGCTGATTCTCGTCGGCTGGAGTTTCGGCGGGCTGCTGTGCCGGTGGCTTGCGCACGAGCACACCGACAAGGTTCCCCATGTGGTAACTCTTGGGTCCCCTTGGCGTGCAGAGGGTGAGCGAACGCGTGTGACAGCACTTTTCAAGAGTGCTGTCCAGATTTTCGGAGTGTCGGATCGCGCTGAAGACGTCCTCGACGCGCTACGTCAGCCGCTGCCCGTGCCCACGACAGCCATTTTCTCGCGCTCCGATGGCCTCCTGCACTGGCGCAGCTGCGTCGTTGAGGGCGCCCAGACCGAGAACGTCGCCGTGCCCAGCAGCCACGTCGGGCTGGTGTCAAATCCACTGGCACTCGCGGTGTTAGCGGATCGACTTGCGCACGTCGATTCCGCCCACGTACCTTTCGGCTGGCGCGCCTGCGTCCGGCAGATGTTCGAAGCATCGCCCTCGAGGCCATCATCCCAGCAGGTGCCCATGGACCCTTCCGCCGTTGATTCGGGGTGCGCCTAAACGGCAGTGGCGCAGGAAGTCACCTGATCCCCGAAACGGCCCGACATCAAGATGTTCGTGCTGATATGAAATCTGCGCGCGGGGTCGGTAAACCCTCAATTGGCTGAGCTGGCCGTGAATCGGCTACGGAAGAAGTGAGCCGTGGGCTGTTCGACCGGTTGGGGAGCTGCCCTTCTACAACGTAGACGTCGACACAACGATGCGGTGGCCGAAGAGGTACGACGCTGCGGCGGGCAGCCGCCGAGCGGGACGCCGCGCTGGTCGTCACCCCGGAATACGACGGCAGCATCCCGGACCCGTGCGCTGTGTCGACGCGCTGACGACAAAGTTCGGACCGGGCGCCCATCCCGACGACGTCCGGCTGAGGTTCCCTATCCGCTGTTGCGCAGCGCGGTTGCGAGCCCGCTCATTGTCAATAGGATGCTGCGCTTGACAAGCTCGTCGTCATCGCCGGAGCGGTAGCGGCGCAACAACTCCACCTGCAGGTGGTTGAGGGGCTCCAGGTATGGGAACCGGTTGAAGATCGACCGCGCCAGCGCCGTGTTGTCTGCGAGCAGATTGTCCTGGCCTGTAATTAGCCTGTGCATCGCGATCGTGCGTTCATGTTCGGCGACGATCTTGTCGAACACCCGGCGCCGCAGCGCCTCGTCGTCAACGAGTTCCGAGTATCGGGCAGCCAGTCCCATGTCCGATTTCGCCAGCACCTGGGCCATGTTCGATAACACTGTGCGGAAGAAGGGCCAACGCTCATACAGAGTTCGCAGCACCGCGAGCCGGTCGCCGCCCTCGCCGATCCATTCGGCGAACGCGGTTCCGGTGCCGTACCAGCCGGGCAGCATGACCCGCGACTGGCTCCAGGCCAGCACCCACGGGATCGCGCGGAGGTCGGCGATCGACGTCGTCGGCGTGCGCGACGTCGGCCTGCTGCCGATGTTCAACGCACCGATCTCGCTGACCGGGGTAGACGCCTTGAAGTACTCGACGAAACCCGTTGTCTCGTTCACCAATTCGGTGTAGGCGCGATGTGCCCGGGCGGCGAGGTCGTCGAGCACCGAGTACGCCGGACCCGCGAACCCCCCAAGGCCTTCGACATCGAGCAGCGTGGCCTCCAGTGTCGCGGCGATCAGCGTCTCCAGGTTGCGGTAGGCACGTTGTGGCTCTGCATACTTGGCCGCGATCACCTCACCCTGCTCGGTGATGCGCAGCGAGCCGTTCACCGCGCCCGGTGGCTGTGCCAGGATCGCGTCGTAGCTCGGCCCGCCGCCGCGGCCGACGGTGCCGCCGCGACCGTGGAAGAGCCGCAACCGGATTCCGGTCTTGCGCGCGACCTCGACAAGGTCGAGTTCGGCACGGTAGATCGCCCAATTGGCTGCCAGATAGCCGCCGTCCTTGTTCGAGTCGGAGTAGCCGAGCATCACTTCCTGGCTGTCATTGCGCGCGGCCACGAGCGCGCGGTACAGGGGAAGGTCCAGCGCCGTCTCCAGAATCGACGAGCCGCGTTGCAGGTCGTCGATCGTCTCAAACAGAGGCACGATGCCCACCGGGCAGTAAGCCTCGTCGCCGGAGGCGTCGAGCAGCCCAACCTCCTTGAGCAGGATCGCAGCCTCCAGCATGTCCGACACCGACTGGCACATCGAGATGATGTAGTTCGGCACCGCCTCGGGTCCGAACAGGTCGATCGCGCGCGCGGCGGCGGCGACGATGGCCAGCTCCTTGCGGGCCAGCTCGGATAGTTCGGCGTCTTCCCGCGTCAGCGGACTGCGGGTGGCCAACTCGGCGGCCAGCAGCTCGACGCGTTCGGACTCGAGAAGCGATGCGTAGTCGGGATGCACACCGGCACACGCCAGTAGCTCGGCGACGACCTCCTCGTGCACCTCCGAGTTCTGCCGCATGTCGAGCCCGCAGAGATGAAAACCGAACGTGCGCACAGCTTCTCGCAGTCTGGCCAGCCGTTCGCCGGCAATCAGCGCGCTGCCGTTGGCGCGCAGCGACGCGTCGATGATGTCGAGATGGGCGAGCAGGTCGGCCGGCATATGATACCGCTTGAGGCCGAGGTCGAGTTGGTGTTCGGGCTGGCGATCCAAGATGCTCGACGCGGTCGCGGTGAGCCGGCTGCGCACCACCCGCAGCGCCCGCCGGTACGGCTCATCCAACGGTACCGGCTCGTGGCAGGCGTGGGCAAGCGCGGCCAGCTCGTCGCTGATCTTCACCAGCCGCGACGACATCGGCAGCTCCTGCTCGAGCGCCGTGAGCTCGGCGAAATAGTGCTCCAGCCCGGTGAACGCGGCGCTGCCGGTGGCCAACCGGATTACATCGGCCGTCACGTTGGGGTTGCCGTCGCGGTCACCGCCGATCCACGAACCGGGCCGTACTAGCGGATCTTCCAGCACGTTGGTGTCGGGCCAGCGGGCCCGCAAGGCGGCCCGGATCTCGGCGTTGAGCTGCGGGATTACCTCGAAGAACGTGGCTTGATAGAGCCGCAGGCCGGTTTCGACCTCGTCCTGGATCTTCAAACGCTGCAACCGAATAAGCGCGGTCTGCCACAGCGTCAGGACCTGGCAGCGCAGCTCGTGTTCAATGTCGCGGCCGTCCGGAGTCTCGGTGTGACCGCGCAGCCGCAGCCGCATCAGCTCGGTGATCCGATACTGGCTGTCGAACACGGTCCGCCGCCGCGTCTCGGTGGGATGGGCGGTGATCACCGGCGACACCAGCGCGCCGGTGAGCGCGTCGGTGACCTTGGCTGAATCCAGGTTAGCCGCGTCGAGTTTTCGGTAGGTGGCGGCCAAGCTGCTGTCCTGCGGCGCCTCCCCCGCCTGCATGTGGATGTTCCGCCGCCGCTCGCGGTGGATGTCCTCGGCGATGTTGGCCAGCAACGCGAAGTGGGTGAACGCCCGGATGACCAGGATGGCTTGGTGGACATCGATGCCGTCGAACATACGGGCCAGGTCGGCGCGATCGATCTCGGAGCGCCGCACCCGAAACGACTCGACGCGCGCGCGCTCGACGAGGTCGAAGATCTCCTCGCCGTTCTGCTCACGGATGGTGTCGCCGAGGATAGCGCCGAGCAGCCGAATGTCCTCGCGCAGAGGCTCGGTGGCGGCGCGGCCGACTTTCGTACGCCGGACCGCGCCGATCGGTGCGAGCTCTCCATCCCCGACCTCAGGCATGTCGTCAGTATCGGCGCATCGTCCGGTAGCCAGCGGAACCTGATGTAGCCGGCGCCGTGCCGCTTGAAGGCCACCGCGACGCCAACACGTCGTGTGACCGAAACGAATCCCAACCGCGGTATGGCATCGAACTACCAAACTAAGGCTGTGGTCTGGGGTACTCCGAGAAGTGTTGGCGCGCGACCCCACACGCCGGCACACAGAGCCCGGCTCGCCATCCGGCCATGTGAACTGCGCGCGGTCCATCGGTAGCACACATCTCGCTCGAGTGCGTCCAAGTCGGTATCGATCGCCATGTCTGCCCCCTCAGCGCGGCGAGCCATTGCCCCTTATTCCGCGTGTGTCGTTCTGAATGACGCAGTATTGCATCGGACTATACGAATGTACAGCAATACTAACGAGCGGGAAGGTGCATACGAATCGGATCAGCGAGGTGAGGATGGCATCGCCCCGGCGCGTGGGCGCGGAGAACTCAAGAACGAGGGATGTCCTGCTGAACTGCGTCCAGCGGTTGATGCGGAAGGAGGGCTATTGCGAGCGTCGCTTATCGCGCCGCGGCGGCCAAAGCCCGCGTGACCGTCGGGTCTGGTCAGGAAGGTTGGGCGACCCGGGGTGACGCCCAGTTGAGGCGTGCCATGGTGAGCAGTCATCGCCGATGCCGAGCTCCTTGTCGGCTCCGGCCACGTCTTCGATGAGGACTTCGCGGGTCGACGCCGTGTTGGCAGTAGAGGCGTAATTCAGCCTCCGGCAGCGCTCGCCACGGTCCTTTGACGCGCACATATTGTCTGCAAACGTTCTCACCGGACCGTTGCGCGGCGACGGCCGGTGCTATACAGTTGTATAGTCAACGATCGAGTTCATGAACACAGCACGAGGGGGAAGACGAGCTCACAGACCCGTGCAGTCGGTCGGGCGCTTCCTAGCAGCAGTGCTCGACGCGCGTTTTCGGGGAGCAGCTGGCGTCGAGGGCCGCGGCGCGGTGAGTTGCGGCGATTCTGCAATGGTGAGAGAGGAATCATCAAAATGGCCAAAAAACGAACGTTGGCTTCCAGGTATATTCACGACCCGCCTAAGGAGGATTTTAAGGAGAGTACGGCTCGCGGTGCGGACATCAAAACACAGGACGCAAAGACATCAGGCGCGCAGGATGAGGCTTCACGCCAGGAAGACTCAGGCTTTGCGGAACAGACGGGTGGCACAATACCCATAACTCAGGCCTATAGGGGTAAAGACGACGAAACTGGACTTGGCCTCTATAGAGGTATCATCTCTCCATGGGATAAGGTGGTGGCCTATAAGGAGACCTACAATTATCTGTTTCGCCACAAGGCCTTGATGGCAACCGGCTTCATGAATGTGCTGCGCATCGTGGAGCCTGACGACCGGAAGCGTTACAAGGCCCTTCAGGATACGTTCTATGAAGCCATGGAACAGATGTGGGCTGACCCCGGGATGATGGACTTCTTCAGAACGAGGTTCAATATTCCCGAATCCGAGGTAGCTGGCGCGCACATGGCCGCCGTCTTCGCTGATATGGGTGACGAGGGCAATCTTATGGCCGGGCGCGTTCATGAGTTCTCGCGTGATCGCGTCGAGAAGGAACTCGATACTTGCCCGTTCGCCCTTGTCGGTCCAGATATGTGCGCCACCAGCATGGGGGGGACTGCCTTTATCAACGCTCTGGCCGCCCCGGACGAGATCTACGATGACCTGAGCGAGCGAAGGGGCTGCGGCGATATGCACTGCCGCGTGGTGATCGAGAATAAGCGGAAGTATGGGGAGCGCGAGCGGCCAGAGGAGTCCTGGGAGAGTTTCGGTCCCTCGGTTGACCCCGTCCACGTCACCCCCAGAAAAGAGATGAAGTCGGAGTGCGAACACCTGACTACGGGTATTTACCACAGCCCCTACGGCGCCGAGTTCACCACGGGGGAGTTGTTCACTTTGATGGGTGCCGGTGGAGGTTCCTTCTCGATGTATGGCTCGGTCGAGGCGATTCGTGTATTGCGTGATTTCGAGCCGGATGGCAAGAAAGTCGCGCACCTCATTGAGTGCGTCTTCGGACCCTGCGGCAAGTACGCGTTCGGCGAATTAGCTGCCATCAAGGGCGTGCGGGATTGGTTGGGTGTGCCTGGCGACGTGAACGACAGTCGTGTCTTAGGGGCCTACGTCAGCATGATCTTCCAGGCAAGAGTTCTTTCGTGGAAGTTCACTGAATTTGGACCGGATCGTACTGTCATCGAGGTGGACAACGCTCAGCTCACGCTGGAGACCTACCCGGAAATGGCAATGGCCTATGGCGCACTGTTCAACGGTATGGCCAAGACGCTTATCAGTGCAGAGTGGGTGGCCCGGTTTGAGGAAGCTTCCGAAGACACTTCGCGTCTGGTCATTGAGCGCGGTTACTACGGGGTTAAGGGAGCAGCAGAAGCCGAAGAAGAGGTTTCACGTGTTTGACGGGTCCCGGTCGTGCCCGTGAACGCGCGGAAAACTTTCTGGGGTTCTCTCCGTGCCGGCCTCAGCTCCGAAGAAACCCATCAACTCGACAAACGCGAGCCCTTCAGAGGCTAGACAAGAGGAGAACAGGATGCGGCGACTGGATGGAAAGGTGATCTTGGTGGCGGGCGCCGGCGGGATCGGCAATGAACTTGCGCGGCGCTACGCTGCCGAAGGGGCCCGAGTTGTGCTGGGCGACATCAACCTGGCGTCTGCGGAGGACGTGGTCAGCGAGATTGAGAAGGCGGGCGGAGAGGCGATAGCTATCCACCTTGATGGGTCGGACGAGCAATCCGCAGATGGTGCGGTTACAACCTGCGTCAAGACTTATGGTGGACTTGACGGGCTTCATGCAAATTTCGCCTGCATGGAAGATAGCAATCCCGAACTCGGCATTCTCGAGTTACCTCTCGAGATCTTCGACAAAACCCAGCAGCTTGAAGCAGAACTTCCACCCAAGTTTCTCGAGTGGGCCCAGGCCGCGGCCTCGATCAAGTCGCGCGTAGGTCGCCCCGCTGACATTGCTGCAATGGGGGCTCTGCTCATGTCGGACGAAGGAGCCTATATTACCGGTCAAGTACTGTGCATCGACGGGGGTACGACGATGCGGGCCTAGGTTGATATCCACATTGTGAATGGAGGACGAGAGACCGACCGCCAATAAGAGCCTACGGCCGTTCCAGCAGCGAGAATTGGGTCTTGGCGGCCGAGCGCGGAAATAGAAGAACCATGCTGAAGTGGGCCAGATCTTGAAATCAGCCAATACCCGCTCAAAGGAGCCATTCCAATGCTTGTCGAGAATCCTGAAGTCACCCTAGAGGAGGACGCACACCTTCTTCCTGAAGACGCAACGGAGCACGCCTTCATGGACTGGGGCTGGATGCTGCATTTGCTGGGAGATGACGAAAAACATTATTGGATTGATATGGGTATCGCAAGCTTCAACAAATTGGGAACCTTTGGAGCCATGCCATTCGGCAAGGAACCGATGGACATGTGGAACCTCGCGATTCGCACGGAGGTAGGGAGGGTCGCTCCGATACCTGGATCAATATATAAGCTTGCTGACTTTCCAGAGGTCACCACAATTGGCTTTCATCCTTACCCGGGTGGCAGTCTCACGATCACACCAGACAGCGAGAAGAATGAGGTCGTGCTTGATATCGCGGGGGAGTTCCACTGTGTATGCAACCTTAACGACCATACATGGCACGCCACGGTAGATGACAAGCAAAGTGGAATACACGTTGACTTGGTTCACGCCGGTATTGGATACCCAATGTGGTATGGCAAAGAGAAGATGCATGTGTATGTGGACCACATGCGCGCCCAGGGTTACTTGTGGGCGGGGCGTGTTGAAGGCACGCTGACTATTGATGGGCAGAAAGTGGCCGTGAAGGGTTGCGGCGCTCGCGAACGGTTTTACTGCCCAGATCAAAGCAATGTGGAGGCGGGAGGATGGTGTGACGATGTTTGGTTCCATTTCGATGAGATGTTTGGCTGCCTGACTGAGTTTAAGCTCAGCAACGACAAGGATTTGGCACTTTATCTCGTTGATGAGAAGCAATACTTCATGGTCGGCAGTTTCGAGATTGTGCACGATGATTGGGCATATCTACGCGAAATCGCAACATTCATCCCAACGACCTACAATATGACCATTGAAACAGAGGCAGGCGTTTTGGAGATCGCCACCAAAGCCGTTGGGTGCAAGTGCTTGACTCAAGGTGAGCAGAAGCAGGCGGATGTGCCGAATCTAATACTGGATTGGGAAACAGTAGAGGGCACCTTTACCTACAAGGACGGCCGGAAAAAGACACTGACTAATGGATTCGGGGGCACCAACGTTGTGCTATGGAAGACGTATCCTTCGGTCGTATTGGACATCGGAGGCGCGCACGTGCAGCAGCTGCAAGCCCCCAAGCCGACGCTTGGTTAGGCGTGCATGTTAGGTGGATAGAGGGGACAAGCTTCCGGAGATCCTTGTAGTTTGGTCAAATGCCCTTTAACTAAAGCAGTTTGGCGTTTCGCCGAAGTCCTCTCTTACTGGCACCCCGCTCGACCGGAGCCCCAAATTATCGCCACCAACGGCATGCCTCGTCGGGCTGGGGCGAAGCCCCGTTAGGAGTGGGAGGACACCACGTTGGTGACGCCGGTGGCGAGTCGTGATGCTGGTGGCTGGCCTTCGGCGGTGGAGTGTGGTCGATGGTAGTTGAAGTGAATGTTCCAGATCTTGAGTGGCTTCGACTCGTTAGGTCTCTGAGGTCCAGGTGTGGGCGTAGAGGAACTCTCCTGACTTAGGACATGGTCGCTGGGTTTTCTGGTTCGCGGCTTGACGGACGCTACCGCGGTGCCGCCGCGACATGGGCGCCGACATCGGCGCAGTCGGGCCGCGTATCACTATCGCGTCGAACCATTTCAAAACTGGCCGCCACGCTGTCGACGACACGATGGTTCACGAGGTGATCCACGCCCGGCTGTATGTCACCGGCCAGGACGTCGCTCGCCGCGCGACGCTATTTCCTTTGGGGCGCGCGGCGACTTTGGCGGGCCGGGCGCGGATGAGTTGCTAATGGAACCGGAATCGGATCGAGCTTGTTGCCCGGCTCGATCGACGAACAGTTCTGCGGTGCGGGCAGGTCGGCGAAACGTTGCTTGATCCAGGCGATCGAGTTCGGCAGCCAGGGCACGAGGCTCCAGACGTGGCTGAGCGCGTTGTACTGCTCGTAGTGGACCGTGGTGCCCTTCGCGCAGTAGCTGCGGGCGAGCGTGCGGACGTCGCCAGTGATCATCACGCCGTCGCCGGCGCCGATGCCCTGCTTGTTGCCCGGCGTGCCCTCGAGCTCACCCCTGGCGCCCTGGCCGATAAACAGCGGGACCGTTGGCTTAGTAGCGTGGTCGGGAACCCCGCCGGTACCCATGATCAGCTTGTTGACCGTCTCGACATAGAGCGGGATGCTCTCGGGAGTCGGGTACTCGGGTTTGGCCAGGTCCTTCCACTTCAGAACCGGGTACTGGCCGAGGACGTCGACGATCGACGCATTCTGCATGCCGTTGTAGATCTTCACGCCGCGGTCGCTGAGATACGGCGTGAAATCGGTCTCGAACGCGCGCGCGATGCCGGCGAGCGCCATCGCCATGACGCCGGCCCAGATCCGGCTTCCCTCGACATAGTGCAGGTTGTGCGCCGGGTGGACGAGCACGCCGCCCATCGCCGCGCCGATCAAGCACGCGTTGACATCGAGCGCGTCGGGCGCGTACGTCGGTGCAAGCTCGGCGGCCCACTCGGTGGCGAGCGCACCGCCGGAGTATCCGAGCATCGCAACCTTTGCGTCGCTGTCGATGGTCGACGAGTTGAACGCAGCGCGGATCGAGTCCAGCGTGTTCATTCCGTACTCCGGGCCTGCGGCGAAGTCCGCCCTCTGGCCCTCGGTGTCGGGGACGATGACCGTGTACCCCTCGGCGAGGAACGGACCGAAGACCCCCAGCTCGACGTTAGGCACGAGGCCGCCGAGCGTGGGTCGTCCGCCCGAGATCGCGTATGACGGCTCGTCGTTGGGGTTGAGCGAGTCGTAGGCGGACTGATACGAGATCACCTTCGTCGTGTCGCGCAGGTCTAGGTCCAGCGGTTGAATGACCGAGGTGACATTGACGGTCGGCTTGAGGATCTGGCTGGTCGTCCGATAGAGCAGCTGCGTGGTTCCGAGCAACGTCGGGATGCCCATTATGTGGTAAGAAACGCTGCGAGTCTTCAGCACCGCTCCAGGCAGGATGTCCGCCAGCGGGCCGGTGTACTCGTAGAACGGATCATCCTTCGGCTGCAGCGCGCCCACGCCCCTGCCGGGCGCGCCGCTTCGATCGGGATACCAACCTGTGGGTTGCCGTGGTGCAGTCATAGCTTCCCCTAACCGTGGGCACCATGTTGCCCTCCCCGGGACACCCAACAACAGGGACTTTGGACCTGGCCACCGTTGGGTCCGCGCGCAGCCCAGGCATCGACACCCGCGCGAGAATCGATCACATGCGCGCGCAGTACCCGGCCCCCAACGGTGTCGTCGGGCTGGTCCCGCTGCACATCGGCTACGCCTTCGAGGTAGACGGCGATGACGACGTCGTCGGGGTCGTGGTGGACACCACGCTCGGCGGGTTCGTGCTGTGGCTGGCCGCTGACAACGCCGTGCAGTTGCCGGCCAGCTCGTCATGATCGTCGAAAACCGTGACCGGTTACGCGACGCGTACGCCAGGCGAGCGCAGACCGGCGCGGTGGCCGAATCACATTCCTGCGATAGATTGCCGTCAAATTTGTCGTCAACGATGGGAAAACCTGACCCGGGTTTGTCAATGACAAACGGCTATGGGACGGCCGGTCACCGCTGGGAAACGAGGCGCTGGACCATGGTGAACAGCAGCGTCGCGCAGGAGTGGCGGAGGTCGTGAACTCTGAGCTGAGGCACGTCGGCTTTCTCGCACAACCGGTGGAACATGCGGTTGACATTGCGGGGTTCTGTCCCGCCGCCTTTTGCCGTCGTGAACACCAAACCCGTCTCACGCCATGACGAGCCTGCAGCCAGCCGCTCCTCGAGTTGCCGCCGGCGATGGTTCACCAGAATCGGCACCAATGGCCCGGGCAGTGGGAGAACCGCCACCGAACCTTCGGTTTTGGCGTGCTCAAATTTCAACTGACCATCCACCCGGTGTAGTGCTCGCCTGATCGTGATTCGCCCCCGGTCGAGGTCCAGGTCCGACCATTCGAGCCCAAGCGCCTCACCTCGCCGCAACCCCATTGACAGCGCGACCGCCCACAATGCGTACAGTCGTTCGTTTCTGCGGTCTTTAGGAAAGTAAGCGCCTCGGCCCGAGTGAACGAGCGCGCCTTCCGATCGTCGGTGACGCGTAGCTGTACGAGCCGAGCGACGTTGCTGCTCAGCTTTTCTCGTCCACCGCATCCTGTAGAGCAGCCCTCAGAACGCGCAGGATTTGTCGGATCGAGCTCGCCGACAGCACATCATTGCAGCATTGAGGCGTAGCCAGAGCACACAACACCGCGCCTTCGACGTGCAGGCCCGCGCAGCGTCCTTGCCCTGCATGCAGCATTGGCACCGTGTCTGCAGCCCGGTGAGCCAAGCGCGGATATGCGCTGCCTGCAAAGACTTCAACTTCCGGTTGCCGATGCCCGGCACAACGTGCAGCCGCACATAGCCTTTATAGGTCGCGTACGTCGCGCGGCGGATGCTCGGTTTTGCGATGTGCTCGAGCCAGTAGCTCATGTACTCCGCGACAGTTAACGTCGTTGTTGCATAGGGTATCCCGCGTCGCTGCTGATCTCCGATTTTCCCTAGTTCGTCAAGTCGTTGATGTTTCCGCAGCCACTCCCGGCTCGAGGTTCCCGGGACCTTTTCGGTGTAGGCGCTGCATCAAACGCAGTGCGGTTACCGGTCCCGGCCGATGAGGTCGGCTGCACGCCATGCCATTGCCATGATCGGACCGTTTAGGTTTCCGGCCCATGGTCGGTATCACCGAGCAGTCCACGACGCGCAGGTGCTCGATCCCGCGGACCTTCAGCTCGCTGCCGACCGCATCCTACTCGCGGGGTCCCATGGCACGGTCATGCTGCATTCCTTCGAACAAGATCCTATGGCACGGGCGATACGATCGTACAGTGATGGCTCTGGTGGGGTGGCACACCGAAGCGCGCCGGGTTCGTCCGCTCGGGTGTCGCCGGTAGCAAGATGGGCAAATGACGTCTGCGGGCGCACGCCGAACCGAGAAGCTGCAGGCGATCCTGGCCGCCACGGAGCGGCTCATGCTTCAGGAGGGCTACGGCTCCGTCACCTACCGCAGCGTCGCCGCGAAGGCGGGGGTGGCCGCCGGCTTGGTCCAGTACTACTTTCCTTCGCTGGACGAGCTCTTCGTCGCGGTCCTTCGTCGTGGTACTGACCGGGTGATCGAGGGCCTGGAGGCGGCGGCCTGCTCGAAATATCCGCTTCGTGCGGTGTGGGAGTACGCCAATAACCGGAGCGGCACGGCGCTGTTGATGGAGTTCGTGGCCCTGGCCAATCACCGTCCGGTCGTCGGCGACATCATCGGCGAAGGCGGTGAGCGGGTCCGCCGTGCCGTGGTGGAGGCGGTTACCGGACGCTGGCCTGCCTATGGGCTCGATGAGGATGAGTTACCTCCGCCGGCGTTGGTCTTCCTGCTGGGAGCCATCCCGCGGATGGTCCACCTAGAAGAGGGGTTGGGCACCTTCACCGGTCATGCTGAGACCCTCGCGCTGGTGGAGCGTTTCTTGAATCGCGTCGAACCCGAAGTCACCGAATTCGACGACTGATTGGCAGTTGCGACGCCAGTTCCGCCCTGGAGGTTGCGCTCTGCCAGCGGATATGATGTTCTTGTACAAATCGCCAAACTCTACCCGGAGGTCGACATGCCCGGAACTTCCTGTCCGATCACTCCCGCCCTGGGTCTCGAAATCACCGGGCTGACTGTTCGCGAACTTGCCACACCGGATGGTGCCCGGAAAGCCCAGGAGGACCTCGACCAATACGGCGTCGCGGTCTACCGCGAGATCAACATCGACGACGACGACCTCATCGCCTTGAGTCGCATGATGGGCACCCTGGTCGTCCAACCGACAGGCGAGCACAAGTACCCGGAGATCCAGACCATCACGCTGGACCCGACCAAGACCAACGCCCTGTTGGCGTCCTTCCGGCAGGGCAACTTCCACTGGCACATCGACGGCGCCACCGACGAGCGTCCGCAGAAGGGAACCCTGCTGACCGCGCGAGAGGTCGACCCCGCCGGGGGCGACACGGAGTTCGCCACCACGTACGCCGCCTACGAAGCGTTGTCGGACGGCGAGAAGGACGAGATCGATTCACTACAAGTGGTTCACAGCTTCGCCCATGCACAGTCGCTGGCCAATCCGGACGCCACCGACGCGGAGCGTGCTGTCTGGGATCGGGTCCCGACGCGGGTGCACCCACTGGTCTGGCGCCGACGCAGCGGGCGCAAGGCTCTGCTTCTCGGCGCGACCGCGGCCGAAGTCGTGGGCTGGCCCGCCGACAAAGGCCGGGAGCTGCTGGACCGGTTGCAGGATTGGTGCACGCAGCCGAAGTTCACTCTGCGCCACAAATGGCACCGCGGTGATCTGGTGATGTGGGACAACACCGGAATGTTGCATCGCGCCTTGCCATTCGAACCGACGTCGGTGCGGCTGATGCACCGCACCACCCTGGCCGGCGAGGAACCCGTCGCCGTCGTGTGACGCAATCAACCCCGCGGTGACGCTACTGCGTCTCGGCGGCCAGGTCGGCGACCACAGCGCGAACCTTGTCCGCCAGTTGAGCGTGTTCGCGCGGATGCACGCCGTTCAGTGTCGTCAGCGGAACCGAAAGCTTGATCGACTCGAGCACCTGGGGCCCGGCGATCGCGAACGATTTCCGTGTTTCGTCGTGAGCCCAGGTGCCGCCGTAGGATCCCAGCGAGGCGCCGATCACGGCGAGCGGTTTGCCTTTCAGGGCGCCTTTGCCATAGGGCCGTGACAGCCAGTCGATGGCGTTCTTCAGTACTCCCGGGATACTGGCGTTGTATTCCGGCGTGACAATCAGGACCGCATCGGTGCGTTCGGCCTCCTGCCGCAGTGCCGTCACCGACTCGGCGACGTCCGCGTCGTCGATGTCCTCGTTGTAGAACGGCAACTCGCCGAGCTGGTCGAACAACGTCAGCGTGACCCCGTCGGGGGCCACCTCGACGGCGAGTTCGGCCAGCTGGCGGTTGACCGACGCCGCACGCAGGCTTCCCAGCAAGACCAGGACGTGGGTCATGGCGTGCTGAACATCCCCCGGTAGCCGAAGGCCGGATGGTGTTGCGAGACATCCGGGGTGTCCGTGTCGAACAATTTCTGTCGCAATGTTCCCGGCCGGTACTCCTTCTGCATCAGGCCCTTCTCCTGGAGTACCGGAACCACGTGTTCGAAGAACTCGTCGTAGCTCTGCGGCATCAGGATGTTCATGATCTGCACGCCGTCGACACCTGCAGCCTGATAGTCAGCCAGCCGCGCGGCGATGGTTTCCGGGGAGCCGACGACCATCTGTGGTACGGACAGGGTGGTCAGGAAGTCGTGCACCGTCGGCTTGGTGCCGGCCGGCCAGGCGTTGATCACCGCCCGGAAAGCTCCTTGGATGCCGGGGATTTCGTCGAGCAGGTCCTCCAGCGGAGTCTGCGGGTTAAAACGGCCGAGATCGGTGCCGGAGAGGCCGGCGAAGTAGGCGACCTGGCCTTCCTGGCTGCGATACTGCTCTAGGTCCTGCCACTTGCGGAAGGCTTCCTCGTCGGTCGAGCCGACGACGAACATCAGGCCTTGCAAGAACAGGATGTCGCCGTCGCGCCTGCCGTGTTCGCGCGCTCGGGCACGTACCGTGCTGATCTGTTGCGCGATGGTTTCCGGGGTGTAGGCGGACAGGAACATCAATTCCGCGTGTTTGCTGGCGAAGTCGAGACCTGCCGGTGAACCACCGGCCTGCGCGAGCACGGGTATGCGTTGCGGCGAGGGCTCCATGAGGTTGAAGCCTTCGACGCTGTAGCGCTCGCCTATGTGGTGGATGTCGTGGATTCTCGAGGGATCTGTGTAGACGCCACGGGATGCGTCGTTGACGACGGCGTCCACGTCCCAGGAGCCCTCCCAGAGCTTGTAGACGACGTCGACATACTCGTCGGCCCATTTGTAGCGTTCCTCGTGGGAAAGGTTGCTCGGTAGTCCGAAGTTGCGGAACGCGCGCTCGTTGGCCGATGTGACGATGTTCCAGCCGACCCGTCCGTCGCTCAGGGCATCCAACGTCGACACTTCTCGGGCGAACATGAACGGGTGCTTCGAGATGACCGAACTCGTGTACAGAAAGCCGATATAGGAGGTTTCGTGGGCCAGCGCAGGCAACAGCATGGAGCAGTCGCCGATCGGGACGTTAACCGCCTGCTCGAACACGATGTCGCGAGATTGGTTGAACTCTCCCTGAATTCCCAGGACATCGGTGAAAAAGAAAGCGTCGATCTTGGCCTGCTCCGCCTTCTTGGCCAGATCCACCCAGAGATCGAGAGACTTGAACTCCCGGTTGCGTGCCTCCGGATGGCGCCAGCCGCCCTGAAAATTGTGGCCGACCGAATCCATCACCAACAGTGTGAAGACCATCCGCTTCGTCATTGAACGCAATTCCTTCCTGGGTCACATCACCGCGTAGCCAGCGTCGACCGGCAGGGTCACCCAGGTGATGTAGCGGGCTTTTTCGCTGACCAGAAACGTCACGACGTTGGTGACGTCGATCGGGTCGACGAACGGAACCGGCAGCAGGTTGCCTGACATGGCACCCAGATCTTGTGGGTTGTTGGCGAACACCGTGGCCATGTGCTCGTTGAAGATCATCGGTGTACCCACGCCGGTAGGGTGTACCGAGTTCACCCGGATGTTTTGTGCGGCATAAGCGTTGGCGGCCGAGCGCATCAAGCCGACGACGCCGTGCTTGGAGGCCGCATAGGCGAAGGCCGCGGCACTGCCGTCGCCGCCGCGTCCCACCAGTCCCTGCATCGAACTCACAAGAATGATCGAGCCGCCCGATCCCTTGCGGATCATCGAAGGGACCGTCGCGGCGATGGTGTGCCAGACCCCGTTCAGGTTGGTGTCGACGATGTCGCGGTAGAGCTTTTCGTCGTTCGGGGCAGGCTTTCCGATCGCCACGACACCGGCGTTGGCGACCACCACGTCGTTATCACCGAGCTGGTCAATGGCGGTCGTGACGGCGGCTTGCAAGTCGGCCAGCGACCGCACGTCGGCCACCGCCGTCACGACCCGGCGACCGAAGGACTTGACGAGTCCCGCGGTTTCGTCGAGGTCTTCGCGGGTGGCCAGCGGGTAGGGGATCGAGGCGATGTCGGCACACCGGTCGATGGCGATGATGTCATAGCCCTCGCGGGCCAGGGCTTCGGCGTGGCTTCTGCCATGTCCACGTGCGGCACCGGTTATCACCGCGACGCGGTTGTTCACGGTTGTCAATCGAATAGCTCCAAGTCAGCCGATGATGGTGGGCATCGAGTCCCAGCCGCGCACTGTCGAGGTCCGTGAGCGGCGGGCGCTGTCGATGTCGACCTCCCACTTGGGGAATCGCTTCAGCACTTCCTCGAGGGCGACGCGGCCTTCCAGTCGTGCCAGCGGCGCACCGAGGCAGAAGTGCGCCCCACGACCGAACGTCAGGAGACCGCCGGGCCGACGGTGGATGTCGAAGCGGTCCGGCTCGTCGAAATGGCGTTCATCGCGATTCGCAGAGGCGAGCATCAGCAGCAGCGCGCTGCCCGCGGGCACGGTCTGGCCGTGGAATTCCACGTCCTCCGCAACCCAGCGGGCCACATGCGGTCCCGGCGGCTCGTAGCGCAGGAGCTCCTCGATGGCGTTGGGAACCAGAGACGGATTTCCGGCGAGATCCTGCAGTTGGTCAGGGTTTTCGCCGAGTACCTTGCCCATCCAGCCGAACAGCCGCCCGGTGGTCTCCACGCCGGCGCCGGCCACGACCGCGAGGAAGATCAGCAGTTCCTCGGTGCTGAGTCGCCGTGTTGCGCCGGTCTCGTCCTCGAACTCGACGTTGAGCAGTTCGGTGATCAGGTCGTCGGACGGGTTCTTGGTTCGCCAGGCGAGGTAGTCGGTGAACATGTCACCGTCGAAGTAGTGGTCCTTTTTCACGGGCAAGGGTTCGCCCGGCTTGTTGCGCAAGACGGCGTGTGCGTGCGCGCGAACGGATGGCTGGTCGGAATCCGGTATGCCGACCAGCATGCCGATGGTCCGCATCGGCAGTTCCGCGCCCAGGTCCTGCACGAAATCGAACCGGTCGCTGCCGATGATCGGATCCAGGCACGCGACGCAGAATGTCCGCACCTTGTCTTCGATTTCCCGGATTCGCTTGGGGGTGAACGCCCGCGACACCAGGGCCCGGTGGATGGTGTGCAGCGGCGGATCCTCATTGATGAACACGCCCGGCGGCATCACCGGATCGGCCTTGACCACTTCGAGGATGTCGCCTTTGGCCGAGCTCAGCTTGTTGGGCTCGCGCAACGCCGCATCGACGTCGGCATAGCGGCTCAGGCCCCAGAAGTCGTGGCGCTCGTTGTAATAGACCGGTGCCTCGTCCCGCAGTCGTCGGTACGTCGGGTAGGGGTCGAGGTCGATCTCGACGACCCACGGGTCGTAGTACAACTCGCTCACATACCCTCCTCGTCAAAGTCTGTACGAGCATATAGCATGTGCTGTACGAACGTATAGTGGTGTGGCGAGCTGTGTACGGGTCTCCTGCTGAGGGTCGGTGGGAATATGCTCGGGGTCTGCAACAGTGAGGGGATCATGGCCGCATCACCGCGCCGCGTCGGCGCAGAGACGTCGAAGACCCGCGACGCCCTTCTGGATTGCGTCGAGAAGATGATGCTGGAGGAGGGGTACGCCAGCGTCAGCTACCGTGCCCTGGCGGCGAAGGCCGGCGTCACGGCAAGCCTGGTCCAGTACTACTTTCCCTCGCTTGACGACATCTTCCTCGCTGCGATCCACCGCTATTCCGAGCGCAATCTCAAGCACCTGAGCACCACGCTGCAGAAGCGGGCTAACGATCCGCTGCACGCCATGTGGGAGTACAGCTGGCATGAGGCCACTGGCGCCTTGATCACCGAGTTCATGGCGCTGGGCAATCACCGCAAATCGATCCGGTCGGAGATCGCCGACGTGACTGAGCGGATGAGGAAACTTCAGATCGAGGTGCTGAACGGGGCCTTCGGGGCGAACGCCCGCTTCGAGGGAAATTTGTCGCCCAGTGCGGTGGTTATGTTGATCACCGGCATTCCGAAGTTCCTTAATCTGGAGGAAGGTGTCGGCGTCGAGACGGCGCACTCCGAAGTGGTCCGGGCCGTGGAACGTTACCTCGATGCGGTCGAACCGGGGGTGCGACGTAAGCGCAAGCCCGCCAAGACGTCGTCCCGAGGCCGCCGGTAAGAGTGTGGCGATGACGGGTGGCCGTGCCGGCACCCGCCGATCGGCGAGGCGTCGTGCGATCCTGCGGGCAACGCAGACAGTCATGCTGGGCGAGGGTTATGCTTCGGTGACGTTCGAGCGGGTGGCTTCGGTGGCCGGTGTGGCCAAGAGCCTTGTCTACTATTACTTTTCGACGCTCGACGAGCTGTTCATCGCAGTCCTCCAGGACTTCATGGATCACTTCCTGGCGCGGATGAGTGCTGCGACGCCGTCCGGCGCTTCACGCGGACGGCATGGGCTTATGCCGGTGACCAGACCGGTACGGCATTGACGGTCGAATTCCTGGCCCTGGCCAACCATCGCAGCGAGGTGCGCGGCGCCGTCGGCGAATGTGCCGAGCGGGCACGCCGCACGCTGACCCAGGTGGTTGGAGCCAACCTGCCGGACGGCCGGATGTTCGCCATGGCTTCGGGCTCGGCTGCGGCGTTCATGCTGCTGCATTCCGCGCCATTGCGATGGAGGAGCTGGTCGGCGCAGACCTCGGTCATTCGGATGCGATGGCTGCGGGTTGCAAACTCCTCGAGCTGGCGGAAGGTCCACAGAAAATCTGAGGGTGATCTGCGCCACCGCCGTGTGCTATACAGTTGCATAGCAGCCGACGCGCCGTCGGCACAGCCAGGTGTGAGGGGATGAACCAAGTGGGTCGGGTAGCGGTGGTAACCGGAGGCGGATCGGGCCTGGGTGAGTCGATCGCCGTGCAGCTGGGCCGTAGTGGCCACCGGGTCGCCGTTCTGGACATCAACGGCGGGGGTGCCGAGAAGGTGGCTGCCGAGATCCGCGCGAACGGTGGGCAGGCCCTGGCGGTGCAGGCCGACGTCGCCGAACCTGGTTCTGTCGCAGCCGCTTTCGACGCCGTGCGCACTGCCTTCGGTCCGGTCGGTATCTTGGTCACCAGTGCGGCGTTGGGTGGCTTCACCCGTTTCGACCGGATCACGCTGGAGGAGTGGAATCGCTATCTGGCGGTCAACCTCACCGGGACGTTCCTGTGCATGCAGGCCGCAGTCGCGGACATGGTCGGCGCGGAGTGGGGCCGTATCGTCACGATCTCCTCGGCAGCCGGCCAGAAGGGCGCGTCGCGGCAGGGGCATTATTCGGCCACCAAGGGCGGCGTCATCGCGTTGACCAAGTCGGTGGCTCTGGATTACGCGGCCAAGGGAATCACAGTGAACACGGTGCCGCCCTTCGTCGTTGACACGCCGATGCTGCGTGAACAGCAGCGCGACAACAAGCTGCCGCCGGCCGAGTTCCTCGAGAAGGCCATTCCGGCGGGCCGGCTCGGCACGGGCGAGGACATCGCCGCGTTGTGCGGCTTCCTGTGCTCGGATGCCGCGAGCTACATCACCGGGCAGGTGATCGGTGTCAACGGTGGCGCAGTGATCTGACGCACCGGCCAGTGACGCGATCGGACAGCACATCCATGGAGGAACAGATGAAGGTTCGGGTTGAGCCCAGCCCGTGTCAGGGGCACACGTTGTGCTCCATGATCGCCCCGGAGTGGTTCGTTCTCGACGATGTCGACGGGCACGCTTCCGCCGTCGACGAGGTCGTGCCGGACGAGTACGAGGCACGAGTTCGCGAGGCCGCGCAGTCCTGCCCCGAGCAAGCGATCGTGATCGACGGGGAGTTGCAATGACCGCACAACGCGACAACCGCTATCACTTCGACCGGCATGCCGCCGACTACCGGCAGAACTTCCTCGACATCACCCACGAGATGCAGCGGCTCTGCCCGATCGCCTGGACCGAAACCTACGGCGGCCACTGGGTGGCCGCGGGTGGACATGAGGTGTTCGAACTGGCTCGCTGTCCACACATCTCGAACGATCACGATGTCACGGGCACGCGCCGCGGCTATAAGGGAATCTCCATCCCGACGATGGTGGAGGCGGAGAACTTCCGTGGCGGCATGCTGGAGATGGACGATCCCGAGCATCGGCATTACCGCAACGCGCTGAACCCATATCTGTCACCCGCTGCGATCAAGCGGTGGGAGCCTTTCGTCGACGAGGTGGTGCGCGCCTGTATCGACGAACACGTCGAGGAAGGGCGCATCGACTTCGTCGACGATCTTGCCAACGTGGTGCCGGCGGTGCTGACGCTGGCGATGTTGGGTATACCGCTGAAGAAGTGGACACTCTACAACGAGCCGGCTCACGCCTCGGTGTACACACCGCCAGACTCTCCTGATGCCGCCCGCGTGCGTGAGCTTTACATGGCGATGGGTGTTGACCTATACGGCAATCTCATTGAGATCAGGGACAATCCGCGTCCCGGTATCGTTGACGCGCTCGCCAGACTGCGCATCGATGGTGAGGCGCCGCCTGACATTGAGCTGGTGGGCATGCTCAATCTCCTCATCGGCGGCGGATTCGACACCACCACGGCGCTGACGGCTCACGCCCTGGAATGGTTGTCTGAGCATCCGGCCGAACGCGCCAGGCTCAGTCGGGCGCGGGACACCTTGCTCAATCCGGCCACCGAGGAGTTCTTGCGGTTCTTCACTCCCGCACCCGGTGACGGACGCACGATCTCCGACGACATGGAGTTCGAGGACGTCGCACTCAGGGAAGGGGAGCGGCTGTGGCTGTCGTGGGCCATGGCCAACCGTGACCCCAACCTTTTCGACGACCCCGACCAGGTGATCCTCGACCGAAAGGGTAATCGGCACTTCAGCTTCGGGCTAGGTGTGCACCGCTGTGCCGGTTCGAACGTCGCGAGGACGGTGTTCAAGGCGATGGTCACCTCAGTGCTCGACCGCTTGCCGGACTACCGTTGTGACCCCGAAGGAACCGTGCACTACGACAGCATCGGCGTAATCCAGGGAATGCGCCACCTGCCGGCGACTTTCACTCCGTGGACCCGGCTCGGACCGGGTCTGGAGGAGACGCTGGACAAGCTGCAACGCATCTGTGACGAGCAGGGACTGGCCCGGCCGATCACGGAAAGCAAAGCGGCAGCGCAGATCAGCGACTGAGCGGGCCGCCGGGTGCCGTAGCGGTGGCGCCGGCTGTGCACGTAGAACGGAGGATGTGACATGCGGATCGGACTGACTGGCGGCATCGGCGGCTTCGTGCCGTCAGGCCAATCTCCCATGGACAGGAGCCATCCCGGCACCGGGTCGAACGAGGCGGTCACGCTGGTCGCCATCGACGGTCCGTTCTCGGCGATGGCGATGTCGCCCAAGAAGGCGAGCGATATCGCATCCTCGCGATCCGCCGGCGTGTACAACGGAGCCCAGACGGGTCAACGAATCTGCCCCGGGGAATCCTGGTGGATCGATCTTGGCCGGACTTGACAGATCACCGGAGGCTGGGTGGAGCAACTGAGCGGCCTGGATGCCGCATTCGTGTACGCCGAGACCGCCGGCGCGGCGCATGTGACCTTCTTCGCGATCTACGATCCGTCGACGGCGCGGGGCGGCGCTGTCACCTTCGACGATGTCATCTCGCATTTCGGCCCCCGACTCGCCGCGGACCGTATTTTTCGCTCGGTGCTCGCGCGTGTCCCGTTCGATCTGGATCACCCGTACTGGGTGCGCGACGAGAACTTTGAGCTGAGCCGGCATCTGCACCACCTGACGTTGCCGCGCCCCGGTGGCTGGCGGCAGCTGTGCGAGCAGGTGTCGCGGCTGCATGAGCAGCGGATGGATCTGAGTCGGCCGCCGTGGGAGGGCTACTTCATCGACGGGCTCGGCAGGATCCGGGGAGTGCCCAAAGGCGCCTTCGCCGTGTGCTTCAAGGTGCATCATTCGGCGGTCGACGGGGTGATGGGCCTGGGAATCGTCAACGCGCTGCACGACCTGACCCCCGACACCGCGCCGGCGCCGGTTGACGAGTGGACCCCGGAATCACGCCCGTCGTCGCTGAACCTGCTGGCCCGCACTGCGGCCACCTACGCCCGTCGGCCGGCGCAACTCGTCTCCGCGGCAACGCACAGCCTTCCCTTGCTGTCCCGGCTTCCCGCAGCGATGACCCGGCTTCCCGCAGCGATGACCCGGCTGCTGTCGATCGGTCACCGGGACGAGCATGGTCTTTTCGGGGACGTGCCGCACACCCGGTTCAACGGGCACACGGACAGCAGCCGCAACTTTGACGCCCGCTCCTACGACCTCGCCGCAATATTGGAAGTACGCGCGCTCGTGCCGGGGGCCACCGTCAACGACGTCGTTCTCACCGGCATCGGGGGCGCTATGCGCCGCTATCTGCTGGACAAGGGCGAGCTGCCCGACGCTTCGCTCGTGACCTCCATGGCGATCGCGGTGCACACCGACCCTGACCACCAGCGCGGGGCGAATCAGATTTCGGTGGTCCGCGTGTCGCTCGGCACGAACATCGCCGACCCGGTTGCCCGCCTGCGGGCCGTGCACGAGTCGAGCGCCCGGTCGAAGGCCGTCAACGAGGCGATGGGCCCAGGTGCGCTCGTCGAGTACGCCGAGTTCCTGCCGGGCGCGCTCTTCGTCGGCGCGATCCGTTTCGGGATGGCGGCACACCTCGGGAAGTACCTCGAGAACTCGGGGGTTGCGAACACCCTCGTGTCCACCCTGCGCGGCCCGCAGTTCCCGATCTACCTCGTCGGCGCCCGGATGATCGCCGGCTACGCATTGTCGCCGTTCATGCAAGGTGGCGGGCTGATGCACAACATCATCAGCTACTGCGGACGCGTGGTCGTCAGTATCAACGGCTGCCCGACCGTGCTACCGGATATCGAGCACTACGCGGATTGCATGGACGCCTCCTTCGCTGAGCTGACGTCCGGCTCGACGACCTTGGCATAGCGTCGGGGCAAGGACCAACGTGACGTGTGCGCACGATCGGTGATCCCGACCACTAACTGCGCTCCGTCGGAACTCGCTGCCCGAACGCGTTTGATCAGGACAGCTCCTGGACGTACACATTCTGTTCGAGAACGCCGGCATCGGCCTGCAACCACTCGGCGGTGTCGCTTGGTCGGTCAGCTGCGCTGGGGTCGGGCGCCCCCTCCGTAGACGATATCGGCGTGCTCGGGATCCCAGCGATTGCGGAACACCACATCGGCGATTGGACGGCGGCGAACCGGACCATGCCGCCCGCGCGGCCACCCGACGACGATGTGCCCGGCGAGGAACCACTCGTCCGGAACGCCAATCGACTCGCGGAGTACCTGCTCTCCGTCGTATGACGCCCAACTCGTGAAACACGCACCCAGGCCCTGGGCGCGCGCGGCGAGGTAGAAGTTCTGCATCGCAGGATAGATCGATCCGGCTTGCAGGTACTCCGAGGCGAACTCGTTCTTGTAGGCGGTGAACAACACCGACGTGAGTTTGCCGGCGCGATCTTGCAACTCGTAGGTGGCCCGGTTGTTTCGCGCCGCGCGGCTGTGATCGTCGTCGGCGGGCCTACTCATCCCGTAGATCGATTCGATTGTCCTGAGAGCTAATTGGGCCGCCTTCGCGACTGCCGCCCGCTGCTCGGGGGCATCGAGAACGATGAAGCGCCACAGCTGCGCGTTGGCCCCGTTGGGTGCCCAGGTGGCAGCCTCGAGGCAACGGTCGAGCGTCTTGTCGTCGACCGGCTCGTCGGTGAACCGACGGATGGAGCGAGCTGTGGAGAGCACTTCCCAGACGTCGTTGGTCGGACGCGGCATGGCATTGGTCTACTCGACGCGCGGGCAGATGTCGAGTGCCCCTTGGCATTGAAGACACACAAGGCCGATTCTCCGTGGTCCCTCCGAACCGGACAGACCTGTGTTGTACAGTCGTATTGCAGTCGGCGCGACGACAGGAAGAGAAGTGGTGCTGTGAACGACAGGTTCTCGATGGAGGGACGGGTTGCCGTCATCACTGGCGGCGGGACCGGCATTGGACGGGCATCGGCGCTCGTCCTGGCCGAACGTGGTGCCGACATCGTTCTGGCCGGCCGTCGGCTCGAACCACTTGAATCCACCGCCGGCGAGATCACAGCGCTCGGCCGGCGAGCTGTGGCGGTGCCGACCGACGTGACGGATGCCGAACAGTGCCGTGCGCTGGTCGACACCACGCTCGACCAGTTGGGCCGCCTCGACGTGCTGCTCAACAACGCCGGCGGTGGACAGACGAAGCCGATGATGAAATGGACAGACGAGGAGTGGCGCGACGTCCTCGACCTGAATCTCTCGAGCGCGTGGTACCTGTCGCGGGCCGCGGTCAAGCCGATGATCGAACAGGGCAAGGGCGCGATCGTGAACATCTCCTCAGGTGCCGGCCTACTGGCGATGCCGCAAGCGCCGGTGTATGGCGCCGCCAAGGCCGGTCTGCAGAATCTGACCGGCTCGATGGCCGCGGCGTGGACCCGCAAGGGTGTCCGCGTCAACTGCATCGCCTGCGGTGCCGTCCGAACCCCCGGTCTCGAGTCCGACGCCAAGCGGCAGAGCTTCGACATCGACATGATCGGGCAGACCAACGCGTCGGGCCGGATCGCGGAGCCCGACGAGATCGGTTACGGAGTCCTGTTCTTCGCCTCCGACGCCTCGAGCTACTGCTCCGGACAGACGCTCTACATGCACGGTGGTCCCGGCCCGGCGGGCATCTGAGGGTCGCCATGAGGACATCTGTCAACGTCAGCCACGTCGGGCTGCGAGTTCGCGACCTCGACCGGTCCAAGCGGTTCTACGAGGCGCTCGGCTTCACCGAGGTCAACCGGCTGACGGTGCCCGACAAGGTCGCGGCCGGCCTGCTCGGCCTGGCCGCGCCGATCGGGTTCGAGGCCGCCTACCTGCAGAACAACGGCTTTGTCCTGCAGTTGATCACCTTCTCCGGGTACCCGGCCCCGGACGAGCCCGAGCGCACCATGGTGGGTGCCGGATTGACGCACCTGTCCCTCGCGGTGGACGACATGGCTGACGCGCAGGCCGCAGTTCGGGCCGCGGGCGGCACCGTCGTCGCGGATCCGGGGGGCGGGTTCGCGTGCATGGTGCGCGATCCGGAGGGACAGTTGCTCGAGCTGATCCATTCCAGTGTGCGGCCGGTGCGGCCGGCTTAGGAACGTAGTTCGTCGACCATCGCAGCGCACCGATCCAGGAAAGTCAGTGTCGCCGCGTGATCATGCGGATCGCGCCGGCCGCCACCAACCACGGCACGGTTGAAGCCGAAATCCCGGTAGCCGGCCAGCACTTCCAGGGTGGGCTCCCGCCACACCATGATCGTCAGATCCAGCGCCGCGGGGTCGCGCCCGGCTTCCTCCGCGGTGCGGCGAAAGTCGTTCACCGCCTTAGGCAGATCCCGGTACGCCGCATCGCCGGGAAGCCAGCCGTCGGCCCATGCCAGACAGTCACGCGTAGCTTTGGGGCCGCTGGTGGCGGCCAACAGCAGCGGACGAGGTCGCTGGTGCGGCTTGGGATACGACCACACCCGATCGAAGTCGTAGAACTCGCCGTGGTACTCGGCCTCGTCATCGGTCCACAGTGTGCCGAGTGCGGCGACCATGTCGCCCAGTGCTCGGTAGCGATCGGACCACCGAATCGATTGAGACAGTTCGAGCTCGGGGCGGAATCCGACGCCGACGCCCAGCAACAGCCGCCCGTCGCTCAGCTGATCCAGAGTGGCGACTTCCTTTGCAAACGTGAACAACTCGCGCTCCAGCGGCAGGGCAACAGCGGTGCCGATGCGCAGATCGGTGGTCGCCTGAGCCGCCGCCATCAACGACAGGAAGGGATCCCACATGCGCTTCTGCGCGCTGAGCAGACCACTGGGCATCTGACTCGCGGCGGCGACCGGTATTTGGGGGTGCTCGCCCACCCACATCGATTCGAAACCGCGGGACTCCAGCTCCCGCCCGAGCACTCCGGGGGCGAGGTCCCGAGGCGTGTTCAGCGAGACGTATCCGAGGTCCATCAACACTCCTTCGGGTGAGCCACGGTGCTGTACGATCGTACTGCACATCCGATCGAGTGTTGACGCAAGGACATGGGAAAGCGATGCAGGTTCTGGGCGACAGCCGGCTCTCCTACGATCCGTACAACGTCGAGATCGACGTTGATCCCTATCCGACGTACAAGCGGCTGCGGGATGAGGCGCCACTGTATTACAACGAGAAGTTCGACTTCTGGGCGCTCAGTCGTTTCGCCGATGTCGAGGCGGCTCTTCGGGACGTGGACAACCTGAGTTCGGCCAAGGGCGACATCCTCGAGGTCGTCAAGGCGGAGCCCTTATGCCGTTTGGTGTATTCATCAACGAAGACCCTCCGTTGCACACGGTGCATCGGTTGCTGGTTTCCCGTGCGTTCACCCCGCGAAAGATGAATGCCATCGAGGACCAGATACGTGCGTTCTGTGGTGTCTGCCTGGATCCCCTCGTCGGCGGAGACCGCTTCGACTTCACTCTGGACCTCGGTGCCGAGATGCCGATGCGCGTGGTCGGAATCCTGGTCGGCATTCCGGACTCGTTGCAGCGCAGTGTCCGCGCGGTCGCGGGCCGCCGGCTCCGCAACAAGCCTGGTGAGCCGCTGCCGGTGAGCAAGAATAATTATTTCAACGGCAACATGTTCCGTGAGTACGTCGAATGGCGTGAGCAGAACCCGGCCGACGATCTCGTCACTGAGTTGTTGCGGGTGGAGTTCGAGGATGTGTCCGGCACGGTGCGGCGATTGAGCTCGGAGGAGCTGCTGGTGTTCCTCGGCGTCATCGCCAACGCCGGAACGGAAACGGTCGGTCGGCTCTTCGGCTGGCTGGGCAAGCTGCTCGGCGAGCATCCCGATCAGCGACGCCAGCTGGTCGAAGACCCATCGTTGATCCCAGCCGCTGTCGAGGAGGTGCTGCGCTTCGAACCTCCTGTTCAGAACATCGCCCGCTATGTTGCCAACGACGTTGAGTACCAGGGGCAGAAGGTCCCGGCAGGCAGCGCACTGCTGCTCATGTCAGGATCAGCTAATCGCGACGAACGCCGATTCGACAATCCCGACACATTCGACATCCACCGCAATGCCAACCACGTGTCCTTCGGGCGAGGGACCCACTTCTGCCTGGGCGCTTCGCTGGCCCGCCTCGAAGGCCGCGTCGCACTCGAGGAGATCCTCAAGCGCTGGCCCGACTGGACGATTGATCTGGACAACGCTGTACGGGCGCCGACGGCAACCGTGCGGGGCTGGGACAGCATGCCTGCCATCCTCGGCTAGCCACCCAAGGTCTGGGCTTGCCGTACCACCGGCACGTTGAGTCGGTTGTCCGGTCCGGGTACCTCGGGAAAATCCATGCGCCAAGGGGCTTTTCCGTGCTGGACCACCCAGCAGGATCCACTGGCCTCGATGGGAGACGTAGCCGCCAGCACGGCCGCGTCGGCGATCGCGTCCGGCTCCATCACCGGCACGCCGATGCGCTCGACCAGCGGGCGCCGGTTACCCAGCACACCGGTCTCGGTGATCCCGGGGCAGATGGTGTGGACCGAGATTCCCTCGGGGGCAAGGTTCGGCGCTATCGCCCGCATGAATCCCACCACGCCGTGCTTGCCCAGCGAGTAAACCGGATCCGGATGCCAGGGCAGGATTCCCGCCAGCGAGGCCGTCGCGAGAATCGCACCATCGATGCTCTCGCGACGCGCACGCATGGCACGGACCGCCGCCACGGTTCCGAAAACGACGCCGTCGAGATTGACGCCTACGGATCTGCGGTAGTCGGCCAGATCGAGCGAGCCGATGTCACCGGACCAGTGAATCGTGATGCCGGCGTTGAGGAATGCCAGGTCGACGCTGCCAAGCTCCCGGACGCACAAAGCGAACGCGTTGTCGACCTGTTCGGGATCGGAAACGTCGCACTGCACGGCAATCCCACCGACGGATTCGGCGACCGTGGAGGCGGCGTCCTTGTCGATGTCCACCACGCAGAGGCGCATGCCCTCGTCCGCGAGCCGCTGTGCGGTCGCGCGGCCGATGCCCGAGGCTCCGCCGGTCACGAGCGCAACGCGGCCCTCGAGGTTCATCGGCTCCCCGCTATCCCCACGGGTCGATCGGTCACCACCGATCGACCGGCTCGCCGTCCAGCTTCAGTGGCCGGGTATAGGACGGATCGGTGCGGTCCCACTTGCCCTTGATGAAGCCCTTGACGGCACCGGACGCCATGACGGAGGAGTCGCCGCTCATCATCCACTCGAGCGTGCATCGGCGCAGAGCGATCTTCCAGACGCCGTCGCGGCGCTCCAGGCGGTCGAGGTAGCGGCCTCCCATGAGCGAGACGATCTTGCCGCCCTTCGCGCGCATGGCGCCGATGACGTAGCTCTCGGCGTGGGCCTCGTCGCCGTTGATCTCACAGGTGTGAGTGGTGATGTTGTGCAGGTGATCCTCGAACACGTGGCTGTGGGCGTGGTTGGCCCACTCGCCGTACTCGGGACCGAGTTTGACCACCGGGCCGTGCTCGTCGATACCGTCTTCGAAGTAGACACTGCCCATCAACTCGGAGTCGTGCCGATCGTGTCCGCGGGACTGGTTCATGATGCAGTCCAGGATGGCCGTGCGGTCTTCGAGGTATTGCACGCGCTTCTGCAGCTGTTCTACAGCGGAGTCCGTCATTGAGATTGCCTTTCCCGTGAAACGTCGAGACCGATGCGTTGTACAACTGTATAGCACATGTCGGGGTGGGCAAGGACTGTACGTACGTATAGCATTCAAGGCAGACGCGGGGGTGCGGTCAAGAGTGGACGAAGAGGGCACGCATGTCGGAGCGCAGACCGGTTGCTTTGGTCACCGGGGCCAGTCGCGGTGCCGGAGCTGGGATTGCACATGCTCTTGGCAGCCATGGCTGCACGGTGTACGTCACCGGTCGCACTGAAAGCGCCGGCGAGTCCCCACTGGCAGGCACGATTCACCAGACCGCGCAGAGCGTCACCGAAGCCGGCGGCAAGGGAATCGCGGTACGGGTCGACCATGCCGACGACGAGCAGGTGAAGGCGTTATTCGAGCAGATCGAGCGCGAACAGGGCCGGCTGGACATCCTGGTCAACAACGCCGCCACCATCCGCGACGAGATGATGGGAAGGACCAAGTTCTGGGAGGAACCGCTCAGCGTCGTTGACACTCTCAACGTCGGGTTGCGCAGCAGTTACGTCGCCACCGTGTATGCGGCGCCGCTGATGCTTCCGCAGCGCAAGGGCCTGGTCGTCTTCACGTCGTCATCGGGAGCGGTCCATTACGCGTTCGGCCCGGCCTACGGAGTCCCTAAGGCGGGCACCGACAAGATGGCTGCGGACATGGCACTGGACTTCAAAGAGTTCGGAATCGCGACAGTCTCGATCTGGATGGGATCGCTGCTGACGGATCGCGTCCGCGCGATCATCGCCAGCAATCCCGAGAAGTTCGGTCGGATCCTCGACACCGCGGAGACCCCTGAACTGACCGGGCATGTGATCTGGGCGTTGTACAACGATCCAGACCTCATAGACCTCACCGGCCAGACGTTGATCGGAGCGGAACTGGCGATGAAGTACGGAATCACGGACGAGGGCGATCGCCAACCGCCCTCCTACCGCGACCTGTTCGATGTGCATCCACACCAGCAGTACCCCCACGTGATGCGGTAACTGCGAAGAGCCCCGGCGATGCGGATCGGATTGACCGGCGGTGGTTCGTCCGCGGACAAGATCGTGCAGCAAGCACAGCAGGCTGAAGCCGAAGGTTTCACGTCGCTGTGGTACGCCAGCTCTGTCGCAGGAGACCCGTTGGTCCCCATGGCGATCGCGGGCCGCGTTACCACATCCATCGAACTGGTACAGCGGTACTGCGGACCTAACGGCTGGATCGCCGGGTATGAAGGAGCACGGGTCCGCTCTTTCGCGCCCCCACGAACGTCGTCGGGGTATTCCTGAGCATGAAGCACGAACTGCGCGTGCTGGCGGCCCAATATATAGCGGCAGCATCGTCAACATCGCCTCGACCTACGGGCATTAGGCTGGTGCAAAGCCATTGCAAGTTCTGTGAGTGCCTCCGCGCAGCGCACGGTGGTATCAATCTGGCATCATCCAGGTCATGGGTTTGACTCTGCGCCCCAGTGAGCAGCAGGCAGAAGCGCTGCGCCGGCAGGCCGCCGCCGAAGGCCGATCGATGCAAGCTATTGCGCTGTCGGCCATCGACGAGTACATCGCCCGGCGGGCGCACAAGGCCAAAGTCGCCGCGGCGCTGCAGCGCGTGGTCCGCGAGGAGGCCGGGCTCTTGGAGCGCCTTAAGGACGCGTGACTGACTACCTGGATCTCGAGGATCTGCTCGAAATTGCCCGAGAGGCCGTTGGAAGGGATGTCGTCGTCCGGGACTACGGGTTGCTTGAATCGGCTCTGGCGCGGCCTCGCGCCTCGGTGTTTGGCCAGGATGCCTACCCAGATCTCCACCTTAAGGTGGCCACGCTGCTGCATTCGCTGGCACGGAATCACACGCTGGTGGACGGCAACAAACGACTTGCGTGGACAGCTTGCCGGACATTCCTGGCCATCAACGCTCAGTGGATTAGTGCGCCGGAAGACGAGCGCTTCGACTTTGTGATCGAGGTGGCCACCGGCGCAATGGCAGATGTCGACGAGATTTCAGCACGATTGCGCAGCTGGAGCTATCAGGAGGGCTGAGCCGCCGGGCGGGGAGTCGACCGTGACGGAGTTTGACTGACCACAATCTTGACGACAACCGCGACGACAGCCGCTCCCTCAACCACCGCCCCCACACCGCCGAAACGGCGGCGTCGTGCCTGTTCAAGGATTCTGCCGGCTCCTGGCAGTGTGGGGGTTGGTTTTTATCCGCTCTGCATCCGCCATGCGGTTCGGATTGTGTGCTCTGAACCGTCGGAATTGGTCGAGTTCGTCCAATTTGACCAGCATAAACGTCTTCCACCTGACTTCGCCTCCGCCTGAAGGGCGGAAGGTCGCTCATGCGGTCCGCGCCCGGCATCTGACCGTAGGCCAGCACTGTTACGTCGCGTAACACAGCAACGCATATCCGCAGGACACCGACATGTCGCGTAACACCGCCATCGAACATCCACCGCAGCTCACAGGCTATTTCTCCAGCTTCTCTATGGGGTTCGAATCCCCTTAGCTCCACCCTTAGCTCCACAACGATTCTCAGCATGTAAATCATCATTCGCAGGTTAGCTGGCCGCTGGCCTTTGGACCTTCGGACCGCAGTCGGACCGCAGCATTGCGGATCGCAACGTCGAGGTTCGCGGCAACATCGTCCAGGTCTTCATCGAACAGGTCGGCATACACATCGAGCGTCATGGACGCTTTCGCGTGCCCGAGCATCCGTTGCACCGCTTTGACATTCGCCCCTGCGCTGACCGCCAGGCTTGCGGCACTGTGCCGTAGGTCGTGCGGGGTGATCGACGGAAACGACTCGTCGGCCTTCTGGCACTTCTTCACCGCCGGGCCAGACTTCGAGGGGCGCTGACATCGGGAGAAGCTGGGCTGCCGCCCGCGCTTTCAGATCAGGTGCTAACCCCACCGTCCGTCACGACGATCCGGGCGGCGTCGAGATTGGGGATCCGTCGCGATGCGGCGTCAATGTCGCCGTCGCGGTGGGATTCGACGAGTGCTGTGGGGAAGTACGTGCCGGGCTTGGAGTATGTCCACTCGAGGGTGAGGGTGAGTTCGGCGGACTCGCCGTCGACCTCTTGGGTGACCGGGTATGCACCTGACCCGTCGAGGTCCCACTTGACCGAGATGACGGTCCCGGCGCCAGGGGGCACCTCGGCGTGCAGCTCGAGGTTGATCGGCGTCCCGGCGCAGATCTCGGTTTTCTTCGCCCCATTGGCCGTCACCTGTACGACGGGCTGGATGCCGCCGCGTTCCTTTGCCGACGGCGGCAGGATGATCTGCCCGTCCGCGAGGTCGAAGGCGGTCTCGGCCGGCTCGATGCCGTCCTCGACCCAGGCCGTGAGGTCGGCCAAGCACTGCTCGACGTGTGGGCTGTAGTCGACCAGCCAAGTGTTGTTGGCCCTGTTGGGCGGCGCGGCGGCCATGAAAGGCGGGACGTGCTCGGCGTTTTCCAGCCACCGCAACCGGAAGCACTGGCGCGAGCGCGCGGCGCCGACCTCGCGTTCGATGTTGTTCTTCATCCCGACACCCTGCGACGGCCACAGAGACGAGTCGTGGGTGTGTTGAATCCACAGCATCTTCCCGTCGAAACGGCCGGTATGGCGCACACCCATGAACGGCGACAACTCAGGCTGCTGGTACTGCTCGTAGATGGGTAGCCCGCGGAGCCGGAACTGCTCGGCGCCCAACGATTCCCAGATGTGGTGACGCGTGTAGTAGCAGTAGGCCAGAAAAGCCCGGTTGTCGAACTGCACCCGGTCTCCGGGTTGGACGCCCGTCAGACGCAGGTTGCTGGCTTCGCCTTCCCCGTCGAGCAGCAGCGAGTTGCCCACGCCGCTCATGCAGTACAGCTGCCGACCCGCCGCCTGGCCGTCGAGGAACCGGACCCCGGCGCCGGGCAGATAGCCGCCAGTGGTGTCGCCGAGCTGGATCACCAGCGGCGAGTCCATCGCGTTCTGCATCGTGCCGAAGACCGTGGTCAGCATGCGCAGCGCAGCGAACTGGGGTCCCGCGAACTGCTCGTCATTGGCCAAGTCATTGCCGGTCAACACCCGTGTCACGGTGGTTTGAGTGTCGATCAGGTCGGCCTGCAGCAGTTCAGGCTGGTCGAAGCCGACATGGCCGGGTTCGGTCCAAAACCGCCCAAAGTAGGGGTCCTCACGCGACATCCGTTCGGCCATCGAACACCACAACCACAGCTGCCCCATCGGCTGGCTGATCATGAACTCGTCGCCACGCGGGAACCCGAGCTTGTAGAGCGTCGCGAGCTGTTCCCGCTGGTGAGTGTTCAACCCGGCGAAGGGGTCCCCACTGCCGCCCGGCCGCATCGCGTCGACGACGTCGCCGATCTTGTCTCCCAGCACCCGCTGCGCGTTGAACATCGCCGCGAAGTTGGGCGTCCCATCCCGCGGCCGCGACCAGTCACCGTAATCACCGTCGACGTCGTCGCCCATGAACGGCATCGCCGCGTCCCAGACGTCTGGCGCATAGGCCAGACACAATGGTGACCGTCGCGCCCCGCCGCTGCCACCGAACACATAGGAGTGCCGTGGCGCCGCGCCCAGGACCTGGGTGGCGACATACTTCGAGAACCGGGCCGACTCCGCGGCGGCTCGCCATCCATAGATCGTCGGATCGTCCCCGGCCCTGGCATCCTTCACGTCACCGATGTGGCCCATGTTCGATTCGACCATGTAGCCGCCGAGCCGAAACACCATTTCCGCCCCGCCCGTAACCGCCCCCAGCGGCTGGGACGCCACATCCTCGTGCCCGGCGTTGGCGCCCTCCAACGGCTGGTAGAGCCGACCCCGGTACAGCTCGGCCGGCGGATAACAAAACGCGAATCTGGTGTCGGTGCCGGTGAACCCACCGTGCACATACCCATGCGGCACCGGTAACTCGCGCCACTCGTCGACGTCGATGTAGGGTGCCCCGAAAAAGTCGTCCACCACAACGTAACTGCTCAGGTCGATTGGGTTCACGGTGTCCTCCGTTCACTGGACTGCTAGCGCGAGTTGCTCGCCGGACGTCCCTGGTGTCGATGCCGACCTTGGCCCATCATCCCGAGTTGTCTCAGTCTTTGGCACGCCATTCAGGCTTTCCACGGTGCAGTCCCTCCAGCTCGAGGGCCGGATGGAGCTGACCCGCACAGCCGACTTCCCGACGCGGACATCTGCTTCGCAACCGTGGGCGGCTTAACCAGCCAATCGGCACCGTTCGATCAGAACCCGTGCTAAGCGCTCCGTCTTTGAATGTCATCCCGACGCCCAGCCCGCGGTCAGCGCCTCGATCGTCGTGATCGTGGCCAGCATCGCCATCGTGTGCGTGATTGCTAAGTCGGCGTAGACGGCGGGAGTGCCGCCGACGGCATCGCGGGGCACGACCACCCGATACCCCATCTGGGACATGTGGCCCGCGGTGAAGGGTAGCGCGAGATTCAGTGACACCCCGGCAAGGACGACGGTACGCACTCCGAGGCTGGCCAGTACTGGCAGCAATTCGGTGTCGAGAGTCGGATACAACCCATGATGGCGGGCGACAACGAGGTCGTCGGGCCCCAGCAGTTCCGGGATGACTTGGGTGGGTGCGCTGCCGGGCGTCCACCCCTCGGTGGCCGGCCCAAGGGCGCGCCAGATCCGTGCCGAGCCGACATGGTCACTTCCGAGCAGGCCCTCGAAGGTGGCGTGGATAACCACGACCCCGCTGCTTCGTGCTGCGGTCAGCACCCGACCGATGTTGCTTACCAAATCTCTGGTCTCGGCGCCAAGCGCCGGGAGCACCGAGTTGGGTCCCAGCACGCCGTTCTGACACTCCACACAAACCACCGCGGTGGTGGACGGTTCTTCGGTCGGTCGGGACGCGGACGACATCGGGTTCCTTTCCGTCACACTCTTGTTGACACTTTCGAGACACGGTCGCGCCGAAGGCTGAGATGAAGTCGGCGGCGGCATCGTTCGACGACGCGTCCCCGTGCACCACAGCACAAGTCGCACGAAGTGCGCGAGTTCTTCGAGTTCTCGTCACTGGATGGCGATGTCCCACAGGGCTTGCGTCGCAATGCCGGCAGCGCCCAGGCGGTGGGCATGCTCGGTCGTGCTACCGAACTCGTCGATCCAGGCCTGCGCGCGCAAGGTCGCTAGCCAGAGTGGGTGTTCCGCGGTGACGCCGATAGCGCCGTGTAACTGATGGGCGATCGTGGTGACCGGATCGACCACCTGCCCGAGCACGACCTTCGCGACCGTGACGGCGTGGCGGGTCTGCGGAGCGGCGAAACCGTATTCGTCGGCTGCGGCGACAGCCACTGTCGTTACCGCGCGTCCGCGTTCGATGTCACCGGCCATGTTGGCCAGGGCATGTTGCACCGCCTGGAAGGCGCTCAATGGACGCCCGAACTGCGATCGTTCCCGGGTGTGAGCAACGGTGAGTTCGGCGGCGGCGTCTAGGGCGCCGATCGTCTGGCAGCAGCGCGCCCATGCACCGCGACAGGACAACTCGTCGGCGATCGGCGTGGGCAGCGCGATCAACTGATCGGTCGAGATGGCGAATTCGACTGTCCCGCAGGGTTCGCCGGCCAGATTGTGACTGGCCTCGATCTCGGGTTCATGCATGATCCCCACGTGCAGCGCGTCCGAGGTGCGCACTGCCAGAACGACGGCGGCCGCCTGCTGCGCCCACGGCACCCGGGCCGCTGTTCCGGCGATTGTGCCGTTCGACATGGCGCCCCGCGCGATCGCGACCGTCAACGGCCCCGGTGGCGCCTCGGACCCCGCTTCGCCCGCGAGCCAGCACGCCATCAGGTCGGTCTCGGCGATCGGTACCGCCCCGGCATGGCGCGCCAGCCCGCGGAGAACCACCGCGGCGTCGGCGGGGGTCGCCCCGAGGTCGGGTGTGCTGGTCAGCCGGTCCAGGCCGGTCTCGGCCAGTGCGCGCCAGAGGGCGTCGTCGAAGTGGTCGGGGTGGCCCCGGTGGCCGATGCGCGCATCGAAGGACCGGCGACCGATGTCGTCGACGAGCTGACGCAGCTCGGTTGAGTCATCGTTGGTTGGTGCATTGTCGAGCACCCCACCGGAGAGCCACGTACTCAACGCAATCCCATCCCTCGCGCGACTATGCCCCGCAGTACCTCGTTCGTGCCGCCGCGCAGCGTGAACATCGGCTTGTGCAACCGGCCGGCGTCGAGCATGGCGCGAAGCCGCGGTTCCAGAGGAAGGCCGTCGACAAGACCGGCGACCGCCTCCACCGACTCCTGCTCGAAGCGGGTACCGAGATCCTTGACCAGCGCCGCCCGGTTGGTCTGGTCGACACCATCGGACAGGGAGCGTGCGACCGAGATCGACAGCTGGCGAAGGGAAATCAGGCGCGCCAGCAGGTGACCGACATCGGCCACGGTGCGGCGGTCCGGCGGCGATGGGGATTCCGACAGTGCGCACAGGCACTCCCCGATGAGAGGGGCGGTGGACAGGATCCGCTCGGGACCGCTGCGCTCGAATGACAACTCGGCCGTCACTTGAAGCCAGCCGTTCCCTATCTCGCCGAGCACGTCGGCATCGGGGACGAACACGCCCTCGAATACGACCTCACTGAAATGATGGTCGCCGTCCATCGAGACGATCGGCTCGATGCGTACCCCTTGCGCATCGGTCGGCACGATGAACTGGCTGAAGCCGGAGTGCCGCTGCTGTGACTCGACCGGACTGGATCGAGCCAGCACCACTATCTGGTGGGCGCGGTGTGCGCCGCTGCTCCAGATCTTCCTGCCGGTGAGTATCCAGCCGCCGTCGACGCGGTTGGCCTTGGTCGAAGCTGCGGCGAGGTCGGAGCCGGCCTGCGGCTCGCTCATCCCGATCGCCGAGAACAAGCGTCCTTTCGCGATCCGCGGCAGAATCCGTTGTCGCTGTTCGTCAGTGCCGTAGATCATCACTGCGGGCGCAACTTGGCGGTCGGCCACCCAGTGCGCAGCCACCGGAGCGCCGTGGGTGAGCAGCTCTTCGGTCACGACGTAGCGCTGGAGGTGGCTGCGTCCCTGTCCGCCGTAGACGGTAGGGATGGTCAAACCCAGGAAGCCGGCGTCGCCGAGTCTGGCGCTGATGGCCTCGTCCCATCGCGTCATCCATGCGTCGACCGTCGGCTGCCAGCCGAACTCAGCGCGGTCGTTGCGCAAGAAGTCCCGAACCGACGCCCGTAGTGCCGTCAGTTCGGGTTCGCTGAGGGTCAGTTTCTCGAACACGCTCAAGGGGTCGACGGTAACGCCGGCAGCAGCACGGGGCAGATAGAAGTCCTGTGTCAGGTCCGCGGTCCTTTCGTCATTCCTGATGCAGTGCGGCCCGTGCTTGCCCAGAATGCTATAACTATATACCTTATTAAGGATACCGAATAGCATGCGAGCGAGGGCTGACGGCTGTGAGTGAGATCCAATCTGTGGGCACCTACTTGCCCCCATGGCGTCAGCACGACCGGCGAGTGCCGGGTCCGGATGAAGACGCTCTCACCATGGCGGTGGCAGCGGGGCGCGCCGCCGATCCAAACGCCTCCGCGCATCGTGTCGTGATCGTGTCGCGGGACTTCCCGTTACTGGAGGGCGGTAACGGTGCGGTCCTGCTGGCCGGCCTATCGCTGCCTGCCGATGTACAGGTCACCGAGGTGCTTGGTGGTGCTCCGGCGGTGCTGGACCAGCTTGTTGCCGGCGACGCGGGCACGCTTGTCATCGCCGCCGACGACTCTGACAACGCCGCAGGTGCGGCGGCCGCTCTGCTGGGAGATGGCGGTGCCGCCATCACGTCCGTCGCCCGGCAGAATCGCAGTCTGCCCACCTTGGTTCGTGGCCAGGACGGCGCCCGCCACACCTATGCCGATCCGCGGTTGCAACGCGAGGTCGGTGTGAAATCGACGCTGGCCCGCCTCAATCTCGCCGACTCACGAGTCGTTGCGGTGGTTGCTGGTGTGACTCTCAAGGAACTCGGGTTGGGCTTCGATACCGTTGCCGCTCACGAAGACCCGAGCGCTTCAGCCGCCGGAGTGATCCGGCTAATCGCGGCTGCGTTGGAAAGTCGCTCCGACGGACTGATTCTCGCGATCGAGCAGTCGATGGTGACCGTCGCGCACCTGACGAACACCGTGATCGCGCCCGTGGTGAGGCGTGACGAGACGCTCGTGGGTGAACTGCCCAAAACCAACACCGCCGAGGGCACTGGGATTCCCATCTCGTTGGCCGCCTACGCTCGCGCATTTGAACCCAAATTGCGCTGGGAGGCAGCAATATTCGACGAGAGACCGGGCATCGACTCGGCGCCGGTGTTCCCACCGCGCGCGCGGGTCGATTCGGCCGGCGCACTGGCCACCGAGTACCGGTTGGAGCCGTTGCCCCGCACCGGAACCATCTACACGCAGACCACGATCCGTATTCCGGTTCCGGATCTGCCGAGCCCGTACTCTTTGGCGGTTGTCCAACTCGATGACAGCCCGGTACGTGTGCTGCTGAAGGTGACCGGCGCCGTCGCCGGCGAGTCGAGTATCGGCCAGGCAGGTTCGGTCGTCCTTCGCAGGATCGCCACCCGTGCGGGCATCCCCGACTACGGATACGCGTTCTGGCCGGGCCGCGAATCGCAAGGTGCATCGCTGTGAGGCGGGTGGCGATGGTCGGCGCGGGCATGACGCCTTTCGCCGAACACTTTGCGCTGGGTATCAAGGATCTGATCCCGATGGCCTACGCCGATTGTGTGTCACACGTCGACAACGGCATCGACAAGTCTGACATTGAGGCGGCCTGGTTCGGCGAGCTGTCGACCACCGACGGTTTCCCATCGGGGATTCTGGCGGACACCCTCGATCTCACCGACATCCCAGTGACCCGCGTCGAGAACGCCTGCGCCACCGGTAATGACGCTATCCGCAACGGCACCTTGGCGATCGCATCCGGTTTCTACGATGTGGTGCTCGTGGCGGGTGCGGACAAGGTGCGTGAGACGGCCTCGAACACCACGTTCTGGGAATGGGCGGGCATGACCCGCGATACGGCGTGGGACTATCCACTGGGCCTGGTGGCGCCGGCCAACTTCGCCTTGCACGTCGCACGCTATTTGCACGAATCGCCGGCCACCAAGGAGCACATGGCCATGGTTGCGGTCAAGAATCACTTCCATGCGGTGTCGAACCCGAAAGCCCAGCTGCGCTACGAGATCACCGTCGAGCAGGCGCTGGCCGCTCCGATGGTGGTGGATCCGTTCGGGCTCTACGATTGCACGCCGCAGAGTGACGGCGCGGCCGCGGTGATCCTGGTAGCCGAGGACGTCGTCGACCACTACACCGATCGGCCGGTGTGGGTTCGTGGCGTCGGGCTGGGTATGGACCGGGTGATGCACCAGCACAAGCCGGACATGACCTCGTTTCCGCCGACGGTGCGGGCGGCCAAAGCAGCGATGGCTATGGCGGGGACAACCCCGCGCGATGTGAACGTCGCCGAAGTCCACGACTGCTTCACCGGGGTGGAGTTGATCAGCTACGAGGATCTCGGCTTCGCTAATCGGTTCGAGGCGTACAAGATTGTCGAGGGTCGTGAACACTGCGTCGGAGGTTCGATCCCGGTCAATCCGAGCGGTGGGCTCAAGGCCAAGGGACATCCACCGGGCGCGACCGGCGTCGCGCAGTGCTACGAACTGTTCAACCAGCTGCGGGGTGAGGCCGAGAATCAGGTCGACGGCGCGCGAATAGCATTGGCGCACAACGTCGGTGGACCCACTGCTGTCTCGGCCGTGACGATCCTCTCTAACGACAAAGGCTAGGAACTCAGAAATGACCAGTTCGTCTGCCCTCTCCACGTTGTCCGGCTACGAAGACTTCGCCCCGTGGCTGCTGGTCGAGAAGGCCGGCGCTGTACACGTCGTGAGCATCAACCGCCCCGACGCCCTCAATGCCGTCGACGAGGAATTGCACCATGCCTTCGCCGGCATCTGGCAGGCGCTGGAGGCCGACGATGACGTCCGGGCGGTCGTCACCACCGGCGTGGGCAAGGCGTTCTCGGCCGGCGGCGACATGGTCATGTTCGGCCGTCTGATCGACGACCCGGAGGCGCGAGCATTCCAGATCGCCGAGGCGCGAACGGTTTTCCAGGCGGTCATCAATTTCGGCAAGCCACTGGTGTCGGCGGTCAACGGGGCCGCGGTCGGCCTCGGGTGCTCCATCGCATTGTTGTCCGATCTGCTGGTGATGGGCGAAAGCAGCTATCTCGCCGATCCCCATGTGCCGGTGG
>NZ_JBKQOI010000071.1:0-16822 GCF_052145595.1 Mycobacterium sp. | reverse complement strand
GTCAATCGGCGGTCAGGACCCGCACGAGTCCTTGGCGGTCGACTTTGCCGGTGGGAAGCATGGGCAGATCGGCCTCCGCGACAAGGCGAACGACCGTGGGAACCTTGAACGACGACAGGTTGCGGCGAGCGTGGGCGACGACGCTCTCGACCGACAATTGCGCACCGTTGGCGGGCACGACAGCGGCCCCGACTACCTGCCCGCGAACCTGGTGCGGTAGGGCGACCACAAAGCTATGCAGGACTTCAGGGATCGAATCCAACACGGATTCGACCTCAGCCGGCGACACGTTGGATCCCGCGGTCTTGATGAGAGTGCTTGCGCGGCCGGTGAAGTGCAGGTGGCCGGCATCGTCGAACCACCCCCGATCCCCGGTGGCATACCAGCCGTCGGGGCCGAACACCTCGTGGCGTTCCTGTTTGTAGATACCGCTCATCACGATCTGACCGCGAACGTGTATCTCGCCCTCTTGGCCGTCGGGCGCCTCGGTGCCGGAGGCGGGTTCGACGATCCGGTGCTGCACCAATCCCGGTAGCGGAATCCCGAATGAGCCACGCAGTTCCGGTGGTAGCGGGGTGTCGGGCACCTCGACCATCGTGTGCGGGCCGCCGGTCTCGGTCATGCCCAGCAGGTTGGGTGCGAGGTCAGGCTCGCGTGGCCGCCGGTCGGGTGGCAACGCCTCGAGCATGGTGCCGCCCCGTACGCTTGATAGGTCGCGGTTGGCGAAGTCGGGATGGTCGGCCATGGCCCGGCTTGCCTGCGACCAGCATGAGATGAACGTCGCCCGTTCCCGCTCCAACAGTGCCAGCGTGCTACCCGCTTCGAATACATCCTGCGCGAGGATAGCCGCGCCGGCCGAAAGCGCCTGCAGCACAACCATCGTCAGGCCGCCCACCCAGAAGAACGGCATCGGCGAATAGATGCGGTCGGTCGAGGTGACGCCGCGATGGCGCGCCAGAATGTAGGCGTGGCGTACCAAGCTCCCGTGCGAGTGCACGACGGATTTCGGCAGCGCCGTCGTCCCGGATGTGCTGACCACGACGAGGTCATCCGCGGGTACAACCTCGCCTTCGGCCGAATACGTAAGCGATGCAGCCGATTCCGTGTGCCGCGGCCACGGTGAGGCCCAGGCGCGCTCAGACCCCGGCCAGACGTGGATCCGGCGCAGATAGGGCGCTGCCGGCTCGGCAATCACGGCCCCCCCGTCGGTGAGGCCTGGCAGCGCGTCCTGCATGCGTTCGACGAGGTCGCGGTCGGCGATGGATCGGCCCATGAGTACTGTCTGCACGTCGGTGTGCCGCAACAGCCGCGCGAGTTCTGCACCGGGTGCGAAAGTCGACAGGGGAACGGTGAGTGCGCCGATTCGTGCGGCCGCGAGCCAGGAGATGAGCCACTGGGCGCAGTTGGCGAACAAGATCCCGACCCGGGTCCCTTTGCCGACACCGGAGGCCAGCAACGCGTCGGCCAACTCCATTGACGCGGTGTCGGCTTCGCCGAACGTCAGTCGCTCGTCGTCAGTGACGAGGAACTCGCCGTCGGCTTCGGCGCGCCTGATTCGCAGGAGCTCGGGGATGCTGGCCGGCATACCGTTCGGTGTCGAATCGTCCACTGCCGCAAGGACTCCGGCCATCAGCCGACGTGGACGGGGATGTGGGAGTAGCCGGCGACGTTGGACATGGTGACCCGGCGCAGGCCGTCGGTGTCGACCTCGAAGCGCGGCCAGTGCTGCTGCAGGTGCTGGAAGGCAACGCGGCTTTCGAGTCGCGCGAGCCAAGACCCGAGGCAGCTGTGCGCGCCGTAGCCGAATGCCAGCGTGGTGGCCCCGCCGCGCCGGATGTCGAACGCGTCGGGCTGCTGGTAGGCCCGCGGGTCACGGGTCGCGGCTCCGGTGACCAACAACGTGGGGGAGCCCGCCGGAATCGTCCCGCCGTCGAGGGTGACGTCGCGGGTGGCGAAACGCCCCTGATACTGGGATGGCGGATTAAGCCGCAACATCTCCTCGATCGCGCCGGGAATCAGTGTGGGATCAGCGAGCACCAACTCCCACTGGTCGGGGTTGCGGTGAAAGGCCATCACTCCGTTGCCCACCAACTTGGTGACGGTCTCACTACCGGCCGCGGCCAGAAGCACCGCGAACGTGGCGATGTCGTCGTCGCTGAGCCGGTGCGTCACCCCCGCCTCATCCTCGTAGGTGGCTGTGACCAGTCTGCTGATGATCAGGTCGTCGGGGTTACGGCGTTTCTCATGGGCGAGCTCCAGGAAGTACTCGCCCATCGCCATCGAATCGGCCACGCCACTTTCCGTGGCGAACGGGTTGTTTTCCTCCCGGTGCAGGAATCCGTCGGTCCACAACCGGATCTGCTGTCGTTCGCCGGCTGGGACGCCGAGCATCGAGGAGATGATCTCCACGGGGAACAGGACGGCGAAGTCGGCCACCACATCGAAGTTTTTCCTATCCTTCAGCGCGTCGATATAGGAGGTCACGACCTCCACCACGAGCGGCTCCAGATTGGCGATCGCTGCCTTGGTGAACACCTGCCGCACCAGTTTGCGCAGTCGCTCATGCTCCGGGGGGTCCATGATGATCAACATGTTGGTGCTGAACCGATGCCGCATCGACAGCGCATCCAAGGTCACCCCGTAGGCGCTGCTGAACGTCTCCCAATCCCGGTGCGCGGCAACAACATCCTCGTGGCGGGTCAGGGCGTAGAAGTCCCAGCGCTCGCTGTAGTAGACCGGCGCCTCATCGCGCATCCACCGGTAGGTCTCATACGGATCGTCGAAGAAGACATCCGAGTACGGGTTGAACTCCGCCGGGGCGCCGTCTTCACGCGTTCTCGTTGCGTGCGGCGCGCTCCGATCCGTTGACATCTCAGGCGTCCACCCGCATCGCGTTCGACAGCGTTCCGCCCATTACTATGGCGATTTCGTCGTCGCCCAGTTCGCGACGGCGATCCGCGTAGCTGAGCGGTTCGGCCAGGCCCTCGGGATGTGGGTAGTCCGAGCCGAAGAAGATGTGGTCGATCGGCACCAGTTTCGCGAGCTCGACCACATTCTCTTCCCAAAACGGGTTGAAATAGACGCAGCGCCGGATCGCTTCCAGCGGGTCCTCGCTATAGAGCTGGGGCATTTTCTTGTGCGTATCGCTGAGATTATTGAAAAGCCTTGGCAACCATGTTGTTCCGTTCTCCACCATAGCGATACGCAGCTCTGGGAAGCGGGTGAGCAAACCGTGGCAGGCCAGCGCCGCGACGGCGTCCTCCGCCGGGTTGCGCGCAAGACTGTAGTACGAGCGGAATGGAGTGGGCTGGAAGGGACGGAACTCGCCGCCGCCTTCCCAGTCGTTGGCGTAGCGAGAGTAGCCGCTGTCTGAGGCGTGCATGACGACCAGCACGCCAGTATCGCTGACCCGCTTCCAGAACGGGTCGAACTCTGGAAGGGCGAACGAGCGCGGACCGTGCAGTCCGGGAACCGGGGCCGGCCGAATCAAGACCGCGCGGGCACCCCGTTCGAGCACCCAGTTCAGTTCTTCGATCGCCTTCTCGACGATCGGCAGGGTGATGATCGGAGTGGTGAAGATCCGGTCCTTGAAGTTGAAAGACCATGTCTCGTCCAGCCACTGGTTCAACGCGTGGATGATCGTGTGCGTCGCTTCGGGGTGATCCCGGAACCGCTCCTCGACCAGGCTGGCCAGCGTCGGGTACATCATCGACTTGTCGATGCCCTGTTCATCGAGCAGCGCCAGCCGGGGTCCCGGCTCACGCATCGCGGGGGTTGCCTCGATCGCCTTGCCCAGGATCTCCCGGTGGCTCTTGCCTTCCGGGTTGCCGTTGTGGAAGTAGTCCTCTTGGGCGCCCGGCGCGGCGACCTTATCGAAGGTCGGGTTGGGGATGTAATCGCTGATCTGGCCGAGGGTGGCGATCTTCGTGCGGCCGTCGACCTCGACGTATCGGATCGCACCGCGGTACTCGGATGGAAGGAATTTGGTCAACGCATCGCGAGTCTCATACATATGGTTGTCGCCGTCGAAGACCGGAAAACCCAGCTTCTGTGTCATCGTCGAACTCCTCGGTCGGCCGTGCCTATTGCGCTCGACAGTAACATCGAGTGCGTAAGAAGAGAACAATGCGCTACTTTTTTGCATGTACCAACTCCGCCAGGAGTAATGTGCTCGGTACGGCAGTCCCGCTCTTGCCGTCGAGCCCTCGGACACGGGAGGAATCTGGTGTGGACCTGCGGTTGAGCGAAGAGCAACGTGCGGTCCGCGAGACTTTCGCAGCGCTCTTCCGGAAGGAGGCGACGCCACAGCGCGTCCGGGCGGCGGAGTCGTCGGGCTTGGACAAGGACCTGTGGCGGCGCTTCAGCGAGACGGAAGCGCTCGGGATCGGCGTGGCGTCGGATTGCGGCGGCGTGGGCGGGGGTCTGCTCGAGCTGGCGCTAGTAGCGGAGGAGGCGGGCCGCCGCCTCGCCCCGATACCGATCGCCGAGACCGCGGCCGCGGCGCGACTGCTGGGCCGGCTTGGGGAAAAGGAGCTGATCGGCCCGGTGCTGACCGGCTCGTCTATCGTGTCGCTGGCCACCGGACCTGGACCGGTCGAGAAGCAACTGCTCGTCGACGGAGCGATCGCGGATGCGATTCTCGCCGTCGAGGGGGGTTCTCTGCTTTATGCGATACGGCCGGCCGGGCTGGCCCGAACCCCACGGCCCAACTTCGGCGGGTTGGCGTTGGCCCGATGGCCCGAAGGCTGCGAGCGCCGCTGCCTGGCCGAGGGCGATTCGGCCCGGACGATGTTCGCCACAGCCCTTGATGAGGTCCGCGTGCTGCGGGCGGCGGCACTGATCGGACTGGCCGCCGAGGCCGTGCGCATCGGCTCTGATTACGCGAAGGTGCGTCACGCGTTCGGGCAGCCCATCGCGATGTATCAGGCCGTCGCTCACCCCTTCGCCGACGCTGTCGCGGCGTTGGACGGGGCACAACTGTTGATCCAAAAGGCCTGTTGGGCGATGGATTCGGGGCAAGCTGACGGGCCGGCGTTGGCCTCGATGGCGTTCGTATTCGCCGCCGAGACCGCATATGAGGCAGCCGGACACAGCCTTCACGTCCACGGCGGGTACGGCTTCATGGAGGAGTACGACATCCAGCTCTACTACCGACGCGCCAAAGCGTGGGCGGTCGCATTCGCCGATCCGCGGCGCGAACTGCTCACCCTTGCTGACAGGCGCTTCGGCCCGGTGAGCACAGGAAGTCACTGAGCCATGGACTTCAGCGAACCCGCGAGCTGGGCCCGAATCCGCAGCGCAGCAGAAGAATTCGTCGCACGGTATGTCACCCGCGCGGTGATCGAAAACGAGCGACGCACCGGAGACGGTGCCGACCGGGAGCTGACGCGAAAGCTGGGGGAGCGCGGATGGATCGCCCCGGCCTGGCCGGTGGTGCAGGGTGGGGCCGGACTCGATCAATTCGAGACCGCTGTGCTGTTGGATACGCTGCGCCGGGGAGGCGTTCCTACGATCGGGCCCGGGACGACGATGCTGCCCGCCAACGCGATCAGGGCCGCGGGCTCAGCAGAGCTGAAGGCCAGGATTTTGCCGAGCGTTGCGGCTGGCGAGATTCTTATCTGCCTCGGCTACACCGAACCCGCGGGCGGATCTGATGTCTTCGCCTGCGCGACCCGCTCCGAGCGAGACGGTGAAGATTGGATCGTCAACGGCCAGAAGATCTTCACCACCTTCGCGCATCTCGCCGACTACTGCTTTCTGCTCACCCGCTCGGCGCCGGGGTCCGCCGGCACCCGGGGCCTGACGATGCTGCTGGTACCGCTGGATTCAGCCGGTATCGAAATCCGGCCGGTGCACACCATGGGCCATGAACGCACCAACATCGTGTTCTACAACGACGTGCGGGTCGACGACGCCAACAGGGTTGGCGAAGCGCACCAGGGCTTTTCGGTGATGCTGGCCGCGTTGGAGGCCGAGCAGAACGTCGCGCCCGCCTCACGGACGGGATTGGTGGCAGCCGATGCGCTCGAATTCGCCCGCACGCATCGGGGAACGGACGGCACCGCGCTCATCAACGATCCCCTGGTGCGCGAGCGCCTGGCCCATGTGGCGATGCAGGCCGAGGTAGCCGATCTGCTCGCCTTGCGGGTGGCGTTCCTGGACGCCGAAGGCGACAAGCCGGGCCCGGTGTCGGCGCTGTTCGGTCCTGAAAGCTATGTGCGGGCGTCCGCCGCCGCCGCCGATATCGCCGGAACCGCGGGCATGCTGGATTGGACTGACCCAGAGGCTCCCGTTGACGGCGCGCTGGATGCCCATTACCGCAGCGCAGTCGCAACGACGATTTACGGCGGTTCCAGCGAAGTGCTGCGCAGCCTGATCGTCGAGAACAGGTTAGGGCTACCCCGCAGCCGTCCACGCCGCTGACACGTCAGCGGAATTGGCGGGCCAACCAATCCGCACTGTCGCGCGCGGCGCATTTGGCCACTGCGCAGTCGGCGAACATATCGAACCCGTGAATCGCGCCGGCGTAGACGTGAAGCTCCGTCGGCACGCCGGCCCGGCACAGGCGAGCGGCAAAATCGATCGACTCGTCTCGAAGGCAGTCCGCCGTGCCCACGCTGATGAAGGTCGGCGGTAGGCCCGCCAGATCGGCGGCCCTGGCGGGAACCGCGTCCGGCGGCACGTCGTCTGTTCCGTAGCGCTCGCCCAGATAGCTGCGCCAGCCGAATGCGTTGGACTCCCGACTCCACATTGGAAGGCCGTCGAGCGCGCTCGACGGCGTGGTCATCCGGTCATCGAGCATCGGGTATTCGAGGTATGCGAATCCCAGACCATCGAGCCTCTGGTCCCGCCAACGCAGCCCGAGAGCGGCGGCCAGTAACCCGCCGGCGCTGCGTCCACCGACCCCGATACGGCGCGGGTCCAACCGCAGATCGGCCGCGTGATCAACGATGTACCTCAGTCCGCTGTCGCAGTCGTCTAGTGGCAGCGGATAGGGCGCTTCCGGTGCCAACCGGTATTCGACGCTGACGCAGGCGCAGGACAGCGAGCGGCACCACTCGTTGAGGCGGGCGTTATCCATAAAGCGGTTTCCGATCACCGTCCCGCCGCCATGCATCCAGTACAGGGTCGGCAGGTCACCGGCAGCGCCGCGGGGACGCAGCAGGGTCAGCGCGACCCCCCCGTCGGGATGGGTTGTGAGGTCGACGCACTCGATGTCGGGTGCCGGCACGGGCGGGAACGGGGCGTTCTGACGCATCATCGGCACGGTCTCGGTGGAGAAGACGAAATCGGGCAGATCGCGGACGGCTTCGCGAATTTCGGGGTCGAGTGCTTCTCGACGCAGCATGACCATCAACCGCCTCCCAGCACATGCGGTTACTTCACCGCGGCGTCAGCATAGTATGCCCGTTGCATCTGGCGCAGGTAGCGTTCTACTGTTGAGATGCGATGCCTCTCAGAAAGAGATCACATGCTTCCCGAAGACGCACGAATCATCTCGGTCGACGACCATGTCATCGAGCACCCGCGGGTTTGGCTTGACCGGCTGCCCTCAAAGTACGAAGACGTGGCGCCACGCATCGTCAAGCTCCCTGACGGAAACGACACCTGGCTCTACGAGGGCAAGCAATCCGGCAACTTCGCTCTCAACGCGGTGGCGGGTAAGCATCCGCGCGATTTCGGGATGGATCCGCGCAGCTACGACGACATGCTGCCCGGCTGCCACCACATCGCCGACCGCATCAAGGACATGGACATCGAGGGCACCTGGGCCCAACTGTGCTTTCCGAACTTCGGCGGATTCGCCGGCAGCACGTTCTACGCCGCCGAGGACAAGGACTTCGCGAAGCTGTGCATCAGCGCCTACAACGACTTCATCCTCGATGAGTGGTGTGCCTATGCTCCCGAGCGCCAGATCCCGTTGATCATGGTCCCATTCTGGGACATCGACGCGTCGGTGGCCGAGATCGAACGCACCGCCGCCAAGGGTGCGAAGTCGGTTTCGTTTATCGAGGCGCCGCACAAACTAGGCTTGCCGTCGTTCCACACCGACCATTGGGATCCCATCCTGCGCATCTGCGAGGAAGCCGAACTTCCGCTGTCGATGCACTTCGGCTCCGGCGGCATGCCGCAGGGGCTCGCGCCGGACGGCGATATGTTCATCAGCATCGCGCTTTTCGGGGTGAACTCGATGATGGCAACCGTCGACCTGTTGATGTCCGACGTGTTCTACAAGTTTCCCAAGCTCAAAGTAGCGCTTTCTGAGGGCGGCATCGGCTGGATGCCGTATCTACTGGAACGCATCGACTACTCCTGGGGCCGACACAAGTACTGGTGCAACATCAACGCCGACAAGCTTCCCTCCGAGCTATTCCGGGAGCACATTTACGGCTGTTTCATCTCCGACCAGTCGGGTATCGAGCAACGGCACCGGATCGGCATCGACAACATCATGTTCGAAAGCGACTATCCGCACTCGGACTCCAACTGGCCGCACACCCGCAAGTTGCTTGCAGAGCACCTCGTCGATGTGCCCGACGATGAGGCCCGAAAGATCGTCGAGCTCAATGCCCGCACGCTGTACCGCTTTTGGAACTGAGGCAAACATTGACCGAGACACGATGAGTGCGAATGGATCCGATTTCATGTTCGACCCGTTCAAGCCCGGACCACGAGATCAGCTGCCGCAGGTACTCGCCGAATTGCGGGAGCGATTTCCCGTCTACCACACCAGCTCTGACATCTGGGTGGTGTCGCGGTTCGACGATGTCAAGGCGGTCCAGTCGAATCCGCAGCAGTTCTCGTCGCGACCCAACCCCTACGAGGGATCCGCGCCGCCCGATGAAGAGATGAAACCCGAGGTGGTCGAGCGATTGCTCGCGCTGGCCGCGGGCATCCCGGTGGACATGGCCGAGATGGCTTCCGCGAAGACCATCGCCGCGGCCGACCCGCCCCAACACACCCGGATGCGCCGCATCGTCAGCAGGGGATTCACGCCGCCGCGCATCAAGGAGATGGCGACTGCGATTGAGGAGATCGTCCTGCGCTGTTTGGCCGGAATCGAGGACCAACCCGCCTTCGACGTGGTGGAGCGCCTCGCCGTTCCGCTGCCTGTCGAAATGATCTGCCACATCCTCGGCATCGACGGCAACCACTACAGCCAGGCCAAGCGCTGGTCGGACGCGTTCGCCGCTGCAGCGGGTGGGGTGTTCAGCAGCCCCGCCGAGCGCAACGAATTGATGTTGGCAACGATCAAAGAGTTCAGCACGTATTTCGTTCCACTCATCGAGGAACGTCGCGCAGAACCCAAGGGCGACTTGGTCAGTGCCATGGTGGCGGCGATCGACAACGAGTCGCTAAGCAATGTCGAAACACTGATGGTCGCAATCACCATCATGGTCGCCGGCAACGAGACGACGACGAATCTGATCGGCAACACCGTGGTCGAGCTCCTCTCTTGCCCGGACCAGCTCAAGTTGTTGCTCGACGATCCCGGACTGCTGCCCAATGCGGTGGACGAAGCCAATCGATTGACCTCCCCGATCCAATTCGCCTTCCGTGAGGCGACCGAAGACAACGAGATCGCCGGCACCCCAATCCCCAAGGGCGCAATTATCGCGTTGCATATGGCTGCGGCCAACCGAGATCCGCGCCGATTCGATGATCCCGACCGCTTCCTGATCACCCGGCCCCCTGGCAAGAACTTGGCATTCGGGCACGGCATCCACTTCTGTTTGGGTGCGCACCTCGCCGGTCAGGAGGTGCGCGCCGCGGTCGGCGGGTTACTTCCGTACCTCGACCGGCTCGAGATAGCCGGAACGCTGAAACGCAACCCGACGGCGCTGCTGAACGGTTGGCAAAAGGTCGAGCTCGCGTGGGTTTAGGGACATGGGCGTGGCCTACATGAGCGATAACGAATTCTCCAGGCCCGCATCATGGTTGCCTTGAACCAGCTTGTCTTGCTGGAGGACCGCGGCGCGGTCCGGGTGCTGACGATGAACCGTCCCGAGGCGCGAAACGCGTTGAACACCGACTTGATCAGCGCCTTGCACGCTGCTTTGATCGACGCCGATCGCGATATGTCCGTGCGTGCAGTCGTGCTGACAGGCGCGGATCCGGCGTTCTGTGCCGGACTGGATCTCAAGCAGGTGCAGCGCGATGGGGCGGCCTATTTCGAACGGCTTCACGCCGAGAACTGCATCACCAAGGTCGCCCAGTTGAGCAAGCCGGTCCTCGGAGCGATAAACGGGGCGGCGATTACCGGCGGCATGGAGATGGCACTCGGGTGCGACTTTCTCGTGGCGTCCGATCAAGCCGTCTTCGCCGACACCCATGCCCGGGTGGGAATCCTGCCCGGTGCAGGCATGACTGCGCGGCTGCCCGGCATTATCGGAGCCGGTATGGCCCGAAGGCTGTCGATGACCAGTGAGGTCATCGATGCCTCTCGAGCGGAGACGATGGGTCTGGTCACAGAGGTCGTTGCACACACGCAGCTGCTGAATCGGATTGTCGAGTTGGCAACGCAAATCTGTGAAGTATCGCCACCAGTCATGCAGGGGCTCAAAGCGATGTACGTGACTGGAGCTGCCGCGATCATCAACCCCGCCCTGGCGGCCGAGCAGACTATCGCCACCACCGTTGCCAGGCATACCGACGACTTGGGCGAGCGCTATCGACAAGTCGCAGAACGTAACCGACGCCAGATCCGTCGGCCAAGCTGAGGTCGAGCCGCTTTCGTAGCTCTGATGCCATCAACATCCCTTCGGTGTATCCGCGAGTCGCGTCACGTCGGCGCGAAAAATCGTGAGCAGGTGCTCGACCTCTTTGATGTCATCCTGACGCCCACTCCGCGGTCAGCGCCTCGATCGTCGTGATCGTGGCCAACATCGCCATCGTGTGCGTGATTGCTAAGTCGGCGTAGACGGGGGGAGTGCCGCCGACGGCGTCGCGGGGCACGACCACCCGATACCCCATCTGGGACATGTGGCCGGCGGTGAAGGGTAGCGCGAGATTCAGTGACACACCGGCAAGGACGACGGTGCGCACTCCGAGGCTGGCCAGTACTGGCAGCAATTCGGTGTCGAGAGTCGGATACAACCCATGATGGCGGGCGACAACGAGGTCGTCGGGCCCCAGCAATTCCGGGATGACCTGGGTGGGTGCACTGCCGGGCGTCCACCCCTCGGTGGCCGGCCCAAGAGCGCGCCAGATCCGTGCCGAGCCGACATGGTCGCTTCCGAGCAGGCCCTCGAAGGTGGCGTGGATAACCACGACCCCACTGCTTCGTGCTGCGGTCAGCACCCGACCGATGTTGCCTACCAAATCTCGGGTGTCGGCACCAAGCGCCGGGAGCACCGAGTTGGGTCCCATCACGCCGTTCTGGCACTCCACACAAACCACCGCGGTGGTGGACGATTCTGCGATCCGTCGGGACGTGGACGACATCGGGTTCCTTTCCGTCACACTCTTGTTGACGCACTTCGATGCACGGTCGCGCCTAAGGCCGATATGAAGCCGGCGGCATATTTGACGACGCGTCCCCGTGCACCACAGCCCAGCTTGCGCCGAAGTGCTCGGGTTCTTCGAGTTCTCGTCACTGTATGGCGATGTCCCACAGGGCTTGCGTCGCAATGCCGGCAGCGCCCAGCCGGTAGGCATGCTCGGTCGTGCTACCGAACTCGTCGATCCAGGCCTGCGCGCGCAAGGTCGCGAGCCAGAGTGGGTGTTCCGCGGTGACGCCGATGGCGCCGTGTAGCTGATGGGCGATCGTAGTCACCGGATCAACCACCTGCCCGAGCACGACCTTTGCGACCGTGACGGCGTGGCGGGTCTGCGGAGCGGCGAAACCGTATTCGTCGGCGGCGGCGACGGCCACTGTCGTTACCGCGCGTGCGCGTTCGATGTCACCGGCCATGGTGGCCAGGGCATGTTGCACCGCCTGGAAGGCGCTCAATGGACGCCCGAACTGCGATCGTTCCCGGGTGTGAGCAACGGTGAGCTCGGCGGCGGCATCCAGGGCGCCGATCGTCTGGCAGCAGCGCGCCCATGCACCGCGACAGGACAACTCGTCGGCGATCGGTGTGGGCAGGGCGATCAACTGATCGGCCGAGATGGCGAATTCGACTGTCCCGCAGGGCTCACCGGCCAGATTGTGGCTGGCCTCCATCTCGGGTTCGTGCATGATCCCTACGTGCAGCGCGTCCGCGGTGCGCACTGCCAGGACGACAGCGGCCGCCTGCTGCGCCCACGGCACCCTGGCGGCTGTTCCGGCGATTGTGCCGTTCGACATGGCACCCTGCGCGATCGCGACCGTCAACGGCCCCGGAGGCGCCTCGAACCCGGCTTTGCCTACGAGCCAGCACGCCATCAGATCGGTCTCGGCGATCGGTACCGCCGCGGCATGGCGCGCCAGCCCGCGGAGTACCACCGCGGCGTCAGCGGGGGTCGCCTCGAGGTCGGGTGTGCTGGTCAGCCGGTCCAGGCCGGTCTCGGCCAGTGCGCGCCACAGGGCGTCGTCGAAGTGGTCGGGGCGGCCGCGGTGGCCGATGCGCGCATCGAAGGACCGGCGACCGATGTCGTCGACGAGCTGTCGCAGTTCGATTGAGTCATCGTTGGTTGGTGCACTGTCGATCACCCCACCGGACAGCCACGTACTCAACGCAATCCCATCCCTCGTGCGACGACGCCCCGCAGTACTTCGTTCGTGCCGCCGCGCAGCGTGAACATCGGTTTGTGCAACCGGCCGGCGTCGAGCATCGCGCGAAGCCGCGGTTCCAGAGGAAGGCCGTCGACAAGGTCGGCGACCCTTTCCACCGACTCCTGCTCGAAGCGGGTACCGAGATCTTTGACCAGTGCCGCCCGGTTGGTCTGGTCGATACCGTCGGACAGCGAGCGGGCGACCGAGATCGACAGCTGCCGAAGGGAAATCAGGCGCGCCAGCAGGCGACCGACATCGGCAACGGTGCGGCGGTCCGGCGGCGATGGAGATTGCGACAATGCGTGCAGGCACTCCGCGATGAGGGGGGCAGTGGACAGGATCCGCTCGGGACCGCTGCGTTCGAACGACAACTCGGCCGTCACCTGGTGCCAGCCGTTGCCGATCTCGCCGAGCACGTCGGCGTCGGGGACGAACACGTCCTCGAAGACGGTCTCGTTGAAATGATGGTCGCCGTCCATCGAGACGATCGGCTCGATGCGCACGCCCGGCGCATCGGTCGGCACGATGAACTGGCTGAAGCCGGAGTGCCGCTGCTGTGTCTCGACGGGGCTGGATCGAGCCAGCACCACGATCTGGTGGGCGCGGTGTGCGCCACTAGTCCAAACCTTTCTGCCGTTGAGTATCCAGCCGCCGTCGGTGCGGTTGGCCATGGTCGAAGCTGCGGCAAGGTCGGAGCCGGCCTGCGGCTCGCTCATCCCGATCGCCGAGAACAGGCGTCCTTTCGCGATCCGCGGCAGAATCCGTTGTCGCTGTTCGTCAGTGCCGTAGGTCATCAGCGCGGGCGCGACTTGGCGGTCGGCCACCCAGTGCGCAGCCACCGGAGCGCCGTGCGCGAGCAGTTCCTCGGTCACGACGTAGCGCTGGAGGTGGCCGCGTCCTTGTCCGCCGTAGACGGTAGGGATGGTCAAACCCAGGAAGCCGGCGTCGCCGAGTCTGGCGCTGAAGGCCTCGTCCCATCGCGACAGCCAGGCGTCGACCGTCGGCTGCCACCCGAACTCAGCGCGGTCGTTGCGCAAGAAGTCGCGAATCGACGCCCGTAGTGCCGTCAGTTCGGGTTCGCTGACGGTCAGTTCCTCGAACACGCTCACCGGGTCGACGGTATCGCCGGCAGCGGCACCACGGGGCGGATAGAAGTTCTGTGTCAGGTCCGCGGTCCTTTCGTCATTCCTGCTGCAATGCGGCCCGCGCTTGCTCAGAATGCTATAACTATATACCTTATTAAGGTATACCGAATCGCACGCGAGCGAGGTTTGACGGCTGTGAGTGAGATCCAATCTGTGGGCACTTATCTGCCCCCGTGGCGTCACCATGACCGGCGGGTGGCGGGTCCTGACGAAGACGCTCTCACCATGGCGGTGGCAGCGGGGCGCGCCGCTGATCCGAACGCCTCGGCGCATTGTGTCGTGATGGTGTCGCGGGACTTCCCGTTACTGGAGGGCGGTAACGGTGCGGTACTGCTGGCCGGCCTATCGTTACCCGCCGATGTACAGGTCACCGAGGTGCTCGGTGGTGCTCCGGCGGTGCTGGACCAGCTCGTCGCCGCCGCCGCGGGCACGCTTGTCGTCGCCGCTGACGACTCAGACAACGCCGCAGGTGCGGCGGCCGTGTTGCTGGGAGATGACGGCGCCGCCATCGCACCCGTCGCCCGGCGGAATCGCAGCCTGCCCACCCTGGCTCGTGGCCAGGACGGCGTCCGCCACACCTATGCCGATCCGCGGCTGCAACGCGAGGTCGGTGTGAAATCGACGCTGGCCCGCCTCAACCTCCCCGACTCACCAGTGGTTGCGGTGGTTGCCGGTGTCAAGGCCAAGGAACTCGGGTTGGGCTTCGATACCGTTGCCGCTCAAGAAGACCCGAGCATCTCAGCCGCCGCGGTGATCCGGCTGATCGCGGCTGCGATCGAAAGTCGCTCCGACGGCCTGATTCTCGCGATCGAGCAGTCGATGGTGACCGTCGCGCACCTGACGAACACCGCGACCGCGCCTGCAGTAAGCCGTGACGAGACACTCGTGGGTGAGCTGCCCAAAACCCGCACCGCCGAGGGCACCGGGATGCCCATCTCGTTGGCCGCATATGCTCGCGCATTTGAACCCAAACTGCGCTGGGAGGCCGCAATATTCGACGAGAGACCGGGCATCGACTCGGCTCCGGTGTTCCCACCGCGCGCGCGGGTCGATTCGGCCGGCGCACTGGCCACCGAGTACCGGTTGGAGCCGTTGCCCCGCGCCGGAACCATCTACACGCAGACCACGATCCGTATTCCGGTTCCGGATCTGCCGAGCCCGTACTCCTTAGCGGTCGTCCAACTCGATGACAGCCCGGTACGGGTGCTGCTGAAGCTGACCGGCGCAGTCGCCGGCGGGTCTAGCATCGGTCAGGCCGGTTCGGTCGTCCTGCGCAGGATCGCCACCCGTGCGGGCATCCCCGACTACGGATACGCGTTCTGGCCGGGCCGCGAATCGCAAGGTGCGTCGCGATGAGGCGCGTGGCGATGGTCGGCGCAGGCATGACGCCCTTCGCCGAACACTTTGAGCTGGGTATCAAGGATCTGATCCCGATGGCCTACGCCGATTGTGTGTCACACGTCGACAAGGGCATCGACAAGTCCGAGATCGAGGCGGCCTGGTTCGGCGAGCTGTCGACCACCGACGGTTTCCCGTCCGGGATTCTGGCGGACACCCTCGACCTCACCGACATCCCGGTGACCCGCGTCGAGAACGCTTGCGCAACCGGTAATGACGCTATCCGCAACGGCACACTGGCGATCGCATCCGGACTCTACGATGTGGTGCTCGTGGTGGGTGCGGACAAGGTGCGCGAGACGGCCTCGAACACAACGTTTTGGGAATGGGCGGGCATGACCCGCGATTCGGCGTGGGACTATCCACTGGGCCTGGTGGCGCCCGCCAACTTTGCGCTGCACGTCGCACGCTATCTGCACGAATCGCCGGCCACCAAGGAGCACATGGCCATGGTCGCGGTCAAGAACCACTTCCATGCGGTGTCGAACCCGAAAGCTCAGCTGCGCTATGAGATTACCGTCGAGCAGGCGCTGGCCGCGCCGATGGTGGTGGATCCGTTCGGGCTGTACGACTGCACGCCGCAGAGTGACGGCGCGGCCGCGGTGATCCTGGTGGCCGAGGACGTCGTCGACCACTACACCGATCGACCGGTGTGGGTTCGTGGCGTCGGGCTGGGTATGGACCGGGTGATGCACCAGCACAAGGCGGACATGACCTCGTTTCCGCCGACGGTGCGGGCGGCCAAAGCAGCGATGGCCATGGCGGGGACAACCCCGCGCGATGTGAACGTCGCCGAAGTCCACGACTGCTTCACTGGGGTGGAGTTGATCAGCTATGAGGATCTCGGCTTCGCTAATCGGTTCGAGGCCTACAAGATCGTCGAAGGTCGAGAACACTACGTCGGAGGTTCGATCCCGATAAATCCGAGCGGTGGGCTCAAGGCCAAGGGACATCCACCGGGCGCGACGGGGATCGCGCAGTGCTACGAACTGTTCAACCAGCTGCGGGGTGAGGCCGAGAATCAGGTCGACGGCGCGCGAGTAGCATTGGCGCACAACATCGGTGGACCCACTGCTGTCTCGGCCGTGACGATCCTTTCCAACGACAAAGGCTAGGAACTCAGAAATGACCAGTTCGTCTGCGCTCTCCACCTTGTCCGGCTACGAAGACTTCGCCCCGTGGCTGCTGGTCGAGAAGGCCGGCGCTGTCCACGTCGCGAGCATCAACCGCCCCGACGCCCTGAATGCCGTCAACGAGGAATTACACCATGCCTTCGCTGGCATCTGGCAGGCGCTGGAGGCCGACGATGACGTCCGGGCGGTCGTCACCACCGGCGTGGGCAAGGCGTTCTCGGCTGGCGGCGACATGGTCATGTTCGGCCGTCTGATCGACGACCCGGAGGCGCGAGCATTCCAGATCGCAGAGGCGCGAACGGTTTTCCAGGCGGTCATCAACTTCGGCAAGCCACTGGTGTCGGCGGTCAACGGGGCCGCGGTCGGCCTCGGGTGCTCCATCGCATTGTTGTCCGATCTGCTGGTGATGGGCGAAAGCAGCTATCTCGCCGATCCCCATGTGCCGGTGG
>NZ_JBKQOI010000070.1:0-3636 GCF_052145595.1 Mycobacterium sp. | reverse complement strand
GCGGCCGCCGCCCCAGCCCTGGTTGAAGATCAGGTAGACCACGGCGAGGACGGCCGCCAGCCGGTCGGGTAGCTGGTGATCGGGCGGCACGGCGAACGGGATGCCCGCGTCGCGGATCTTGTGCTTGGCCCTGGTCAGTCGCTTGCTCATGGTCTCAAACGGGACGAGGAACGCCAGCGCGATCTCGTCGGTGGACAGGCCGCCGAGGGTGCGCAGGGTGAGCGCCACCTGCGCCTCGAGGGCGAGTGCCGGGTGACAGCAGGTAAAGATCAGCTCCAGCCGCTCGTCCGGGATGGTGGCGGCGTCGTCCATGAGAGCCTCCGGTGGCTGTGGCCCGGCCTCGAGGTCGCGGGCGAGCAGCGTCGTCTTCGCGACCAGGACCTGCTGGCGGCGCAGCTGGTCGATGGCGCGGTTACGCGCGGTCGTGATCAACCAGCCGGTGGGGTTGGCCGGTTCCCCGTCGCGTGGCCAGCGTTCGGCGGCGATGGCGAACGCCTCGGCGGCCGCGTCTTCGGCCACCTCGATGTCGCCCAGGATGCCGACCAGTGTGGCCAGCACGCGGCCCCACTGGTCGCGGAAGACGGCGTCAAGCACCACGGAGGCGTCCGTCGAGGAGGGGCCGCACCTCGATCGCGACACCGGGCCTGGTCTCCTGGAGCAGTTCCTCGGCGAGAGCGAGTGCCCCGTCGAGGTTGTCGGCCTCGATCAGGAACAGGCCGGCGAGGTACTCCTTGCTGTCGATGAACGGCCCGTCGGTCAGCAGCATCCGTCCGTCGTCGTTGCGCAGCGTCGTCGCCGACTCATCAGCGTGCAGGCGGGCCCAGCCGGTGACGTTCGGTCGGTCGAGCAGGGCGGCAAGGCTGCCCGGAATCGGGCGTTTTGCCCGGTCCGTGTCCTCGGGTGGGGCGTAGGCCAGCAAAGCGTACTGCATGAGTCCTCCAGTCACGGGTCGATGCCGGTTTCAAATATCAGACGAACGGCGTCGCCGTGGACGGACAGCAATCACCGAGGAGATTTTCCGCGCCGGCGGTGTCCGTCCGGTGCCTGGCCGTTCGTCAATGCTGCAGATCCGCCCGACAGGAGACGGCACGCAACCGTCCACACCGACCCGGCCGACGTCCTCGTCGCCGGCTAACCGAAGGAACCCGCAATGCCTGACATCCTGCACCGCATTAGCATCGACGCCCCGCCGCAGCGGGTACACGACCTCATCGCCAGCACCGACGGCATCGCCCGCTGGTGGACCGGGCGGCCGCTCACCGGCGAACACACCATCGGCTCCAGCTTCAGTGTCTACTTCGGCGACGCCGAGAAGCCCGCCACCGTCATGCAGGTTCTAACCGACACCCCAGACCACGTGGTGTGGCAGGTCACCGACGGACCCGACACCTGGATCGACACCCGGATCACCTTCACCCTCCGACCCAGCGGCCACGGCGGCACCACACTTCTGTTCACCCACGCCGACTGGCAACAGGCCAGCGAATTCATGAGCGGATGCAGCACCAACTGGGGCGCCTACCTCGCCAGCCTCAAGACCGGCGCCGAAAGCGACGCGTTCGCAGCCTATCCCGCCGGCGAAATCAGCCGCTGGGACTGAACACAGCCCACGGAAGCGCCGGCCGTCCCGTCGTTCTTACGCTGACCCAACCCAACCAACCAAGGAGAATCGATGACCATCGAACCTACGCCCAGCCCGGACGCCGCGCGGCTCGAGCGCACGTACGACGCTCCAGCGGAGCTCATCTGGGAGCTGTGGACCACCGCCGCCGGCCTCGGGGAGTGGTTTGCCCCCGACGGCTTCGAAAGCCGGGTGAGCGATCTCGAGCTGAGGCCCGGCGGTCAGCTGCGGTATACCATGACGGCGACCGCGCCAGAACAGGTCGCGTTCATGCGGAACACCGGCAATCCGCTCTCGGCTGAGGTGCGTAAGACGTTCACCGAGGTCGCATCGCCGGCCCGCCTCGCCTACCTGTCACTGATCGACTTCGTGCCCGGCCACGAGCCGTACGAGCACCTGACGACCATCGACATCGAGCCCGCCGGTGACCGCACGAAACTGGTCATGACGGTCGATCCCCTCCACGACGAAACCTGGACGCAGCAGCACCGCGCCCATCGCGGCAACGAGCTCGACAACCTCGAGGCGGCGATCAGGCGACGCTCAATGTGATCGCACATGCCCGAGCAGGCGTACGAGATGCCGCCGCTGCGGGAAGACGAGCGGGACTGGCTGAGTGAGGTGCTCCTGGCGCGCCGGGGCAGAGCGCTCATCGTCGGTCGCGGTCGAGTCCGGCAGGTGAAGGATCAGCTCTGGAACGCCAGCGTGCAAGGCAATAACGCGGCCGATCGGAACTCGCCGACAGCCATTACCGCGTGGTGCAGACTCCAAAAGCAGGCACGCAAACAAAATAGGGTTTACATCTGACGGGGCATATTCCCTATAGGTAAAGCTAAGAGGAGGATAAATGAATGAAAGGCCCGATAGAGGTGGGGACAGAGGGGATAGGCCTCAACAACCTGTCGCGTATGTAATCTCAGCATTAGAGGGATTTGCGGACGAATCAACAGTCAAACGATACGCCGAACTAGCTGGCCCCGCAATTGAGCATTTCGATGGCCGTTTCATCGTCTCAAACACTGAGCCAGTAGTTGTCGAAGGAGAGTCGCCATCGAATCACCTCTCGGTGGTCGAATTTCCCTCAATGGAAGACGCGAAGGCTTGGTATTACTCGCCCGAATACGCGGAGGCGCGTAACCTCACTCCAGCCGCATTTAGGGGTCGCCTGCTAATTTTTGTGGAGGGCGTTAGGACGAATCAGATGCCTGGCAACACGAGACCTCCTGCTCACCCGTGAACCACCGGACAGATCGTTTCTCATTCCGGGGACCAGGACGACGACGGCCGGAACCGTTGATCGGCCGCTTCGCACCTTCCGTGACTGACGCAGGGCCCCGCCACACCCTGCCGTCCTGCGGCCGATGGGCAAGCGCACAGCCGGCGTTCCTGCACGGCACGAGCCAGAGCACCATCTCGAAGAGCTGGCGCTGATGACCGTTCGGCAGAGTGGCTGACTCGATGGCTGCCGATCAGCATGTACCGGCCGCTGCTCGCAGGCGCCACCCCCGGACCAAATGGCCGAGGCGGCCGGGACGAGCGTGCGGGCCATGTTCGAGCAATAGAAGCAGTGGGCCGATGGGCAGCTAGTCACTGATCGCGGGCCGTCCCGGAGTGACCCAGGAGGCGTACGAGACCATTCAGGCGCGCCTTTGCGAACTGCCGCACGGTCGCACCGGGCCGCGCGGCGAAGACAGCGCAGCACTCCGGCAGTTTCCGCCAGTAGGCTGGACTGGAACTTCACCGGTCAGGTGACCTTCACAGATGGGCGGGACCACGACCGGACTTGTCAGCCGGATTTGTGCGCAGCGAACTCAATTAGAGGAGGCTATGACGATGAGGTGGCTGCGCTGGATCAGTGGCATCGTCTGGATATTCTGCTGGTACACGCTCTACCTAGAAGTTTTCCGCTGGCATCATATGACCAAATCGCTTCGCTTCAACCCCCCGCCCCCAATTCCCGGTACGAACGTTCAGCCCAAAGCAGGCACACCCCTCAAAGCGGTGTGCGCGGGTTC
>NZ_JBKQOI010000069.1:0-43781 GCF_052145595.1 Mycobacterium sp. | reverse complement strand
GCGTCGAAACCGAACTCGCCGTCTGCGCCGGAAGGGTCGATGACCGCCACCTTCAACGTGTGCGTGTGCAGGTTCGGCGCCTCGCTGTAGAGCAGCATGGCGTCCATGCCGTTGAGTCTTTTCACACGCCCACCTCGCCGTGCCGACGCGTCGGATGAAATCGTTAGCCCAGGATGGGCAGGCGGCGCTGACCGGCCAGCCGCTTGAGCGCGGCCTCCATCACCGCGCGCACGTGGGCGTCGACCGTGTCGATGTCGGGGTCGTTGCCGAAGCGGGCGGTGACGTCGATGGGCTCGAGCACGTCGGTGACGATCTTGGCCGGCAGCGGCAGGTTGGGCGGAAAGATCACACTCAGGCCGAACGGGAATCCAAAGCTGAGTGGCAGAATGTCCAGCCGCGCCTTCGTGAGCCCTAACTTGCGGGCCAGCCAGTTGCCGCGGGTCAGGAACAGCTGGGTCTCCTGGCCGCCGATCGACACCGTGGGCACAATCGGCACCCCGGCTTCGATGGCGGTCCTGACGTAGCCGGTGCGACCATTGAAGTCTATGGTGTTCGCACCCATCGTGGGCCGGTAGGAGTCGTAGTCACCGCCCGGGAATACCAGCACCACCGCGCCCGAATGCAGTGCGGCGGAGGCGTTTTCGCGACTGGCTTCGATGACCCCGATGCGACGCAACCACCCGTCCAACGGGCCCATGAACACCCCGTAATGGGCCAGGATGTAGACCGGCCGGTCGTAGCCGAATTCGTCGTAGAAGGCCGGCGAGAAGACCAACACGTCGGGCGTGAACATGCCGCCGGAGTGGTTGGACACCACCAATACCCCTCCGGCCGGCGGGATGTTGTCCAGGTTTCGCACTTCGGCCCGATACCAGCTTTTGACCAGTGGCCGGACCGCTTTCTTGACCTGTTCGGTGAAGGCCGGATCCCATTTGGCGGTTTCGTGATTGTCGGTCGCCGCGCCGGTGCTGCCCTGCATGGTTCGTCCTCGAGTATCGCCGGTCGTGTTGTTGCTGTCTCTTGTTGATTGCCGGCGAGACATGGGTTCCAAACCTCAGCGCTATGCGACATACGTTACTCTCGATTTAGGAGAATGCGATATCCGTTTGCTGTGGGCGGGCCACGGCGCTCCGCAGCAGAAGCTCAGCCGGCGTCGCGCACCAGCGCCTGTGCGCTCGACGGTAAGTCCGCAACCGGGGTCAACGCACCAAACAGGTCGATCGCGGCCGCGACAGCGCGGTCGACGAAGGAGGCGAATTCCTCGAAGGTGACGTGCCCTTGGATCCGCTGGGATCTGCGCGCGACGACACCAATGCGCTGTGGATCAGTCGAGTCGTGCACGATCGCGGTGACTTCGTGGTTCTGCCGGTTCCATTCGTCGGCGAAATGCATCAGCCGTGGGCGGCCGGTGGCGGGGAAGAAGCACGGGGGAGCGACCCGAATGATCAGCACGTCGCCGTGCGAGATCTCGAGGTGGACGTGCAGCCGCCGCGGCTGGGCGTTGGCGACGTAGAAGTACTCGGCGTCGTGCGCGCCGCGGAAGAACCGCCGCCCGCGGGTGCACAGGTAGCGTTCGATCATCGTCGCGCAGCGCGACTCACCGGTCATGAGATCGATGGTGAGACCAGCGGCTTTGCGGATCCTTGGAACCGAGCCAGCAAGGACCGAAGAATTTGTTGAGAATTTCCTGAGGGGTGGCCCGGAACGGCGCGACTGCGGGTCGGCGGTCAAGGTCGAGGTGATCGGCTCATTGCGGGTCGAGCTCGATCCGTAGGGTCAGCAAGTCGGTGCCCAACGCGCGCACCATCGAGCTGTTGAAGCGTGGCAACGCCGCCAACCGGGCGTACGGGTCGTCGCCTGGCAACAGCAATGCGGTTCCCGCGCGCCAGCGACCCCGAATTCGAAGTCGAACTCTGTTGTTTGCCTGGATGTTTCGAACGTAGTCCGACGCTTCGCCGTGGTCGGACACGAGCCAGAACGCGGCGCCGTCGAGCCGCCCACCTACCGGTGTGCGTCGCGGCTGCCCGCTGATGCGGCCGGTCGTCTCCAGCAGCACTTGGGTGGGTAGCCGCCGGGTAATGGGGTTGGCGATGTGTCGGTGGAAGAAGCTGGCTCGGCGGCGTTTGCGTTCATTCGCGGTGGCGTCGGCGGTCATGCCCGATAAGCATTGTCGAGACTAGCAGTCTCGTCAATGGGCACGCTAACCTTCAGGCTGTGACGCCGACCCAACAAAGGCCCCACACCGGCAGCCGGCGCAACGACGCGGCCGAGCAGGCAATCCTGCGTGCGGCGGCCGAGCTGCTCGCCGCCGGCGACGGTGCGCTGATCACCGTGGCCGCCATCGCGGAGCGGGCAGGGGTCGGCAAGCAAACGATCTACCGCTGGTGGCCGTCGAAAAGTGCGTTAATGCTCGACGCGATGATCCACCGGGCGCAGCAGGTCGCCCCGGCGCCCGATAGCGGTGATCTGCACACCGACCTGCGCGTGTTCCTGCGGTCGACGTTCGCGGCCGCACCCGAGAACCGCAGTCTGCTGCTGGGCGTGCTGCGCGAGGCATTGGGCGACGCCGCCGCAATGGATCGACTCGCAACTTTCACGGCGACGCGGCGCGACGAGTTGGCTCAGATCCTCGACCGAGCACGGGCCCGCGGACAGATCCGCATACTCGAACGGTCCGAAACCGTTGTCGTCGACCAAGCATTCGGATTACTTTGGTATCGAATGATTTTCGCCCATGAGCCGCTCGACGAACCGGCCGCCGACGACGTGGCGGCCGCGCTTACAATGCAGCTTCGCACCAATCGGGAGGGCTGAAGGTGGGATTCGCGGTGGAACGACTCGACCATATCGTGTTGAATTGCAACGACGTTGAGGCCACGGCGTCATGGTACGAGCGGGTCCTCGGCATGAGCCGGGAGACGTTTGGGCCTTCCGACAGAACTGCCCTGCGCTTCGGGGATCAGAAGATCAACCTGCGCCCCGTCGGCGCGCTGGCCGACGATCCTGACTGGGTCACGGGGTCGGTCGAAGCGGCCGGTTCCGAAGACTTGTGCTTCATCACGCGCTGCGGCCCGGGCGACGTTCGCGCCCAACTCGCCAGCTGTGGAGTGGAAATCATCTCGGGACCGGTAACCAAGATCGGCGCGTTGGGACCGATGACCTCGCACTACTGCCGTGACATCGACGGCAATCTCATCGAAATCGCCGTCTACTGAGCGCGTCAGAGCGGATACAGCGCCGGCAGGTTGACCACAATGGCCTCTTGGGTGCTGCGCGCGATCACGACTTCCGCGGGTGTGTCCGGGTCGGGGTTTTCCTCCCGGTGGGGCAGGTACGGCGGGACAAAGATGTAGTCGCCGGGCGCGGTGGAGATGCGAACCTCTTGGACGCCGTCGTGGAACACGAACTCCGGATGGCCGCTACGTACGTAGATCGCGGTTTCCGATTCGCCGTGATGGTGGTTGGCCGAGACGGCTTGGGGTGACACGTGCGTCTCGCCCATCCAGATCTTCTCCGTACCGACCGACCGGCCGCTGAGGGCGGCAAAACGCCGCATTCCCTCTGATTGTGCGGTGTCGGAACTGATTTCCGACGCCTTGATATGGTGCACGCGGTTGCGTGCGACTTCCGTCGTCTCGTCGAAATCGGGATGGAATCCATCCGAGGTTGCCATCAGCGCTCCTGTAATCAATCCACCGATAAATCTCTAAAGGCTACGAGCTTGGTGCTTGCACTTGCCATGGTCGAAGATCCTTCGGTGTTGCTCAAGGCCGCGGTCGCGCGGGCGCGCCGAGCGTGAACTCATGGCGAAATTCTTGCGGATTTTTCGCCCTCAGATCACGCTCGGCGAAAGAAAACCGATGTGACGCCATGACGCTCATGTGGGCTAGGGAACCCAAGAATGTCCAGGGTGCGGGGAGGAGCAATTGGTCACGCGGCCGATGTCGGCGCGGGTCCGGATTTGGGTCGGCGCCGCGGCGAGGGGGATCGGCCTTTGCGGGGCTCGGGACGCACCGCGAAGGAACGCACATAGTCGACGGCGGCGTTGACGGCCATTCGCAGCGGCTCCGGGTCGGCGGTGGCGTACGTGATCATCGCGCCCCCCTGGTGCGCGGTGACCAGTGCTACCGCCAAGTGTCGCGGATCGGCATCGGGGCGCAAATCGCCGCGGCGCAGCATCGCCGTAAGGCCGTTCTGGAAGAGCTCGAGCCACCGGTCGTAGCCGTCGGCGACGTCGTCGCGAACTTCGTCGTCGGCGTCGATCAGCTCGCCGGCCAGCGAACCATAAACGCATCCGCCCAGCCGGTACACGGTGTCGATGTCGGCTACGCACGCGTCGGCCCATGCCTGCAGGGCCTCGAGACTATCGAGCGCGCCGAGCCGCGGCTGGGTATGAAACGCTATGACATCGTCGCGGCGCGAGGCGATGACCTGGCGGGTCAGATCGCGTTTGTCTCGGAAGTAGTGCGAGATTTGCGATCCGCCTACCCCGGCGGTTTTACGCACGTCGTCGATGCTGGTGTTGGCAAGACCGCGCTCGAATATGAGCCGGGCGGCGGCGCCCACGATGCGCGCTCGAGTCGTCAGTCCCTTGCGGGTGAAGCGCGGTGCGCTGTTTTCATTCACGTTGCCGACCTTGGCGGAGGTGAGTCACAGATGAGTCAGCCCGCCTTCCTTGTCGCGCGCTGGCCGCGGGGGCGCCGCGCCGGACGCGGGACCCGTTCGGCGGGGTCGGTCGCGAACATGCGCAGATAGTTGACCGCGAAGCGGACCGCGTCAGCGTGCGGCCATTCCGCCCGATAGGTGAAGGCCAAGGTGGCGCCTCCCTGGTGAGCGCTGACAACGACCAATGCCAGCTGCCGGGGGTCGGCATCCGCGACTAGAACGCCGCCATCTTTCATCCGCTGGATCGCCTGTACAAGCAGGTCGATCCACTGCCAATAACCTGCCGCCAACGTTTCGCGCGTGCTGTCGTCGGACTTCGCCAGCTGCGCGGCGAGGGCATGGTAGGTGGGCGTGCCGAAGTATCCGATCCGTCTGAGGTAGCGCATGTTGAGGTCAATCCAGCGCTCGAAGTCGTCAAACGAATCCAGGCCCCGCAGCTTGGGCTGCCGGTGAAAGTCCAGAACCACGCCGATTTGGTGCCTGATGACTGCGCGGATCAGTGCGCTCTTGTCAGCGAAATAGTGGGCAAGCTGTGAGCCGCTGACCGACGCCGCTCTCCGCACGTTCTCCATGTTCGACGCCGACAGGCCCTCGGTGACGATCAGCTGGGCGGCGGCCTGCACGATCCGGTCGCGGGTGGCGCGCCCCTTGGCGGTCAACCGTTGTTCGTCCTGAACATCGGGATGGGCCATCGTGCCAGGCTAACCTGCGAGCGCCTCCAATTATGGGATATCCAGCCCATTAACAGACGCGCTCGAGAAGCGTGCGGGTTGGACTGGAATGTGCCGCCGGCGGGCCCCGTCAGGCGGGCACGTCAACCCTGGCAAGGAAGTTGCGGATCAGCCCGGTGACTTCGTCCAGTGCGGACTCCAGCAGGAAGTGCCCGCCGTCGAGCAGATGAATTTCGGCACCAGGCAGGTCGTCGGCGAACGCTTCAGCACCGGCGGGGCCGAAGATCTCGTCACCGCGGCCCCACACCGCCAGCAGCGGCACCCGGCTGGCGCGGAAGTACTCGTGCAGGCGCGGGTACAGCGGCGAGTTGGTGGCGTAGTCCCGCAGCAGCTTCAGCTGCACCAGGTCGTTGCCGGGCCGGGATATCAGCGCGAAGTCGTGATACCAGGACTCGGGGTCGACGAGCGTCTCGTCGGCTACGCCGGTGAGGTACTGCCACCGGGTGGCGTCCAGGGTGAGGAACTGCCGCACCGCGGCCTCCGTGTCGGCTGTCTGGTCACGTTGATAGGCCTGCACGACCTTCCAGAAGCTCTCCACGAACCCGGCGTCGTAACCGTTGCCGTTTTGGCTGATGATCGCGGTAATCGCGGACGGCTGGCGAAGCGCCAGCCGCCAGCCAATGGGGGCGCCGTAGTCCTGAACGTACATGGCGTACCGATCGATACCGAGGCTGCGGAGCAGGCCCGCGGTCAGGTCGGTCAGCGCGTCGAATGTGTAATCGAACTCGTCGACGGGGGGCGCGTCGGAGAGCCCAAAGCCCAGATGGTCCGGTGCGATCACGCGGTAACGGTCGGCGAGCGCCGGAACCAGGTTCCGAAACATGTAGGAGCTGGTCGGAAATCCATGCAACAGAACCACGGCGGGCGCGCCCGCGTCGCCGGCTTCACGGAAGAACAGCCGATGACCGTCGAGGGTGGCGTAACGATGATGAACAGCCGGCATGAGATTCCTCCTGCACCATGTGTTCCAGGGTCGCGACGGAGATGAGGCAGGACGGCGCCGTTCTCCGGGGCGCCGGCCCCAAGCACATTCTGGGATGCGTATCCCAGTATGCACTAAAACTAGCGGCCCGCAATAGTGTCCGTAGCAGTTGACGCTCAGGCCGCTTCGGAATATTATGGGTCGAACATCCCATTTTGGGGGGGAGTATTGATCAAGGCCACGGCAGCCCGCGTGAGTGTCGGATTGGGAGCGCGGCCCAGATGGGTCCGCCCGGTCGGTCGCTTACCGGCAACCGGAACGAAGGAGTGGCGTCGGTGGGTAACGCGTTGCAGGACAGGACGGTCGTAGTGGTCGGCCGCGGCAGCGGGATCGCGCGTGCCGTTGCTTTGCTGGCGCATTCGGAAGGTGCGCGGGTGGTCGCGGCGGGACGGGACAAGGCCAAGCTCGCCAGCGCCTATAGCGGGAGTGACATCACCGCCGAGGCCGTCGACGTAACCGACGATGAGTCGATTGCCGCCCTCGCCGACCGGGTGGGCGCCGTCGATCACGTGGTGTCCACCGCCTCGGCCCGTGCCCGCGGAAAACTGGCCGACCTGGAACGCCACAACCTCCAGCAATCGTTCGACACCAAGGTCATCGGCCCCACCATGCTGGCCAAATACTTTGCGTCGCAGATCAATCCGGGGGGCTCATTGGTGCTGTTCTCGGGGGTTCATGCCTTCAAGCTCAACGTCGGCTATCTCGGGGTGGGCATCACCAATGGCGCCGTCGACTTCCTCACCCGCTGGCTCGCCGTCGAACTCGCTCCGATACGGGTCAACGCGATTTCACCCGGAGTTATCGATACGGGCGCTTGGGACTCACTTGGCGAGGACGGCAAGCGGGATTACTTCGAGCACATCGCCGCCCACAACCCGGCCAGACGAATCGGAACCCCGGACGACATCGCGGGAGCCGTGCTGTTCGCGATGACAAACACGTTCCTGACTGGTATGACCTTGAAGGTCGACGGCGGCGAGCCGCTGATCTAGCCGAGGAGACCCAGTGGGCAGGCTTGTTTCGGTCAATGTGGGCATGCCCAAGAACGTGCAATGGCACGGGAAGACCGTGTACACGGGAGTTTGGAAGGAACCGGTCGAGGGACCGGTCATGGTGCGCCGCCTCAACATCGACGGTGACGGCCAGGGCGATCTCGCCGGCCACGGTGGCGAGCAACGCGCCGTCATGGTGTATCAGATGGAGTCCTACGACTTCTGGAAGAGCTACCTGCGTCGCGACGACCTTGAACCCGGCCACTTCGGCGAAAACTTCACCGTCACCGGACTGGCCGATGATCACGTGTGCATCGGTGACCGCTATCGCATCGGCAACGCCGAGTTCGAAGTCACCCAGCCACGCGTCACCTGCTTTAGGGTTGGCCTGCGGCTGAACGAACCGGAAATGCCTAACCTTCTTGTCGCCCAGCATCGTCCGGGCTTCTACTTCCGGGTCATTACCGAGGGACGGGTCCGTGCCGGTGACGACATCGTGCGAACCCGCCGCGGCCGCCACGAACTCAGCGTTGCCGACGTCGACGCGCTGTTGTATCTGCCTAACCGCAACATCGACCAACTCCGCAAGATCGTCGACGTTCCCGCGCTCAGCCCCGGCTGGCAGCAGTCCTTCCGGGACATGCTGACGGCGCACCAGAGCTCCGCGGCCGCCACTGCACCGCCAGTCGGAGTCGAGCCGGGGTGGAACGGATTTCGCCCGTTGCGGGTCGGCGCAATACGCCGGGAGAGCCCACAGGTGATGTCGATACGTCTGGAGGCCGACGACCACCGCGCACTACCACCGCCGCTTCCCGGCCAGTACCTGACGGTGAGAATCCCCGGCGCCGGCGAGCCGACGCCACTGCGCAGTTACTCCCTCTCCGGTGACCCCGCCGCGGGCGTGTACCGGATCAGCGTCAAGCGCGAAGATCACGGCATGGTGAGCCAATGGCTGCACGGCCACATCGAGCCGGGGTCGCTCATAGAGGCCGCCGCCCCGCGTGGCGACTTCTACCTCATCGACGACAGCAATCCAGTCGTCCTGATCTCGGCCGGAATCGGCGTCACCCCCGTCCTGGCGATGTTGCACACGCTGTCGGCGGTGCACAGCACCCGCGACATCCGTTGGCTGCACACGACCCGCAACCGCGAAACTCAGGCTTTTGCGACCGAAGTAACCGATCTGATCGAGTCGTTGCCCCGTGCTCGGCAGCTGGTCTTCTACACCGAAACGCAAGGCCGCCTGGACCAAAAGTCGATCGCAACATTGGGCCTGCCGACCGATGCCACCGTTTACCTGTGCGGTCCAACGCAATTCATGTCCGACATACGCGACTACCTCGCCACTATTGGCTTTGACCCCGCAAGCATCCACAGCGAACTGTTCGGTGCCTTGCCGCCCATCAACCCGGGCGTCGTGGAAGCGGGGGAGCGCAGGCCGCCTCACCCACCCGCCGGGGCACCGGGCACCGGACCATCGATTACCTTCGCGCGCAGCGGGCTGACGGTCAACTGGTCACCCGATTACGGAAGCATCCTCGATCTTGCCGAAGCATGTGATGTGCCAACCCGTTTCGCGTGTCGGAGCGGTGTATGTCACGTGTGCACCACCGGAATCGTCGCCGGCGCTACAGTTTACGTCCAGAGGCCGCTGGAGCCGCCCGAGCAGGGAACGGTGCTCATCTGCTCAGCGGCTCCGGAAAGCGAAGTCGTGCTGGACCTTTAGCGACGCAACAAGCCTCTGCTAGGGTGCGATCGCCAGTTGCCCGCCGGTAGCTTGCAAGACGGCGCCGTTGATGTAGCTGGCGTCCTGTGAACCCAGGAAGACGACGGCGTTGGCGATCTCGCGAGTTTCGGCCGGCCTGCCCAAGGCGGTGGTTGCCCCGAGCCCTTCGACCAAGCCCGGCGTGACTTTCGTTCCGGGTGTGTCGGTCGGCCCCGCGGCCACCGCGTTCACCCGCACTCCCGAGTTACCGAACTCGTCTGCCCACACGCGCGTGAGCTGTTCGAGGCCGGCCTTGCTGGCTCCGTAGATACCGGCTCCGCGGGCCGGCACCGACGCGGCGACGGTGCTCAGATTGACCACAGTGCCCCCACCGCGCTGGGCCATCGCCGGCACCAGTTGCTGGACCAGGATGAACGGCGCGCGCAGGTTGATGTTCACGTGCTCGTCGAAGGCAGCGTCATCGGTGTCGGTGGTTCCCCCGAACTTGTAGATGCCGGCGTTGTTGATCAAGATATCCACTCGTCCCGCCTCAGCGGCCAATCGGCGGACATCGTCGGCGTTGTTGAGATCTGCGGCGATGAAACGCGCTTTTCCACCGGAATTTTCGATCTCACGCACGACCTCCGCGCCGCGCTCGGCGCTGCGTCCGTGTACCACGACCTCGGCACCGCGATCCGCGAGTTGGAGTGCTATTTCGCGGCCGATCCCCGACGTGGCACCGGTGACCAATGCGGTGGAGCCGGCCAGAGTTGCTGCTATCAAACCCTGCCTTCGAGAGAGAAGTTCACTTGATTTTCCGAAAGCAGCGGCCCGGCGACTTTTATTCCGACGAGCCGAGTGCGACCGACGCCTCGGCGGTGTAGCACAGGAACGTCAGTGTCTCCTGCAGATAGAGCTGCACCGTGTCGGCGTCGTGGCTCGTGTACCCGATCGCGACGTCGGTGCCCAGCTGCAGGTCGAAGTCGCCGCCGCGGGTGGTCAGCACGAAGGCGCCGTCGATGGCCGGCGCCCAGATGATGTCGCCGTCGACGAGCCGGTTCAGGTGCTCGCGGATGGGATATCCGTGTTCGGTGGTCTCACTGACCTTGGTGTACACATCGGCGGACAGCAGCACCGAATAAGGGCCGTCGACGCCGGCCAGCCGCAGTTCAGTCAATGCCTGCGAGATGGCATCGGGCATGTCGCGAGGATCCTCGGGCAACGTCAGCGGCTTGTTCGAGCTGGCGCTGCGGATGCCCTCGATCGACGCGGCGGCGTAGCCCTCGAAGATGGTGCGGTCCTCGACGAACGCCAGCTTCTTGGCGGCAGCCTTGACCGGGTCCCAGTCGGAGTCCTGTGCGCCACGCTCGACGTCGTCGATCTCCGAACGCGACAGCGTGAACGGAACACGCAGCCGGACAAGGGGTTTACTTGCCCGTAGATGAGCCACCACGCCGTCGGAGGGGGCCTTCACGTGGACCAGCCGGCCGGTGCTGACCGCCGCGGTGACCGGCCCGCCGGGCTCGCTGACGTCGACCACCCGGCGACCGGCGATATGGCGTTTGAACGTGCGCGTCGCCTCCAATTCGATTTCGGTCCAGGCGACGTCGGTGATCGGTGCCAGATCGCGGTAGAGGTTGTTTTTCATTGGGTGGTTCCTTTCAGGCTGCCGATCGAAAGTGAGCCGTCATCCGCGGCGGGTATGGCCGGCCGCTCCGTGGCCAGCGGCGCGGGCAGTGGCGGTGGATCGTCGAGGAAGTCGATGGTGGGGGTGAAGAACAGACAACCGGTCAGCGCGGCGGAGAAGTCCAGGATGCGGTCCGTGTTGCCCGGCGGGTCGCCTAGGAACATGTTGCGCAGCAGTCGTTCGGTGACTTGCGGCGTCCGCGAATAGCCGATGTAGTACGTGCCGAACTCGCCGGTGCCGAGTTCGCCGAACGGCATGTTGGCCCGCACGATCTTTAGCTCGTTGCCGTCGTCGTCGGTGATGACATTGACGGCGATATGCGAGTTGGACGGCTTCACGTCGTCGTCGAGCTCGATGTCTTCCAGCTTGGTCCGGCCGATCACCCGTTCCTGCTCGGTGACCGACAGGGAATCCCACGACGACATGTCGTGCACGTACTTCTGCACGTGGACGTAGCACGAGCCGGTGAAGTCGGGATCCTCGTCGCCGATCGTGGTGGCGCTGACGGCGATTGGGCCGTCTGGGTTTTCGGTGCCGTCCACAAAGCCCAGCAGGTCGCGATTGTCGAAGTAGCGAAACCCATGCACCTCGTCGACGACGGTCACCGCACCCGCCATCGACTTCAGGATGCGGCCGGCCAACTCAAAACAGACGTCCATTGTCTCAGCCCGAATGTGAAACAACAGGTCGCCGGGCGTGGACGGGGCGGTGTGCCGCGGTCCGGCCAGCTCCATGAACGGATGCAGTTCGGCGGGCCGCGGCCCGCCGAACAACCGGTCCCAGGCGTCGGACCCGATCGAGGTGACCGCCGACAGATGCTTGCTCGGGTCGCGGAAGCCGATCGCGCGTACCAGCCCCGACAGGTCAGGCAGCGCGTCGTGCACGGTCGCTTCGCCGCCATCCTCGATGGTGAGTTCGAGGAATATCGCGGCGGGCGTCAACGGCGCGAGAATGGGTTGCGGCTGAACCGGAGGCACTCTGCCGACCCTAGCGTGAACTGCACGGCCGCGAACAGCCATGATGTTGAACATGTCGGCCAGCGCCGCGGGTCTCTGCGAATTCATCGACGCCTCACCGTCGCCGTTCCATGTCTGCGCGACGGTGGCGGCCCGGCTACTCGCCGCCGGCTACACCGAGCTCCGGGAAGCCGACCTCTGGCCCGGTCAACGCGGTCGCTACTTCACGGTCCGCGCGGGCTCCCTTGTCGCCTGGAATTCCGAGGTGCCCGACGGACCGTTCCGGATCATCGGGGCACACACCGACAGCCCCAACCTGCGGGTCAAGCAGCATCCGGACCGGCTCGTCGCCGGTTGGCGGGTGGTGGCGCTGGAGCCATACGGGGGCGCTTGGCTCAACTCCTGGCTGGACCGAGATCTCGGTATCAGTGGGCGCCTGTCGGTGCGGGACGCCGCTGGGATCACCCACCGGCTCATCCGGATCGACGACCCGATCCTGCGGGTGCCGCAGTTGGCGATCCATCTGGCCGAGGATCGCAAGTCGCTGACGCTGGACCCGCAGCGACACGTCAACGCGGTGTGGGGCGTCGGCCAACAAACGGGTTCATTTGTGGATTACGTCGCCGAGCGCGCCGGGGTGAAGGGGGCCGACGTGCTGGCCGCGGATCTGATGACACACGATCTGACCCCGTCGACGGTGATCGGCGCCGACACCAGCCTGCTGAGCGCGCCCCGGCTGGACAACCAGGCCAGTTGCTACGCCGGGATGGAGGCATTGCTGGCCTCGGAACCGGCCGCGGCGCCGCGTGGCTTCTTGCCCGTGCTGGTGCTCTTCGACCACGAGGAGGTCGGTTCGTCCTCCGACCACGGTGCGCAGTCCAATCTGCTGAGCACCGTGCTGGAGCGGATCGTGCTCGCGGCCGGCGGCAGCCGCGAAGATTTCCTGAGCCGCCTGCCGGTTTCGCTGCTGGCCTCGGCGGACATGGCACACGCCACCCACCCCAACTACCCGGAGCGGCACGAGCCCAGCCACCCGATCGAGGTCAACGCCGGGCCGGTGCTCAAGGTGCACCCGAATCTGCGGTACGCCACCGACGGACGCACGGCGGCGGCGTTCGCCCTGGCTTGCCGCCAGGCCGGGGTTGGGTTGCAGCGTTATGAGCACCGCGCCGACCTGCCGTGCGGGTCGACGATTGGGCCGCTGGCCTCGGCTCGGACGGGCATCCCCACCGTCGACGTCGGCGCCGCCCAGCTTGCGATGCACTCCGCGCGCGAGTTGATGGGCGCTCACGACGTGGCGGGCTACTCGGCAGCCCTGCAAGCTTTTCTTTCGCCTGCGGCATAAGGTTCAGCGGTATGGCGCTCAACGTGGAGATGGTCACCTTCGACTGCAGCGATCCCGCGAAGCTGGCCGGCTGGTGGGCCGAGCAATTCGGCGGTACGACTCAGGAACTGATCCCCGGCGAATTCATCGCGGTGATCCGGTCTGAAGGGCCCCGGCTGGGGTTCCAGAAGGTGCCCGATCCCACCCCCGGAAAGAACCGCGTGCACCTCGATTTCAGTGTGGCGGATGTGGATGCCGAAGTAGCGCGGCTGACGGCCGCCGGAGCTACCGAGGTTGGCGGGCGCAAGCTCAGCGACAACTTCCGCTGGGTGGTACTGGCCGACCCTGAGGGCAACGTGTTCTGTGTGGCGGGTCAGTAACCCGCCGACCCTCGCTCGCTCGTGTTGGTCACAGGGGTAGCCCGCCACCCTAGACTGTCTGCGTGACTGTCTCCGGGACGAGCGTGCGCACCCACGCCATCGACACCGTGGAGCACGCCGCGACCACGCCCGACCAGCCGCAGCCGTTTGGCGAGCTGGGCCTCAAAGAGGACGAGTACCAGCGGATTCGCCAGATTCTGGGCCGCCGGCCCACCGACACTGAGTTGGCGATGTACTCGGTGATGTGGAGCGAGCACTGTTCCTACAAATCGTCCAAGGTTCACCTGCGCTACTTCGGTGAGACCACGACCGACGAGATGCGCGCCGGCATGTTGGCCGGGATCGGCGAGAACGCCGGTGTGGTCGACATCGGCGACGGCTGGGCCGTCACCTTCAAGGTGGAATCGCACAACCACCCGTCCTACGTCGAGCCCTACCAGGGCGCGGCGACCGGCGTTGGCGGGATCGTCCGCGACATCATGGCCATGGGGGCTCGCCCGGTCGCAGTGATGGACCAGCTTCGGTTCGGCGCCGCCGACGCGCCGGATACCCGCCGCGTGCTCGACGGCGTGGTCCGAGGTATCGGCGGCTACGGTAACTCGCTGGGCCTGCCCAACATCGGCGGCGAGACCGTCTTCGACGCGTGCTATGCCGGCAATCCGTTGGTCAACGCGATGTGCGTCGGTGTATTACGCCAGGAGGACCTGCATCTGGCGTTCGCCTCGGGCGTCGGCAACAAGATCATTCTGTTCGGCGCGCGGACGGGGCTCGACGGTATCGGCGGAGTGTCGGTGCTGGCCTCGGATACCTTCGACAGCACCGGATCTCGCAAAAAATTGCCCTCTGTTCAGGTGGGCGACCCCTTCATGGAGAAGGTGCTCATCGAGTGCTGCCTCGAGCTCTACGCGGGCGGGCTGGTGATCGGGATCCAGGACCTGGGGGGAGCTGGATTATCCTGCGCCACATCTGAATTGGCGTCGGCTGGGGACGGCGGGATGGCGATCCGACTCGACACCGTCCCGCTGCGGGCCAAGCAGATGACGCCCGCCGAGGTGCTTTGCAGCGAGTCGCAGGAGCGGATGTGCGCGGTGGTCGGGCCGGAGAACGTGGATGCCTTCATGGCCGTGTGCCGCAAATGGGAGGTGCTGGCCACCGTGATCGGCGAGGTCACCGACGGTGACCGGTTGCAGATCACCTGGCACGGCGAGACAGTCGTCGACGTGCCGCCGCGCACCGTGGCCCACGAGGGTCCGGTGTACCAGCGGCCGGTCGCGCGGCCCGAATCACAGGACGCCTTGAACGCGGACCGGTCAACGACGCTGCGGCGGCCGGCCACCGGTACCGAGCTGCGTGCGACTTTGCTTGCGCTGCTGGGCAGTCCGCACTTGTGCAGCCGCGCGTTCATCACCCAGCAGTACGACCGCTACGTGCGCGGCAACACCGTGCTGGCCGAACACGCCGATGGCGGCGTGCTGCGCGTCGACGAGTCCACCGGCCGCGGCATCGCGGTGTCGACCGACGCGTCGGGCCGCTACACGTTGCTGGATCCCTACGCCGGTGCGCAGCTCGCGCTTGCCGAGGCCTACCGCAACGTCGCCGTCACCGGTGCGACCCCCGTCGCGGTGACCAACTGCCTCAACTTCGGTTCGCCCGAAGACCCCGGGGTGATGTGGCAGTTCTCGCAGGCGGTGCGGGGCCTGGCCGATGGCTGTGCGGCCCTAGGGATTCCGGTGACCGGCGGCAACGTCAGCTTCTACAACCAGACCGGGTCGGCCGCGATCCTGCCCACGCCGGTCGTGGGCGTGCTCGGCGTGATCGATGACGTCGGCCGGCGCATCCCCACCGCCCTGGGCGGCGAACCGGGGGAGAGCCTGATGCTCCTGGGTGACACGCGCGACGAATTCGACGGGTCCGTCTGGGCGCAGGTGACCGCCGAGCATCTGGGCGGGCTGCCGCCCACGGTCGACCTGACGCGCGAAAAGTTACTGGCCGACGTGCTGGGCTCGGCGTCGCGCGACGGTCTGGTGTCCGCGGCGCACGACCTGTCCGAGGGCGGGCTTGCCCAGGCCGTCGTCGAATCGGCGCTTGCGGGCGAAACCGGTTGCCGCATAGTGCTTCCCGAGGACGCCGATCCTTTCGTGACGTTGTTTTCCGAGTCGGCGGGCCGGGCGCTGGCGGCGGTGCCGCGCACCGAGGAGAGTCGGTTCCGTTCGATGTGCGAGGCGCGGGGACTGCCCGCGGTCCGCATCGGCGTAGTCGATCAGGGTTCGGACGCGGTGGAGGTTCAGGGCTTGTTCACGGTGTCCCTGGCGGAATTGCGCCAGACCTCCGAGTCGGTGCTGCCGCGATTCTTCGGATAGCGCAGTAACGAATCCTGATGCCTGACGGATGTTTTCGTCGCCTCGGGGCGCCGGCGTTAGCCGCCGCCCTGGTCGGCTGGAGCTTTGTCAGTCCGCGGCTACCCGGTGTATGGCGGGTGGTGGTGCAGGCCTGTGTGGGTGGGCTGCTGGTGCTGGTGACCCGTGCCCCGCTGGGCCTGAGCCCGCCGCGGCTGTGCTCGGGGATGCGGCTGGGGTCGGCGGCCGGGGTGGCGGCGGGCAGCGTGATCGCGGCGACGACCCGAGTGCCGCCGGTGCGGCTGTCGATGGCCGCCCGCGAGCTGCCGGGATCGGTGCCGGGCTGGCTGTTGTTGCGGATACCCGTCGGCACCGTTTGGGCCGAGGAGGCCGCCTTCCGCGGGGCGCTGGCTCATGCCGGCTGCGGTGCCTTCGGCAAATCCGGGGGCAGGTTGTTGCAGGCCGCCGCGTTCGGGCTCTCCCACGTCGCCGACGCGCGTGCGGCGGGCGAGCCGGTGGTTCCTACCGTGCTGGTCACCGGTGTCGGCGGGTGGCTGTTCGGCTGGCTGGCCGACCGTTCCGGCAGCCTCGCCGCGCCCATGCTGGCGCATTTGGCTATCAACGAGGCCGGTGCGGTGGCCGCGCTGATTGTGAGGCACTCGGCGTGACGAGTGCCGGTAGCGCTCGGCGGCGCGGCTATACTTGTCAAGGTTTTGTTTGCAAACCGATCGACGGAGAGGGTTGGCACCTCAGGTGCACAGACTTAGGGCCGCGGAGCATCCGCGGCCGGATTACGTTCTTCTACACATCAGCGACACGCATCTCATTTCGGATGGGTCTCTTTACGGCGCGGTGGACGCCGACGGGAGGCTCGGCGAGCTACTCGAGCAGCTGAAACACTCCGGGTTACATCCCGACGTGATCATTTTCACCGGCGATCTGGCCGATGCCGGCGAGCCCGAGGCCTACCGTAAGCTTCGCGCTGTTGTCGAGCCCTTTGCCGCCGAGTTGGATGCTGAACTCGTCTGGGTGATGGGCAACCACGACAACCGGGCCGCATTGCGCAGCTCACTGCTCGACGAGGCACCGTCGATGGCGCCGCTCGACCGCGTGCGCATGGTCGACGGCCTGCGCATCATTACTTTGGACACCTCGGTACCGGGCCATCACTACGGCGAGATCCGTAAGGCCCAATTAGATTGGCTTGCGGGAGAGTTGGAAGTACCTGCGCCACACGGCAGCATTCTGGCCCTCCATCACCCGCCGATCCCCAGTGTCCTGGACCTGGCCGTCACGGTGGAACTACGCGACCAGGCTTCGCTCGGGCGGGTGCTCAAGGGCAGCGATGTTCGTGCGATTTTGGCGGGGCACCTGCACTACTCGACGAGTGCGACCTTCGTCGGGATCCCGGTGTCGGTGGCGTCGGCGACCTGCTACACGCAGGACCTGACGGTTGCCGCCGGGGGAACGCGCGGCAGAGACGGGGCCCAGGCCTGCAACCTGGTGCACGTATACCAGGACACCGTTGTGCACTCGGTGATTCCGCTCGGCGCCGGAAAGACCGTGGGCACCTTCGTCTCTCCCGCGCAGGCGCAACGCAAAATCACCGAGAGCGGCATGTTCATCGAACCGTCTCAGCGGGATTTGCTGTTCAGGCACCCTCCGATGGTGCTGACACCAGCGGTTCCGCAAACCCCAGCCGACTGACGTCCGCCGTCACCTTCTCCCAGGGCGCTGGGATGGGGAAGTAGCGCTCCAAGAAGCTGGTCACCCGTTCGGTCCGCTCGACCGCGGAGACCTCGGGGAAGCTGCCGTCGTTGAGGCAGAAGAAGTCGTATGCATGCTTTCTGCGCAGTTCGGGCAGCAAGTCGAGGCCGGCGTGCGTGGTGGTGTCCACATACAGCACTTTGGCTTTTTCTTGCTGGACGGCTCGTCCCGTCATCAGCGCGTAGTAATGGTAGAAGGAGTTGGTGACCGAGATATCGGTACTGGAACGGAACTGGCTCGCCTGAGTGCGGGCGAAGTCTTCGGGAAATTCTTGTTCCATTTGCTTCAGCACGCTTTTGCGCAACGGAACCGCGGTGTGTTCGAGATGGCGGGTGATGACCTGTCCGAACCGCTCGAGGATCAGCTGCCGGTTCACCCGCGCGGCATTCTCAAAGCCACTGCGCGCGGGATCGTTGGAGCCCAGCCCGATGCGGGTGTTGGCCTCGATGAACCGCGTGATTCCTCCTGGGGAGAAGAACATGGTGGCTTTGAGTGGTCGGCCGAAAAACATGTCGTCATTGGAGTACAGAAAATGCTCGCTCAGCTCTGCGATGTTGTGCAGTTGGCTTTCCACCGCGTGGGAGCTGTAGGTCGGCAAGGCCGCCGGGTCCGAGAAGTGTTCCTCGGCGCGCACGATGGTGATCTTTGGATGCTCGGCCAGCCATCCCGGCGGGCGTGAATCGGTTGCGATGAAGATCCGACGCACCCACGGTGCAAACATGTTGACGGAGCGCAGCGCGTACTTCAACTCGTCGATCTGCCGAATGCGCGCTTCGGCTTCGTCGCCCTCACCCACGACATACTCCGACATCTGTGCCGCTCGGCGCGCCCGAAACTCCGGATCGCTGCCCTCGACCCAGGAGAACACCATGTCGATATCGAACGTGACGTCGCTGGCATGCGGGGTGAACATTCCCGCAATGGTCGCCCACTTGTAGCCGTAGAACTTGACGGGTGCCGGCTTGATTTCACTTTGCGGCAGCACTTTCCGGGTCAGCGAGTTTTCCACCGGGCAGCGGACCACGGCCTCCTCGAAGACCCAGAATTGCAATTCCACGCCGAACGCGGGCCCGTAGCGCAGGCCACCCGGCGCGATCCGCCGCCGGTACAGCCGCACGATACGCGGATCGGGCAACTCGGATAGCCGGCCCTTGGCGATCAGGACAGGGGAAATTCCTTTCTCGTCAATCGTTTTGGCATACATGGGTTCGGTGGCGCAGGCCATTACGAGCGCGTGCTGAACCGCCGGGCGCAGATCGATGTTGATCGCGAGAATCGGCCGGTTTTTGTGGTTGCGGATCAGCAAGAACGGAATATCGGCCCGGGTCAACACCTTTCGTATGAAGACCAGATCCTCGATCTGCGCTTCGTGCGGGGTCAACCTGGATTCCAGGCGGGCGATCTTCCCCCGCCGGGTGACGATTATGGGGGCGAGGGGGGGCTGGGCGGGCCGGACGCCCTCGCGCGACACGGTCTTGGCCATCGGAAACACCGCCTTACAAAGTCAGTACGGAACCGGGAGAATCCCCCAGGTTGAGCGTCGGTACGGGGCGAAGGCCCCTGGCCAACCTGGGCTATGTATACATGGTGCCGGTAGAACGACACCTCTTGCAACGCAGCCCATTTAGTGATTTCTTGGACATCTGACGGCAACCTTGCCGTTGCAACAGTGTCACATCTTGTTCAATGGCGAAGCTGCTCGCCGCGCGCCGTCGCCGCAGGTCCCCAGCCCGCCGATCGTCGCGTTGATCCGGTCACCGTTGTCGCCACACCATGCCATGCCGGATCGGCAGCCGAGGCGCGACGGCCGGTATCCGACGCGCCGGTTTCTGAATCCTCTCCGGAGTCGCCGCAGCCGGCCAGGGACAGGATCGCCGCGGTCATCGCGAGCGTCACCAGCCGACGCGCGACGGCAGCGGTGCGGGCGGCAGACTCGGGAGCGGGGAAGTGTTCGGCTGTCACTGGGCCTCTTCAGGGGTTGATGGTGTAGTCGCCCACTTGGCGCCCCCACACGTAATCGACGACGAGCGGTGAACCGAGTTCTAAGTGGTTGTGGGGGGCAATGCTCGCGCCGGTGTCCATCACCAGCGTAGGCGCCGGCCACAGTGCTCGAGTGATCTTCTGCCAGCTGCCCGGTCGCCCATCGGGTCCGCCCCTGGCGTTTGTACGCGGCAAGTTCTCCGGCCAGACGTAAGGGTTGGGCGCCCCCGCGATCGCACCGCCCGAATGTGCCCCCAGCGAGTAGCCGTTGTTGCTGAGGTCGGCATAGATCTTGGGTGCTACGTCGTGGTAATTGCGGATGGTGCAAAAGATTTCGGGGCTGTACTCGTCAAGCAGCTGGCCGGTGGGAACCGGATCGACGGCCCCACGCGCCAGGTACGGGCCGCCTCGCCCGAAAACGTCGGCGCCGGTGTTGCCCGCTCCCGCCGCCGCCAGCAACGCCGCATCCAGATCGCCCTGCTGCCGGTTGAGCGTGCGCGCTGTGGTCACCGCACGTTCGAGTGCGTCCCACAAGTATGGTGCGGCGTCGGCGTAGGTGTCACCCGGGGCCGCCAACCGCTGAATGTCGGCGCGGATGCTGGGCATCTGCGGGTTCAGGTCATCGAGGATGGTGTCGCCGTTGATCAGCGAGGCGCCGAACTTTTCACCCAACCCGGTCAGTGCCTGTGCGGCCGCGCTGAGCGTCAGGTTCACCTTGACCGGATCGACCTTTTCGGCGATCGAGGTCAGCGTCTCGAACAGCGTGTTGAACTCGGTCGTCACCGAGGTCGCGTCGATCACGGTCGAAGGCGTGATCGATTGCGCCGCGGGGTTCTTCGGCGAGGTCAGAGCAACGTACTTATTGCCGAACACCGTGGTTGCCTTGACGGCGGCCGCCACGTTGGCCGGAACCAGCTTGAGGTATTTCGGAGTGACATCCAGTACCACCTTGGCGGCCGGCCTGCCGTCACGGGTGGTCTCGGAAATGCTAGACACTCGCCCGATCTGGACCCCGTTGTAGGTGACTTTGGAACTGGGGTCCATCACCAAGCCGGCCCGGGGTGCCACCATCGTCAACGTCGTTTTCGGTGTGAATTCGCCCCGGAATCGCCCGTACAGGAGAAACCCGACGAGCCCCGTGACCACGATCGTCACGAGGCCGACGGTCTTGTACGGTGGCCGCGCCCCCAAGCGATGACGCTGCATGATGGTGAGACCCTAAGGTATGGCCGCCCGTCAGAGAGCCGATCCGGCAAAGACTCGGCAGGCGGTGCTGGCGGTCGCCGACTGGTTGCGTGACGAATCTCGTCCGGCGCCCGACCGGGACGCTCTGGCAACGGCGGTTCGGCTCACCGCGCGCACCCTGGCCGTGGTGGCGCCCGGCGGCAGCGTCGAGGTCCGGATCCCCCCGTTTGCCGCGGTGCAATGCATTTCCGGTCCCGCGCACACCCGCGGCACGCCACCCAATGTCGTGGAGACCGATCCGCGAACGTGGCTACTCCTGGCCACCGGGTTGTTGCGGTTGGACCAGGCGAAGACCTCCGGCGCACTGACGCTGTCTGGCTCCCGGGCCAGTGAAATAGAGCACTCGCTGCCGCTTGTAGCTGTGAGCTGAATATAACTCTGAACTGCAGGTTTAGGGTTGAGCGGATGGTTTTTGGGTGCTCAACACGCCCGACGGATTCGGCGCCGCGGCCGTCGTGCCCGTAGACTCCGTTACGTCACCAATCGTTCGCCAGGGAGCCGCCGAACCGTGACCGTCCAGGAGCCCGAGCAGGACCTGAACTCCCCCCGGGAAGAGTGTGGCGTATTCGGGGTCTGGGCCCCGGGCGAGGAAGTTGCCAAGCTCACCTACTACGGCCTGTACGCGCTGCAGCATCGCGGTCAGGAAGCCGCGGGTATCGCCGTCGCCGATGGGTCCCAGGTGCTGGTCTTCAAAGACCTTGGCCTGGTCAGCCAGGTGTTCGACGAGCAAACGCTGGCGGCGATGCACGGCCACGTCGCCATCGGGCACTGCCGCTACTCCACCACGGGAGACACGACGTGGGAAAACGCCCAGCCGGTGTTCCGGAACACCGCGGCCGGCACCGGGGTCGCGTTGGGGCACAACGGGAATTTGGTCAACACCGCTGAGCTCGCCGCGCGTGCCCGCGACGCGGGGTTGATCGGCACCCGATGCCCGGCCCCGGCGACGACGGATTCTGACATCCTGGGCGCGCTGCTGGCTCACGGCGCGGCAGATTCCACCCTGGAACAGGCCGCGCTGGAACTGCTGCCGACGGTGCGCGGAGCGTTCTGCCTGACGTTCATGGACGAGAACACGCTGTATGCGTGCCGCGATCCGCATGGGGTGCGGCCACTTTCGCTGGGACGGCTGGATCGCGGCTGGGTGGTGGCCTCCGAGACGGCCGCGCTCGACATCGTCGGCGCCTCGTTCGTCCGCGACATCGAGCCAGGCGAATTGCTGGCGATCGACGCCGATGGTGTGCGCTCTACCAGATTCGCCAACCCCACCCCCAAGGGCTGCGTCTTCGAGTACGTCTACCTGGCGCGGCCCGACAGCACGCTTGCTGGCCGGTCCGTGCACGCCACCCGGGTCGACATCGGCCGTCGGCTGGCCCGCGAATGCCCGGTCGACGCCGACCTGGTCATCGGCGTTCCGGAATCGGGCACCCCCGCCGCGGTCGGATACGCGCAGGAGTCCGGCATCCCATACGGGCAGGGTCTGATGAAGAACGCCTACGTCGGGCGCACATTCATCCAGCCGTCACAGACCATCCGCCAGCTCGGCATCCGGTTGAAGCTCAACCCGCTTCGTGAGGTGATCCGCGGCAAACGGCTCATCGTCGTCGACGATTCAATCGTGCGGGGAAACACCCAGCGCGCCCTGCTGCGCATGCTCCGCGAGGCCGGTGCCGTCGAAGTGCACGTGCGCATCGCCTCGCCGCCGGTGAAATGGCCCTGCTTCTACGGCATCGACTTCCCGTCGCCGGCCGAGTTGATCGCCAACGCCGTCCAAGACAAAGAGGAGATGCTCGAAGCGGTGCGGCACGCCATCGGGGCCGACACGCTGGGCTACATCTCGCTGCGGGGCCTGGTCGCGGCCTCCGAGCAGCCCGCGTCGCGGCTCTGCACCGCCTGCTTCGACGGCAAGTACCCGATCGAGCTGCCCAGCGAGACGGCGCTGGGCAAGAACGTCGTCGAGCACATGCTCGCCAACGCCGCGCGCGGAGCCGGACTCGACAACCTGGCGCCCGATGAAATACCCGTCGTGCGCTGACGAGAATCTTGGGGCGCAAGCCTCAGACTTCAGTCTGGGATTAGCCCATCTCGTTTGTCGCCGGGCTAGCCCGGAGTTCAAAGTGGTCGGGCTTGGCCGTCGATGTATTGCTTGATGATCGACGACGGTGCACCTCCGCAAGAGACGCGAAGTAGCACGGCGACCCCAGGTGTCTGCGCATGCGGGCGCGGACACAGACTCCGGTGTATTCGCGCCGGACCGGGTAGGCGGTGCGGCCTTGAGCCGCTGCACCAGGCTTGAGATAGCCAGGGTTGGCGGGTAGGCGACGAGCAGGTCTACGTGGTCGACCTCGCTGTTGAACTCGACCAGCTCGACGTCCAATTCGGCGCACCCGGTGCGCATGGTGTATTCGCAGCAGGACAGCATTTCGCCGGTGAACACCGGACGGCGGCATTTGGCCACGAACACCGGGTGCGCATGCAGCACAGACACACGCTGTGGCGGGATCGCCGGTAGGTCTGCTGCAATGTCGGTGGGTGCCTCTACGGTGTGGTTGTGCTGGTGCGTTACCGATACCGCGTCGAACCGACACCTGCCCAAGCTGCAATGCTGGCACGGGTGTTCGGGTGCTGTCGGGTGGTGTTCAACGACGCACTGCGGGTCCGCGACGACGCTTACCAGGCCGGGGAGAAGCTATCGGGCAGCGAGATTCAGCGACGTGTCATTACGCAGGCGAAGACCACCCCCGAACGAGGCTGGCTGGCCGAGGTGCCCAGCGTGGCTTTGGTGCAGTCGGTGAACGATTCCCGCAGGGGATGGCGCAACTTCTTCGACTCGGCTGCCGGGAAACGCAAGGGTCGCAAGGTTGGCCGGCCACGGTTCAAATCCCGCAAGGATCGCCGGCAGTCGTTCCGGCTTACACGCAACGGATTCAACCTCAAGCCCAATGGCCGGTTGTTTGTGGCGAAGGTCGGCGAGGTGCGGGTGCGCTGGTCACGCGAGCTGCCAAGCGAACCTTCGTCGGTCACGGTGATCCGCGAACCGGACGGGCATTTCTACGCCAGCTTCGTCGTCGACATCGAGCCCACACCACTGCCGGTAACGCAGCGGGAAGCCGCAGTGGACGTGGGGATCACCCGGTTAGCGACGGTCGCCGACACCGAAGGGCAACGCACCGACGTAGAAAACCCGAAGCATTTGGGTCGCAAGTTACGCAAACTCGCACGGTTGGAGCGGGAGAAGTCCCGCCGGCAGAAAGGATCGAACAACCGGGACAAGACCCGGCGAAAGGTCGCTATCGCCCACAACCAGGTGGCGCGGGCACGGCGGGACTATCACCACAAGCAGGCTTTGGCGTTGGTACGCGAGAACCAAGTTATCCACGTCGAGGACCTCAACATCGTGGGCATGGTCGCTAATCGCCGGCTCGCCCGCGCCATCAGCGACGCGGGGTGGGGGCAGTTCGTGCGGATCATCGGCGAGAAAGCCGACCGCTACGGGCGCACAGTACATTCGGTGTCACGCTGGTTGGCGTCGAGCAAAACCTGCTCGGCCGCAGGGTGTGGGCGTGTGCTCGACGAACTCCCGTTGCAGATTCGGGAGTGGACATGCCCTGCGTGCCGGGCAGTCCACGACCGCGACCACAACGCCGCCAAAGTCATTCTCGCCGCCGGGCGGGCGGAGAGACTAAACGCCTGTCGAGCCTCGGTAAGTCCTCCCACCACTCGGGAGGTTCGGGGCGATGAAGCAGGAAGCACTCCAACAGCGGCGTAAGCCGCAACGGGCATCCCCGGATTTTCAATCCGGGGAGCACGTCAAGAACTTCAAAGACGTTTGATACCGGCGGTGAGCGGCGCCCGGTAGCCTTTATCGCGATGACGGATCCCGGAAAAAGCCCCGGACGAGAACCGGGCAGCCAGGCCATCACCTACGCGACGGCCGGGGTGGACATAGAAGCCGGTGAGCGCGCCGTCGACCTGTTCAAACCGCTGGCGACCAAGGCCACCAGACCTGAGGTGCGGGGCGGGTTGGGCGGTTTCGCCGGATTGTTCGCCCTGCGTGGCGGCTACCGCGAGCCGGTCCTCGCGGCCTCCACCGATGGCGTCGGCACCAAGCTGGCGGTGGCTCAGGCGATGGACAAGCACGACACCGTCGGCCTCGACCTCGTCGCGATGGTGGTCGACGACCTCGTGGTCTGTGGCGCCGAGCCCCTGTTCTTGCAGGACTACATCGCGGTCGGCCGGACGGTGCCAGAACGCCTGAGCGCGATCGTCAGCGGTATCGCCGAGGGGTGCATGCGCGCCGGCTGCGCGCTGCTGGGCGGCGAAACCGCCGAACACCCCGGTCTGATGGAGCCGGACCACTACGACATCTCGGCAACCGGTGTCGGTGTCGTCGAGGCCGACGAGGTGCTAGGGCCCGACCGCGTCAAACCCGGCGACGTCATCATCGCGCTGGGTTCTTCCGGTCTGCATTCCAACGGATACTCGCTGGCCCGCGCGGTCCTGCTGGAGATCGATCGGATGAACCTCGCGGGTTATGTCGAGGAGTTCGGCCGCACCCTGGGTGAAGAGCTGCTGGAACCCACCCGGATCTACGCCAAAGACTGCCTCGCGCTGACCGCCGAAACCCATGTCCGGACGTTCTGCCACGTCACCGGCGGTGGGCTGGCCGGCAACCTGCAACGCGTCATCCCGCACGGGCTGGTCGCCGAGATCGACCGCGGCACGTGGACGCCCGCACCGGTGTTCGCCATGATCGCCCAGCGTGGCCGGGTCGCGCGTGAGGAGATGGAAAAGACGTTCAACATGGGCGTCGGCATGGTCGCCGTCGTCGCTCCGGAGGACACCGACCGCGCGTTGGCCATCTTGACCGCCCGGCATCTGGACTGCTGGGTGCTGGGCACCGTCGGCAAGGGCGGAAAAGAAGGCCCGCGGGCCACATTGGTCGGGCAACACCCGAGGTTTTAAACGGCTGGAACCGGCTGGGACTAGCCGGGACTAGCACTGTGCCGATGCGAAGCGCATCGGCACAGTTGCGTGAGTTCTAGCGGCGCCAGTCGTCCCGGTCATCCCATGAATCGCCCGGGCCTGAATCGTCTGAGTCGTCCAGCTCGGCGGGTTCTTCGGTGCCCGTTCCTGACAGCTCGCGCTGAAGCCGCTGGAAGTCGGTCTGCGGGGAACTGTATTTGAGTTCTCGTGCAACCTTGGTCTGCTTTGCCTTAGCCCGGCCGCGGCCCATGGGGGAACCCCCTCGCGCAATAACGGAGCGGCCTAACAAGTAGGCGGCTCCGATCTCTTGGTCTCTTTATTGTCCTGCCGACAGTTTAACGTGCTTCGCGGTCGGGCGTCGGCGGCCCCTGCCCGCTGTGGCGGACTTCATCGCCGATTATCTCGCACCGCCCCGCAACCGTTCAACGGCTAACCGTCCCGCGCCGATGCGCTCGGTGGACGGCACGGAGTCGGCATCGATTGCCGCGGCGACGGCGGCCTCCGGGCCGGTTGCCAGTTCGGTGTCGGCCGGCAGGCCACGCTTGACCAGCGCCAGCGCCACCGGGCCGAGATCCACGTGCTCGACGACGGTTCCGAGCCGTCCGACGGCGCGACCGCCGGCGAGCACCGCATCACCCGTCGCGGGCCGCTCCACCGATCCATCGAGGTGCAACAGGACCAGCATCCGGGGCGGCTTACCCAGGTTGTGCACCCGCGCGACAGTCTCTTGCCCGCGGTAGCAACCCTTGTCCAGATGCACGGCCCCCTCACCGGGACCACCGATCCAGCCCACTTCGTGTGGGATCGTGCGCTCATCGGTGTCGACGCCGAGTCGCGGTCGCAGCGCTGCCACCCGGTGAGCCTCGTAGGCCCACACCCCAGCCGCCCGCACGCCGGCCTGCGCCAAGCGGCTCTGCCAGGCGGCCGACTCGCCGCGCGGTACCAGCAGGTCGACTTCGATCTGCCCGGTCGGGGCGCCGGGCATCCGTCGCACAAAGCCACCGCCGACGAGGGGAACTGCGGTCTGCACCGGGGGCAGAGCATCCAGGCCGAGCGCGTCGAGCACTGCCCGGTCAGCCAGCCACGGACCCAGCAGCGACAGCACCGCCACGTCGGCGCTAGCCGGGGTGACCTCGGACCAGAACACCATCTTGCGCAGGTACGCCAGCAGCGGGTCGCCCCGCCACGGTTCGGTGTCGAGGTAGGTGATGCCGCCCAGCTCGGTCTGGATCCAGTGGTCTTCGACCCGGCCCTGGCCGTCGAGGCTGAGATTTTGTGTGCTGGCGCCCTCGGGGAGTTCGCTGACGTGTTGGGTGGAGATGCTGTGCAGCCAGGTCTGCCGGTCGCCGCCGGTCAGCGTGAGCACCCCGCGGTGCGAGCGGTCCACCAGCACCGCGTCCGTTTCGGCCGTGCGCTGCTCGCCCAGCGGATCGCCGTAATGCCAGACTGCGCCCGCGTCGGGTCCGGGATCGGGTGCGGGGACTGCAGTCATGTGCGCCGCTCCTCCTCATCGCTTCGCTCTGCATCGTCGCCGGCGCGGTTCACACGTCAACTCTACGGACCCGGCACCGTCCTTCGCTGAACGTCACGCTGGGGTGGCTGTCGCCCCAGCGTCACGCTGGCGTGACCATCGAGCCCCCAACTGTCGACCCGATAGGCTCGTTGTCCATGTCGGGCCAGATGGGTGTGGTCGTCACGCTGGACGGCGAGATTCATCCGCCGGGGACGCCACTCCTGCACGCCGACGACCTCGCGGCGGTTCGCGGCGACGGCATCTTCGAGACGCTGCTCATCCGCGACGGAGGGGCCTGCCTAATCGAGTTGCATCTGCGGCGGCTGACCCAGTCGGCCAAGTTCACCGACCTGCCGGCGCCGGACTTCCCGAGTTGGCGGCGCGCGATCGACGTGGCCACGCGGCACTGGGCCGCAAGCACCGCCGAGGAAGGCGCGATGCGCTTGATCTACAGCCGCGGCCGCGAAAGCGACTTGGCAACGACGGCCTATGTCATGGTCAGCCCCGTTCCCGAACGGGTGACCGCCGTTCGTCGCGACGGGGTCGCGGCGGTCACCCTGGACCGCGGATTGCCCGCCACCGGTATCGATGCGATGCCGTGGCTGCTGGCCGGCGCCAAAACACTGTCCTACGCGGTCAATATGGCCGCGCTGCGACATGCCGCCCGCCAGGGCGCCGGTGACGTCATCTTCGTCAGCTCCGACGGCTACATCTTGGAAGGCCCACGCTCGACGGTGGTGATCACCACCGATTCGTGCCTGCTGACACCGCCGCCGTGGTATCCGATCCTGCGCGGCACCACGCAGCAGGCTCTCTTCGAGGTGGCCCGCGCCAAGGGTTATGACTGCGACTATCGCGCCCTGCGGATCGCGGACCTGCATGCCGCCCAAGGGATCTGGCTGGTATCAAGCATGACCCTGGCGGCCCGCGTGCACACGCTCGACGGTCGGCCACTGCCTCGATCCCCGATGGCCGCTGACTTCGCCGAACTGGTCGACGCGGCGATCGTCAGCGATCGCTAGGCGCTGAATTCTGTTGTGGGCTCGCAGGATGGCGGGTACGGTCGGCCGTACACAGGGAAGGAGGTGGTCCGCGAAATTGATAGCTTCATGGACATGTGAGGTGGCTACGCGCTAGCTGCATTGGCTCGGAAGAGTCGGCGTTGTACGCACGCTGGCGAATTCCCCGTAGCCACCCGGCCCCCGAGTTTCCGGTCAGTCCAACCGTGAGCTTTGCTCGGGGGCCGCTCCATGTCATCAGCTCCCCGCTCCTGGCCACTATCCGGCGAACCGCGACAGCCGCGCCGACAGATGCGGCACCAGCCCACCGTCGGCGTCCACCCGTTCCTCGACGTAAGCCAGGTCGCCGCCCTCGACGATGCCGTAGAGCCGCTTGGCGCCACCGACCAGCAGGCCCGACCGACTGCGGGCCAGCGCGTCGGTCACCAACTCCCACGACGACTGTGTTCGTGGCCGCCCGTAGAACAATTCGATATAACCGGCCGAATGCGCCAACAACAACTCGATCGCCTGGGACTCCGTCGGGTCGTCGGGGTCGCTGACAAAGCGCCAGAAGCCGCTTTCGCGTAAGCCCGGCTCCTGGTAGTTGCCCGTATCGTCGAGTCGCCAGGACCGGGCTTCCCAATTCAGGTAGTTGCCACCGTCGTGCGAGACCACGATTTGCTGGCCGAACCTGTAGTCGCCGTCGTTTCCGCGGCCCTCGCCTTCGCCGCGCCACACGCCAACCAGCGGCAGGAGTGCCAGCAGCGCGTCGTTCAGGCTGGCGCCCTCGCGTAGGTTCGCGGTGTCGGCGGGAACCGGCAGATCGTCGAAGGCGGGGATGTTGCGGGCCGCGGTCACCTTGGCGCGTTCGGCCGCGGCAGCTACCGCGCGGTCGCTGAAGCCCCCAGACCCCGCCGGTGCTTGAGGGTCCTCGCCGCGGGTCACGATTCGTCGGTGATGAGCCGGTAGAGCGTGTACAGCGCGAACCATGAAATAAGCACGACCGACACGACCAGCATGATCTCGAAAAAGAGCACCACGGGCACGAGTCTATTCGTCCCGGGGATTCCCCGGGTTACCCCGGTCGGGTCGTCAGGCGACCTTGACGTCCACCTCGTGGATGCCCGCGCCGGACGGCGTCACCACGGCGTCGCCGTTGCCGGCCGGGGACAGAGCACGAACCGTCCAGGATCCCGGCGCGGCGAAGAACCGGAAGTCACCAGTGGCCGATGCAACCACCTCGGCCGTGAACTCGTCCGACGAGTCCAGCAAGCGGACGAACGCGCCACCCACCGTCTGGCCGTCACGGTCCACCACGCGGCCGGTGATCACCGTTTCCTTCTCCAGGTCGACGCTGGCGGGCAATGCCAGCCCTTGCTTCGGTCCAGAGCACATATCAGCTTCCCAACTCGATCGGGGCGCCCACCAGGGAGCCGTATTCCGTCCAACTGCCGTCATAGTTCTTGACGTTTTTATGCCCGAGTAATTCCTGCAAAACGAACCAAGTGTGTGACGAACGTTCCCCGATTCGGCAGTACGCGATGGTTTCCTTGGTGCCATCCAGACCGGCGTCGGCGTACAGCTTGGCCAGCTCCTCATCGGACTTGAAGGTGCCGTCCTCGTTGGCGGCCTTGCTCCACGGGACGTTGATCGCGCCGGGGATGTGGCCCGGTCGCTGGCTTTGCTCCTGCGGAAGGTGCGCCGGCGCGAGGATCTTGCCGGAGAACTCGTCGGGGGAGCGCACGTCGACGAGGTTCTTGACGCTGATGGCCGCGATGACCTCGTCCCGGAAGGCCCGGATGCTGTTGTCCGGCGGGGCCGCGGTGTAGGAGGTGGCCGGCCTGGTGACCGCGCCGGTGGACAGCGGGCGCCCATCGAGCTGCCACTTCTTGCGGCCGCCGTCGAGCAGCTTGACTTTCTCGTGGCCGTACAGCTTGAAATACCAGTACGCGTAGGCGGCGAACCAGTTGTTGTTGCCGCCATAGAGGATCACGGTGTCGTCGTTGGATATGCCCCGGTCGGACAGCAGTTTGGAGAACTGCTGCGCGTCGACGAAGTCGCGCTTGACCGGGTCCTGCAAATCGGTGCGCCAGTCCAGCCTGATCGCGCCGGCGATGTGGCCGGTGTCGTAAGCGCTGGTGTCCTCGTCCACTTCCACGAAGACGACGTTTTCGGCGTCAAGATTGCTCTCAGCCCAGTCCGCGGAGACCAGGACGTCGGAGCGTGCCATGGTTTCGATCCTTTCGATTGCTTCTGACGAATGCCGGGTTAAACGGGACGGGACGCGGGTCGCAAGCGCGCTACCAGCGGGTAGATCTGGCACCCCAGGCAGATGCCGAAGGCCGCATTGAGGAACGCGGCCACCAGCGCGAACGCGGTGGCGACGACGCCTACCAAGAAAGCACCGGTGGCGAATCCGGCAGCGCCCACGACCGCGAAGATCAGGCCGACGAGCTGGGCGAACTTCAGCGGTGCGACCGGTTCCCGCTCCTTGACGGGCCCTAGCCGGGGCGCCACGACGCCGGCGAACACCCGTCCGTAGGGGTGCTGGCGCGGCCCGCCGCTGGCACCTATGGCAAAAATCACGGCCTGCACGCCGAGAATGACCGCAGCCGCCGGCGGACTGGCGGCTGAAACGACGAGTGCGAGGACCAAGACCGCGGTCGTAACCCAGGCGGCGAACCTGGGTCCACGAACGTCGACTTGGTCGGGCTGCGGGGCGGTGTTGCTGCTCGGCACGGTACTACTCCTAAGAATCTTGTTGCGCGGAAAACGGATGGAGGCACGCCGCGGTAGGGCTCCGAAGCTGCTCCGAGTGCGCGCAGGCGCGCCGCTACTCAGCAGCTACAGCAACAGCAACAACCCGCGATGCGGCACAGATCGACTGCGCGACGCTTGGTGAGCATGGGCTCGAGGCGGGCTGACACGTCGGCAAGCTTACCCAATGACACAGTGCTCAAGCCAACAGCGGTTCCAGCGCCGAGCGCAGGTCGGCGGCCTTGGGTACTCCGGAGGCCCGGTATCGCTGCCGTCCGTCGACATCGAAGATCAACGTGGTTGGCAGCGAAAGCACCGAAAACCGCCGGGCGGTAGCAGGATTGGCGTCCAGGTCGACCTCGACGTGGGCTACGTCGCCGAGGTCCTCGCAGACCTGGCCCACTACCCGTCGAACTCGATCACACGGTCCGCACCACGGGGCGCTGAAATGCACGACGGTCGGCCCGCTACGGGAAAGGCCCAGAGCGGCGCTGTCAACTTCATTGCCGTCGGCGTCCTGAGCCGATTCCGGATGAATCTCGCGGATATTTCCCGAGCGGCGGGTCAGCAGCCATCCGGCGAGGGTTGCCACGATGAGCGCCGCAACGGTCGCGATTACGACAGTGGTCATCTGCGCCGCTCCTCCTCATCGCTTCGCTCTGCATCGTCGTCGGCTCCGGTCATCTGCACCGCTCCTCCTCATCGCTTCGCTCTGCATCGTCGTCGGTGCGGATCATGATTGCTTAAACCCTTCGAGCGTGATGGTTACTCCGTAGGTGATGCCTTCGATGATGACGTCGGAGCCGCGCGCCCCCACGGTATGCGGCGCCACCCCGAACGGGAGCCGCTGATCGGGCAGCCTGGCGCTGAAGGCGTGCAGCACCGCCTCGCGCTTGTCGTCCGGAACGGTTTGGTTGGCGGTGTCGGGTCCGGTGAGGACGCCGGTGGGTGTGAACACCAGTGTCGCCTGGTCATCCGGGGCGATGGAAAGGTCTACCGAGACGCTGACCCGGTGGTCGAAATCGGCCGATTTCGGCGTGCCGCTGAATACCAGCCCGTGGCTGCCGGAGATGCCGGACTCGGTGGTGCCGCCGGTGGCGTCGTTGGTTTCCTGGGGGGGTGCCTCAACCATCAGGTCGCTCATGCCCATATAGCGGCCCAGGTGATTCGAGTCGATGATGATGCGGCTCTCCAGCTCACCTACCGGGAGCTTCGCATCGGGCCTGATCAGCCAGGACGCGTAGGTCAGGTCGATCGAATGCATCGTGGCCTCGAGGGTGGCCTTGCCGACGATCGCGTGATCGACGGCGTTGGCCTTGATCTCTAGCTGGTTGTAGTGGCGGCGCATCGCTTGCGGGAGGAACGGAAAAGCCAGGATGGCCGCGAACGGGTCCGAGCCCAGATTCGCCGCTTTTCGGACATTGGTTGACAGTCGGTATTCGACGTAGATGCTGGTGCCGTAGTCGACGCCGACAGCACCGAAGACGATGACGGCCAGTGCGATCGCCGCCGCCATCACACCGATCAGCACCCTGCGCATCCGGCTATTGTGGCCTAACCTCCGGCAACCGCTCCATCCCTGGCCATGCGGTGGCGAGGCTCACACTGCCCCATACGCGGTCCCAAAAAAGCAGGTGGCACGTTATCGTTAGATGACCTGGCAACTAACGCCTTGTGGCGTTTTGAATTTGGGAGATGCCGTTACCCACGAGCTGGAGGGGCTTGTTGGAGCTATTACTGCTGACCTCTGAGCTGCATCCTGACCCGGTTCTGCCGTCCTTGTCGCTGCTTCCCCACACCGTCCGGACGGCGCCACCGGAACCATCGTCGTTGCTGGAGGCCGGGACCGCAGATGCCGTTCTCGTCGACGCGCGCACCGACCTGTCGTCCGCGCGCGGTCTTTGCCGCCTGTTGAGCACGGCGGGGCGGTCGGTGCCCGTCCTGGCCGTGGTGAGCGAAGGAGGTCTGGTAGCGGTCAGCGCCGATTGGGGGCTGGACGAGATCCTGCTGCCCAGTACCGGGCCCGCCGAGATCGACGCCAGGCTACGGCTGGTGGTCGGCCGCCGCGGCGGGCTGGCCGACCAGGAAAGCGCCGGCAAGGTGAGCCTCGGCGAGCTGGTAATCGACGAAGGCACCTACACCGCGAGGCTGCGGGGCCGCCCGCTTGACCTCACCTACAAAGAATTCGAGCTGCTGAAATATCTGGCCCAGCATGCCGGCCGGGTGTTCACTCGAGCACAGCTGCTGCACGAAGTGTGGGGATATGACTTCTTCGGCGGCACGCGCACTGTCGATGTGCACGTGCGTCGACTGCGGGCCAAGCTCGGCCCCGAATATGAGGCGTTGATCGGCACGGTGCGCAACGTGGGTTACAAGGCCGTGCGGCCGGCGCGTGGCCGAGCGCCGATTGCGGAACACGACGGCGCCGACGACGACGAGTCCGACTCTGAGGATCTGCACGACCCGCTGGTCGATCCGTTACGCAGTCAGTGATCTCGCCCGACTGGCGCGCCGCACTCACCGCCGAAGAGCAGCGGGAAGTGCGCGAACTTGTAATGGCGGCAACCGAATTCGATGGGGTCGCACCGGTCGGCGAACAGGTACTGCGCGAACTCGGGCACGACCGCACTGAGCACCTGGTGATCGCTGGTTCTTTGCCGGGCGCCGCAAAAGAGAGCGCCGACGCGATCATTGGCTACCTCAATCTCAGCCCGCCGAGCGACATCGGTGCGGCAATGGCGGAATTGGTGGTGCACCCGCACTCCCGCCGGCGCGGTATTGGCGCGGCCCTGGGGCGCGCCGCATTGGCCAAGACCGGCGGGCACAACCAATTCTGGGCGCACGGCACGCTGGAGCCGGCCCGGGCGACCGCCTCCGCGCTGGCTCTGGTCCCGGTGCGCGAACTGGTGCAGATGCGACGCTCGCTGCGTGACACCCCCGACCCGGTGCCCGCGGTGCCCGCGGTACAGATCCGTACCTACGAGGGCACGGCCGACGACGCTGAGCTGCTGCGGGTCAACAACGCCGCGTTCGCCGAACACCCCGAACAGGGCGGCTGGACCGACGTCGAGCTCGCGGAGCGGCGTGCCGAGCCGTGGTTCGACCCGGCGGGCTTGTTCCTGGCGTTCGGCGCCTCCGGCAGCGATCAGGCGGGCAGGCTGCTGGGCTTCCACTGGACCAAAGTGCACCTCGATCAACCGGGCCTGGGCGAGGTCTACGTCGTGGGCGTCGACCCGTCGGCGCAGGGCGGTGGCCTGGGCCAGATGTTGACGGCGGTCGGTATTCGATCGCTGGGAGCCCGGCTGGCCGGTTCGGCCGAACCCACAGTGATGCTCTACGTGGAGTCGGACAACGTCGCCGCGGTGCGGACCTACCAACGTTTGGGCTTCACCGCCTACAGCGTCGACACCGCGTACGCGTCAGTGGCCGCCGCAGGCTGACCGAAAGCGGTGTGGACTCTGATTGTTCACTCTGCATTCATATCCAGGCGCTTCTGTTGGCTGCAACATCGCATACTTTCGCGGTGATTTGGCAACCTCGCCGGGGGGATGGCCAGTGGCACCGGCATTCGTTAGAAAGCGAGATCGGTGAGGCTCGACACGAAGCGCAGGGCGGTGGCGGCAGTGGCGTTGGCGATGGCGGTCAGCGTTGGGGCGTTGACCGCGTGCGGCAGCGACAACAACCGCGGCGGCGGTCCGGCCACAACTAACTCGGGACCCGCCGGCGCGGCGGGATGTGGCGGCAAAAACGACCTGACGGCGGAAGGCTCGACCGCGCAACAGAACGCGATCGCATTGTTCAATCAGGTGTGGGAACAGTACTGCCCGGGCAAGGTCGTGTCGTACAACCCGACTGGGTCAGGCGCCGGGCGTGAGCAGTTCATCGCCGGCCACATCGACTTCGCGGGAGCCGACTCGCCGCTGGTCGCCGATCAGATCGGCCCAGCTGCCAAACGCTGTGACGGAAACCCGGCGTGGGACCTGCCCCTGGTGTTCGGGCCGGTCGCGCTGGTGTACAACCTGCCGGGCGTTCAGGAGTTGGTGGTCAGCAGCGACACCCTGGCCAAGCTCTTCAGCGGCAAGATCACGGTCTGGAATGACCCGATACTGGCGGCACTCAATCCCGGTGTAGCGCTGCCCGCCACCAAGGTCGTGCCGATCTACCGGTCGGACTCGTCGGGAACCACCGACAACGTCCAGAAATATCTCACGGCAGCCGCACCGCAAAGCTGGACCAGAGGAGTCGGCACCGAGTTTCAGGGCGGTGTCGGCGAAGGGGCCGCGAAGTCGGCCGGTGTGGTTCAGGCCGTGCGGGCCACAGCGGGCGCCATCGGATACGTCGAGAAAGGCTTTGCTGATCAAGCCGGTGTGCCCTACGCCCAAATCGACACCGGCAACGGCGTGGTCCCGCTGACCAACGACACAGCCAGCAACGCCATCAAGACGGCCGGCTTCGTGGCCGACGGCAACGACCTGGTGCTGGATCTGGACTCTATGTACACCGCGCAGCAACCGGGCACCTACCCGTTGGTGCTGGCCACCTACGAGATCGTGTGCTCGAAGGGCTACAACCCGGACACCACCACCGCGATCAAGTCGTTCCTCACCGTGGCAGCCAACAACGGGCAGGCCGGCCTTTCGTCCGCCGGTTACGTTCCGCTGCCGGATAAAGTCAAGGAGCGATTGGTTACCGCGATCAACGCCATGCAGTAACCAGTGGGTTTAAGGAGCGACAGCAGAACTGTGCTGGGATCACAGTGACAACGCCAGACCCATCCGCCGCGGGTTCGGGTGCAGTCGTCGCTGCGCCCTTTCCCGAGTCGCCGGTGATACCCATCAGCCCGTGGGGGCGCGCCCAGCCGCGCATCGGCGACCGCGTATTTCGTTGGCTGGCGCGGGGTTCGGGTGTCCTGATCGTTGTCCTGATCGCCGCGATCGGCGCATTCTTGCTGCTACGTGCGGTACCGGCGTTGAAGCGCAATCGGGAGAACTTCTTCACCTACGGCGGCAACTGGGTCACCACCGATACTTCGGCGATGCACTTCGGCATCCGTGATCTGGCGCAGGTGACCGTGTTCGTGTCGTTGTTCGCATTGATCGTGGCTATGCCGATCGCCCTCGGCGTCGCCATCTTCATCACGCAGTACGCGCCGCGGCGGGTCGCCGGTGGGCTGGCCTACGCGGTCGACCTGCTGGCCGCGGTTCCCTCGATCGTCTACGGCGTGTGGGGCCTGCACGTACTGGCACCGCAGCTGCGACCCATCGCGACCTGGCTGAATCACACATTGGGCTGGTGCTTCCTGTTCGCCAGTGGCAACACGTCGCTGGCCGGTGGCGGCACGATCTTTACCGGCGGGATCGTGTTGGCGGTGATGATCCTGCCGATCATCACCGCGGTCACGCGCGAAGTGTTCATCCAGACACCGCAGGACCAGATCGAGGCCGCGCTGGCACTCGGCGCCACCCGCTGGGAAGTGGTCACGACAACCGTGCTGCCATTCGGGCGGTCCGGATACATCAGCGGCGCGATGCTCGGCCTGGGCCGCGCCCTGGGCGAGACGCTCGCGCTGCTGATCATCTTGCGGGGCACCCAAGCCGCGTTCGGCTGGTCGTTGTTCGACGGCGGCTCCACCTTCGCGACCAAGATCGCGGCCACCGCGTCGGAATTCGGTGATCAATACAAGTCCGGCGCGTATATCGCCGCGGGACTGGTCCTTTTCGTGCTCACCTTCCTGATCGACGCCCTGGCACGGGGCGCTGTTGTCGGAGCCGAGAGCACACGAGGCGGCCGATGACCTCCATGTTGGATCGCCCCCTCAAGGCGCGGACCTTCTCGGGGCTCGGCCGGCGTCGTCGGCTGGTGAACATCGTTGCGACCGTGTTTGTGACGCTGTCGATGGTGATCGCCCTGACGCCGTTGGTGATGGTGCTGGGCTCGGTCATCGCCAAGGGGTCCAAGGCAATCGCGTCCACCGAGTGGTGGACGCATTCGCAGGCGGGTATGACGGCATTCGTCGCCGGCGGCGGCGCCTACCACGCGATCGTCGGCACGTTGCTGCAGGGGCTGGTATGCGCCGTCATCTCGGTCCCGATCGGCATCATGGTGGCGATCTATCTGGTCGAATACGGTGGCGGCACCCCGCTGGGCAGGTTGGCCAGCTTCATGGTGGACATCCTGTCCGGGGTGCCCTCGATCGTGGCGGCGTTGTTCATCTACGCACTGTGTGTGGCGACGCTGGGGCTTCCCCGTTCCCAGTTGGCGGCGTCGTTGGCACTGGTCTTGTTGATGCTGCCGGTGATCGTGCGGGCCACCGAGGAGATGCTGCGGATCGTTCCGGTTGACCTGCGTGAGGCCAGTTACGCGCTCGGGATCCCGAAGTGGAAAACCATTGTGCGAATCGTCATTCCCAGCGGGCTGTCCGGCATCATCACCGGGGTCATGCTGTCGGTGGCCAGAGTGATGGGTGAGACGGCGCCTCTGCTGATCCTCGTCGGTTATTCCCAGTCGATGAACTACAACGTTTTCCGCGGGTTCATGGGATCGCTACCCGGCATGATGTACAACCAGACGTCGGCAGGCGCGGGCGTCAGCCCCATTCCCACGGAGCGGTTGTGGGGCGCGGCGTTAACCCTCATTCTTATGATCGCCGTCATCAATATCGGGGCCAGGTTGATCGCGCGAATCTGTGCCCCCAGGAAGTCGTAGGCAGGAGCATTCAAGTGGCCAAGCGGTTGGACCTCAAAGGCGTCAACATCTACTACGGGTCGTTCAAAGCGGTCGCGGACGTCACGCTATCCATTCTGCCCCGCAGCGTGACAGCGTTCATCGGCTCGTCGGGCTGCGGCAAGACGACGGTGCTGCGCTCGCTGAACCGGATGCATGAGGTCATCCCCGGCGGCCGGGTCGAGGGCAGCGTACTACTCGACGATCAAGACATCTACGGCCCGGGTGTCGACCCGGTCGGGGTACGCCGGGCGATCGGGATGGTGTTCCAGCGGCCGAACCCATTCCCCGCCATGTCGATTCGCGACAACGTGGTAGCCGGCTTGAAGCTGCAGGGCGTGCGCAATCGCAAGCTGCTCGATGAGACGGCCGAACACTCACTGCGCGGTGCCAACCTGTGGGGTGAGGTCAAGGACCGGCTGGACAAGCCCGGCGGCGGATTGTCCGGGGGGCAGCAGCAGCGGTTGTGCATCGCGCGGGCCATCGCCGTGCAACCCGATGTGTTGCTGATGGACGAGCCGTGTTCCGCGCTGGACCCGATCTCGACGCTGGCCATCGAAGAACTGATCAGCGAGTTGAAGCAGGAATACACGATCGTCATCGTCACCCACAACATGCAGCAGGCCGCCCGGGTGAGTGATATGACGGCCTTCTTCAACCTGGAAGCCACCGGAAAGCCCGGCCGGCTGGTCGAGATCGACGACACCGAGAAGATCTTTTCCAACCCGTCCCAGAAGTCGACCGAGGACTACATCTCCGGCCGGTTCGGCTAGCGGCGGCTATCTCTTCTCGTCGTCGGGAAGTGCGCCGGTCGCCTGGAAGATGACGCGCCGCGCCACCTCCACCGCATGGTCGGCGAAGCGTTCGTAGAACCGGCCCAGCAACGTCACGTCGACGGCGGTCGCCACGCCGTGTCTCCATTCCCGGTCCATCAGCACCGTGAACAAGTGGCGGTGCAGATCGTCCATGGCGTCGTCTTCTTCGGCGATCTGGGCGGCTTTCTCCGGGTCGCGCGACAACACCACCTCTCGTGCGCTATTGCCCAATTCGACTGCGACTCTGCCCATTTCGGCGAAATAGCCGTTGACCTCTTCGGGCAGCGCATGCTGGGGATGCCGTCGGCGGGCGATCTTGGCGACGTGCAGGGCCAGCGCGCCCATCCGGTCGATGTCTGCCACCATCTGGATCGCGCTGACGATAGACCTGAGATCGCCGGCGACCGGCGCCTGCAACGCCAGCAGCACGAAGGCGCTCTCCTCGGCTTGGGCGCTCAGCGTCGCAATCTTTTCGTGGTCGGAGATTACCTGTTCGGCCAGCACCAGGTCGGCCTGTAGCAGGGCTTGGGTTGCCCGCTCCATGGCCATCCCTGCCAGCCCGCACATTTCGCCGAGCCGCTCGGACAGTTCGGAGAGCTGCTCATGGTATGCGGTCCGCATGCCGCTTAGCCTACGTTCTCGGCGCCGAAAAAGTTGGGCGCGGCGGCGCCAAATGTGGTTACTCGCAGGTGGTGTCGGCGGCGTTGGTAACGGTGAGATCCTCGGGCAGCTTGGCCGGCGCGTTGCCGGAGCCGCGTTCTATCTGCATGCTCATCGACGAGCCGCTGGGTGCGGGAGTGGTGACCGCGTTGAAGTCCGGGCCGAGCACCACCTGCACGACCTGCCCATATCCGGAAACCCGCTGGACCCTTGCATTGGCGAACGACGACGCCACCGTTGCCGCGGCCTGCTCGTTGCCCGGCGAGAACAACACCGTCGTGGTGTTCACCGAACTCGGATAATCGTCCGGCGTCATCACATTGAAGCCGTTCTTCTTGAGCTGGCTGGTTGCGGTCGTCGCCAGACCGCTCTGCGTGGTCGCGTTGGAGACCCGCACCGTGACATCCCGCGGCGAGGTCGTGGTGACCTGCTGGTGCAGAGGCTCGGGGGTCGCGGTGGGCGTCGGCGCCTTCTTGGTGGTGGGCGCATTCGTCTGCCCGGAGGCCGGGCCCGAGTTAGGAGATGTTCCCAAACTCTTTGCGTTCTGGTCGTTTTCCTCCGGCAGCGGGTCGTCGTTGATGATGGCATCGAAAAGCGCCCGCATATCGTCCAAGCGCGGCGGCTCATCGCCGTTCTGATCCGTGACGCCGGTCGGCACGGTAACGAACGTGATGTGCCCGGCCGCCATACCCTGCAACGACTGTCCGAGTTGCACCAGGTCTTTGGTCTTGACGTTGTCGACGAAAGTGTCGCCGATGAGCATGTTCACGACGTTGTTGAGCTTGTTGAGGTCGAACAACGTGTCCTCGGAGATCAGCGACCGCAGCAGCGACGACAAGAACAACTGCTGGCGTTTGATGCGGCCGTAGTCACCGTTGGTCTCGGTGGTCACCTGGCGAGCCCGCACATAGTTCAACGCGGTTGACCCGTCGAGGACTTGGCGTCCCGCGTGTTCCAGGACCGTTCCCAGTTCGTAGTCATGCAGCGGGGTGCTGCTGCACACCTCGACCCCGCCCAGAGCATCGACCATCTTCGCGAATCCGGCGAAGTCGACCGCGATGAAGTGGTTGATGCTCAAACCGGACAGCTTCTGGATTTCCTTCACCAGACACTTCGGACCGCCGAAGGCGAACGCTGAGTTCAGTTTGGTCTCGGTGTAGACCATCTTGGGACCCCGGGTCCCGGTCTTCTTGTCATAGATGGGCCCGTACTTGCCGGTGTCTGGATTCCAGGCCTCGCATTGGAACGGGGTGATCGCCAGATCGCGGGGGAAGGACACCGCGACCACGCGTTTGCGGTTCGCCGGGATGTTGACCAGCATCACGGTGTCCGACCGAGCGCCATCGGCATCATCGGTGGTGCCGGCGCCCATATCGGCGTTTTCCCCGGCGCGTGAGTCGATCCCGACGATCAGGAAGTCTTCGTCGCCGTACTGCCCGTTGGGGTCGCGTATGTCGCTCGAGTTCGGGTCGAGCGCGCTGATGGTTTTGAGCCGCGCGCTCTTCGACGCGCTCCACTGCCATGCCCCACCCGTCAGGGCCAGTGCGAGCACGGCGAACAGTGCCGCCAGCGAGCGCCCGGCCAGCAGGATCGGGCGATGGCGCCGTTTGGGTTTCGGGTCGCGCGCCTCCGGCGCCCCGTCAGTGGCCTGGGCGGACGACGCCCGGCTGCGCGTCCGCAGCAGCCGGCGCGACGTGGTCGGCACCTCGATCGCGCCGGATTCGGACTCGTCGTCGTTCGGGTAGTCGGCGAGGTCGGGAATCTCCGAGACGACGTCGAGCGAGTAGGCCCGGGTCTCGATTACCTGTGTGTCCTGCTGGTCAACGGGCAGTTCCGACGCATCCTCGGAAGTTTCGGCGTCGGAGGCCACGTGATGGTGACTGGTCCGGTCATTGATCTGGGCGCCGACCTTGGCGATCAAGTCAGCGACGGTGAGTCCCCCGCTGGTGTGACATCCGGCCTTTCCGCCTTCGGCTGCTTGGGATCCTTGGGATTCGATAGGCTCGACGGGGGGCGCGACGTCGGGCTCCGGGGAGGTCTCGAGGCCCTGCTCGGCCTGCCAGCGGTGAACGTCGTGATCGGAGGGCGGTTTCGAGAACCGCTCCCACGGCGCGGCCCCCTGCGCCGGCTGCGGGTTTGGGGTGGCCGGTTGGCCGTTGCCCGCGCCGGGGGTGCGCCGAGGGTCAAGAGTGGCGTCATTGCCGCCGTCACTCATGTCCTACCGGCCTCCGAAGCTCTGATGCGGACGTTAGGGGTGTCCGTGCGCACGTATCAGCGCAGCGCTGCCATTATCAGCGCTGCAACCCGCGCTACCCGTGGGTCGCACGGCGTTCGTCGCGCTCGTGCAGCGGCACCGAGAAACGACCGCCGCCCAAGCGCAATGCAGCAAGGCTCACATCGTACTGAGTTATCGCTCCGGACGCGATTTCGCGCCTGTTCCGGCTCAGCCACCCGAGTGCATGACGTCCGCCCCGGCCGGCACCGTGCAGTCGTCCGGGTCGGTCAGCCAGCCTTCGGGCAGGGCCACGCGGGCGGGTGAACCCTGCCGGCCCCGAGGGCCGGTCGCCGCGTCCGGAAACGGGACAGCGCCGTCCAACCGGTCGAGCAGGGAGTCGAGTTCATCGAGCGTCTTGACCATCGCCAGCGCCCGCCGCAACTCGGATCCGGCCGGGAAGCCATGCAGGTACCAGGCGACGTGTTTGCGGATATCGCGCATGGCCTTGTCTTCGCCGAAATGCGCGGCCAGCAACTGGCCGTGCCGGCGGACGATGTCGGCGACCTCGCCGAGCGTGGGAGGGGCCGGGGGTGGGCTGCCGGTGAACGCGGCGGACAGCTCGGCGAAGAGCCACGGCCGGCCCAGGCAGCCACGGCCGATGACGACGCCGTCGCATCCGGAGCTGGCCATCATCGTCAGCGCGTCACTGGCATCGTAAATGTCGCCGTTGCCGAGCACCGGAATCGTCCGCACATGCTGCTTGAGCTGCGCGATCTGTTCCCAATCGGCGATGCCGGAATAGCGCTGAGCCGCCGTGCGGGCGTGCAGGGCGACCGCGGCGGCCCCTTCGGCTTCGGCGATGCGGCCGGCATCCAGGTGGGTGTGGTGTTCGTCGTCGATGCCGATGCGGAACTTGACGGTGACCGGTATTTCGGTGCCTTCGGTGGCACGCACGGCCGCGGCGACGATCTGGCCGAACAGCCGCCGCTTGAACGGCAGCGCCGCCCCTCCGCCGCGCCTGGTGACTTTGGGCACCGGGCATCCGAAATTCATGTCGATGTGGTCGGCCAAGCCTTCGTCCGCGATCATCTTGGCGGCCGCGTAGGTGGTGGCGGGGTCGACGGTGTAGAGCTGCAGCGAGCGCGGCGACTCGTCCGGAGAGAACGTCGTCATGTGCATCGTGACGGGATGGCGCTCGACGAGCGCACGCGCGGTCACCATCTCGCAGACGTAGAGTCCGCTGATTGTGCCGACCTTCGACTGTTCTAGTTCACGACACAGCGTCCGGAATGCGACGTTGGTCACGCCGGCCATCGGGGCCAGCACGACCGGGCTGGCGAGCGTGATCGGACCGATGCGCAAGGCCGGGCTACCGACGGCTGAAGACCAGCTTGCCTGCGGTCTTATGCAGTTCGAATGCCGTCGTCTTCTTGCCGGTGCGGGCTTCCCGCTCGAGTTGGCGCTGCTTGGACACCTCGAACTTGTCGCAGGCTGCCTCGAGTTCCTTGATCAGCACCCCCAGGTCGTCACGAAGCGCGGCGGCTTCACCGGTGAAGTCCTCACGTTCGAAGATCCGCCATTTCTTCAGCACCGGCATGACGACCTCGTCGAGGTGGATGCGGATGTCGTATACGCCGCCGACGGCGATGAACACGGCTTTGCGGCGGAACTCGGGCACCTGGAAGCCGGGCATCTGGAAGTTGCGCAGGATCTTGTGCAGCGACTTCATCGCCTGATTGGGCGCAGCCTCAAACCCGGCCTCGCTGACATCACGGTAGAAGATCATGTGCAGGTTCTCGTCGGCCGAGATCTTGGCCAGCAACTGGTCGGCGATGGTCTCGTTGCAGGCTTTACCGGTGTTGCGGTGCGAAATCCGGGTCGCCAATTCCTGGAACGTGACGTAGATGACCGAATCGAACAGGCTCTCGGCGAACAGGTCGTCTCGAACCTGGTGGTTCTGGCCCGGGCTGAAGCCGCGGTTCACCACCTCGATGCGTAGCTTCTCCAATTCGACCGGGTCGACCGCGCGGGTCACCACCAGGTAGTCGCGCAGCGCGATCCCGTGCCGGTTCTCTTCGGCGGTCCACCGGTTGACCCACTGGCCCCAGGGGCCGTCCAAGCCGAAGTTCATCGCGATCTCGCGGTGATACGACGGCAGGTTGTCTTCGGTCATCAGGTTCTGCACCATCGCCACCTGGGCGAGGTCGGAGAGCTTGGACTGCTCGGGATCCCAATCCTGCCCGCCGAGCGCATAGAAGTTCTTGCCGTCCGACCATGGGATGTAGTCGTGCGGGTTCCAGTCCTTATGCATGCTCAGGTGCCGGTTCAGGTTCTTCTCGACCACCGGTTCAAGTTCTTGCA
>NZ_JBKQOI010000068.1:0-29232 GCF_052145595.1 Mycobacterium sp. | reverse complement strand
GTCGACGGGCACGCTGACCGACGGCTGAAAACTGGCCTCGGCTGACTCGTAGTCGATGCCGGCGTCCTGCAACGCGGTGCGCACCGCGACCAGATCGCCCGGCTCGGAGATGATTTCGAAGCTGTCGCCGAGATCGCTGACGTCCTCGGCACCGGCATCCAGCACCGCCGTCAGCACATCATCCTCGGTCAGGCCGTTCTTTTCCAGGGTGACCATGCCCTTGCGCGAGAAGAGGTAGGCGACCGATCCCGGATCGGCCATGGTGCCGCCGTTGCGCGTCATCGCCACCCGCACCTCACTGGCGGCGCGGTTGCGATTGTCGGTCAGGCACTCGATCAGCACCGCGACGCCGTTGGGCGCGTAGCCCTCGTAGGTGATGGTCTGCCAATCGGCGCCACCGGCCTCCTCGCCGGCGCCGCGCTTGCGGGCGCGTTCGATGTTCTCGTTGGGCACCGAGCTCTTCTTCGCCTTTTGTATCGCGTCGTACAGCGTCGGGTTGCCCCCTGGGTCACCGCCACCGACGCGGGCCGCGACCTCGATGTTCTTGATCAACCGCGCGAACATCTTGCCGCGGCGAGCGTCGACGACGGCCTTCTTGTGCTTGGTGGTGGCCCACTTGGAATGGCCGCTCATAGAAGTCCTATCTCGCTCTTTCTCTTTCTTGGCCAGACGAGTCTACGTGGGCCGCCGAGTGTGGGCCCTAGGTACGTGACCGGCCTGGAATTCGTCCATAGGCCCCACGCTCGGCGGCTCAGCTTTGTCCATTGACGATGTCGACGAACAACTGGTGGATGCGGCGGTCGCCGGTCATCTCCGGGTGAAATGCCGTCGCAAGCGCCGAGCCCTGCCGCACCGCAACGATGTGGTCCGCGGCGCGCGCCAGCACCTGCACGCCGTCACCGGTCCGCTCGACCCAGGGTGCGCGGATGAACACCGCACGCACCGGATCGTCGAGGCCCGCGAACGCGATATCGCCTTCAAACGAGTCGACCTGGCGCCCAAAAGCGTTGCGGCGCACCGTCATATCGATCGCCCGCAGTGGCAGCGCCTGCCGCCCGCCCACTCCGGCGTCGAGGATCTCGCTGGCCAGCAGGATCATGCCGGCACACGCGCCGTAGGCCGGAAGCCCCTCGGCCAGCCGCCCCCGCAACGGCTCGAGCAAATCGAGGTCGAGCAGCAGGTGGCTCATCGTGGTGGATTCGCCGCCGGGGATGACCAGCCCGTCCACCGCCTCGAGCTCACTGCGGCGGCGCACCGGCATCGATTCGGCTCCGGCTTCGCGCAACGCTGCCAGGTGCTCACGGGTGTCGCCTTGCAGCGCCAAGACCCCGATCTTCGGCGCGCTCACAACATGATCATTGCTGCTGGCGCTGGTATCCGCGCGCGAAGCGGGTCAGACCCTCCTGCATGACCGCCGCGACCATCTCGCCGTACTGGTTGAAGATCTTGCCCTGGCAGAGCGAGCGACCGCCGCAGGCGGACGGCGAAGACTGGTCGTAGAGCAACCATTCGTCGGCCCGAAACGCCCGCATGAACCACATCGCGTGATCCAGCGACGCCACCTGTAGATGCTCGCGCTCGTCGAGGTGGTTGACCTGCGCCGATCCCAACAGCGTGAGGTCGCTCATGTAGGCCAGCGCGCAGATGTGCAGCACCGGGTCGTCGGGCAGCGGATCGCGGTGGCGGAACCACACCTGCTGCTGAGAAGCCTTGCCGGGCAGACGCTGCAGCTCTTCCTGCGGCACGATGCGCACGTCCCATTCCTCGAACTGACGGAATCCGGCCTCTTCGAACACCTTGAAGGTCTGCAATCCGGGCAGGTCGTCGGGCGGCGGCGCCACGGGCATCGCGTCCTGGTGGTTGATGCCTTCCTGGTCGGTCTGGAAGGACGCCGACATCGAGAAGATGGTTTTGCCGTGCTGGACGGCGCTGACCCGCCTAGTGCAGAAGGAACCGCCGTCGCGGAGGCGTTCGACGAGAAAAACCGTGGGCGCCTTGGCATCTCCGGGCCGCAGAAAGTAGCCGTGCAGCGAGTGCACCAGGAACTCAGGGTCTACGGTGCGCACCGCCGAGACCAGCGACTGACCCGCGACATGGCCACCGAACGTTCGCTGCATAAAACCCGATTCCGGGCTGAAGACGCTTCCGCGGTAGATGTTGACCTCGAGTTGCTCGAGATCAAGGATCTGCTCGATCGCCACGCTAGGTTCGTCTGCTCTTCGCGCAAGCGCTCATCGCAATTCCTACCAGCCTCGCTGGGCCAGGCGATGGGGCTGGGCGACCTGCTCCACGTTGATGCCCACCATCGGCTCGCCCAGCCCGCGCGAAACCTTGGCCAGCACATCGGGGTCGTCATAGAACGTGGTGGCCTTGACGATCGCGGCGGCCCGGTGCTCGGGGGCGCCGGACTTGAAGATGCCCGATCCCACGAAGACCCCCTCGGCGCCGAGTTGCATCATCATCGCCGCATCGGCGGGAGTGGCGATACCGCCCGCAGTGAACAGCGTGACCGGCAGCTTGCCCGCCCGGGCGACCTCGACGACGAGCTCGTAGGGCGCTTGCAATTCCTTTGCCGCCACGTACAACTCGTCCTCGGGCAATGACGTCAGCCGGCGTATCTCGGCGCCGATCGCCCGCATGTGCGCGGTCGCGTTGGAGACGTCACCGGTGCCGGCCTCGCCCTTGGAGCGGATCATGGCCGCACCCTCGCCGATGCGTCGCAGCGCCTCGCCCAGGTTGGTCGCCCCGCACACGAAGGGCACGGTGAACTTCCACTTGTCGATGTGGTGGGTGTAGTCGGCGGGGGTCAGCACCTCGGACTCGTCGACGTAGTCCACGCCGAGGCTCTGCAGGATCTGCGCTTCGACGAAATGCCCGATGCGTGCTTTGGCCATGACCGGGATGGTCACCGCGGCGATGATGCCCTCGATCATGTCCGGGTCGCTCATCCGCGAGACCCCGCCGTGGGCGCGGATGTCGGCAGGCACCCGTTCCAGCGCCATCACGGCTACCGCGCCGGCGCCCTCCGCGATCCGGGCCTGCTCCGGGGTGACGACATCCATGATGACGCCGCCTTTGAGCATCTCCGCCATGCCGCGCTTGACCCGCGCCGTTCCCGTCTGGTTGGCCTGGCTCGACTGTGCGGCGCTGTCCACTGCTCTCCTTCACCCGATTAATTCGGGCACCAGTCTAGTGGTGTCCAACAAACGAGTTTTTCCAGGAAACCCCAAGCTCCTGCCGGGCATGTCATAGGGTCTTTGACAACGGTCGTGGCTACCGAGAAGGCCAACTGAAGGAAACATAGCGATGAATTTCGCCGTGTTGCCGCCGGAAACGAATTCGGCGCTCATGGTCGCCGGTGCGGGCCAGGGCCCGCTGCTGGCGGCGGCCGTGGCGTGGGATGGTTTGGCCGAGGAGTTTCACACTGCGGCAGGCTCGTTCGCGTCGGTGACCTCTGAGCTGGCCGATAAGGCCTGGCAGGGCCCGGCAGCTTTGGCGATGACACGCGTGGCCGGCCCGTATGTGACGTGGCTCAGCGCGGCGGCGGGTCGGGCTGAGCAGGCCGCCGCCCAGGCCCGGTTAGCGGCGAGCGCCTTCGAGGCGGCGTTGGCGGCCACCGTGCATCCGATAGTGGTGGCCGCCAACCGGACTCGGCTGGTGTCGCTGGTTGAATCCAACCTACTGGGCCAGAACGCCCCGGCGATCGCGGCCACCGAGGCCGAATATGAGCAGATCTGGGCACAGGACGTGGCCGCGATGTCGGGCTATCACGTCGGCGTTTCAGAGGCGGTCGCGCGATTGACACCGTGGCAGGAGCTGCTGCAGAACCTGCGGGTCCAGCTGGGCAGCGCCTACGCCGCCTCTGGGCTGCCGGCAATAGGCCTGGATTTGAACGCCGGCACCTTCAGTGTGGGCAACGGAAACGTTGGTGTCGACAACATCGGCAACGGAAACATCGGGAACGGAAACATCGGCGTCGGGAACTCAGGTAACGGAAACATCGGCATCGACAACGTCGGAAACTGGAACATCGGCATCGGGAACACCGGCAACAGACTTATCGGCTTCGGGATCCCCGGTAACGGCAACGTCGGCGTCCTGCTCATCAACGAAAACCAGGTGGGTGGGGGCAGCCCGACGGAAACCGCGTTGATCATGAGCGGCACCGGTTTGAGCCCGCTACCTACGCGCGTCGAAATAACAACTGCCGAGGAGTTCATCACCCTCACTTACTCGACGTACACCGCGCAGTTCGTGGTAACGCCCGAGAAGCTTTTTCCATTGACCGGGCTGAACAGCCTGACCTTCGATGCGTCGGTGGCCCAGGGCGTCACGAACCTGAATGCCGCGATCATGGCGCAACATGCCGCGGGAAACCCCACCGTCGTCTTCGGCGTCTCCCAAAGCGCCACGGTAGCCACCCTGGAAATGCGCTATCTCGAAACCCTGCCGGCCGGTCTACGGCCGGGACCGGACCAGTTGTCCTTTGTGCTGATTGGTAATCCCGACCGGCCCGACGGCGGCTTCCTCGCGCGTATCCCCGGTGTCTCCATACCGTTTCTGGGTTTCACGACTTTCGGCGCGACTCCCACCAACGCCTACCCCACCATCGATTACGCGGTCCAATACGACGGTGCCGCCGACTTCCCGCAGTACCCCATCGATATCTTCGCGGACGCCAACGCCATCGCGGGCCTCTTTTTCGTGCACCCCGCGTATGACGCTCTGACGCCGACCCAAATTGCGTCAGGTGTGGTCGAGCCGGTGTCTCCGGGAGATACCGAGACGACCTACATCCTCATTCCCACGCAGAATCTGCCGCTGCTGGACCCGCTACGTGCCATTCCCTTGGTGGGAAACCCGATGGCCGACCTTGTCCAGCAGGACTTGCGGGTGCTCGTCGAGTTGGGCTACGACCGCACCGCCTATCAGGATGTGCCGACGCCTTTCGGACTGTTCCCGAACATCGATCCGGCCACGGTCGCCGCCGAGCTGCAGCAGGGGGCCGTGCAAGGCGTCAACAACGCACTGGCCGATGTGTTCCCCGGACTTCCCTGAGGCTCCTCTAACGACACCCACGGTGTGCAGGTCAGCGGATGGGTTGAGGCGCACCGGCGGCGGCATCGTTGTCGAGGGCGGCGTCGGCCAGCGTGTTGGCCGCGGGCAACAACTCGCCCAGTTGCAGCGGGTACACGTGCTCGCCGGCCGCGGTGAGCTCGGCGATGTCGTTCGAGTCACACCAGCGGGCCCCGTGGATGTAGCGGTGTTCCAACTCGGTCCGTCCCGCGATGGACGGCTCGAACCGCCGCGTGCGGAAGACCAGGTAGAACTCCTCACTATCGATCAGCGAGCCGTTGAACTCGAAGACCTCGTCGCGGCGCCAGACGGGCCCGATCATGTCGGCCGGCGCGACCCGTAGACCGGTTTCCTCGGCCAGCTCCCGCGCCGCGGCCTCGGCCAACCGCTCGCCGTGCCGCACTTCGCCCCCCACGGTGAACCACCACCTCGGCGCGGTGACGTCTGTGATTGCCGGATCCGACCCGCACAGCAGCAGCACCGCCCCGGTGTCGTCGAGCAGGACCACCCGCGCCGAGGTGCGGTGGTTGAGCACACCCCGGTCGCCGTGCGCCAGCGCGTGCGGTCGCTCGACTATTTCGAAATAGCTTGGCAGCGCGGCGGTTCCGCCGAGCCGAAGGGTACGCACCAGGAATCGCTCACGCAGCGCAAGGGTGTCGCGAACCGCGTCGTTGTGGAATCGGCGGGCCAGCAACACGCGGGCCTCGGCGTCGGCCAACTCGGCGATCAGGCCCGTCGGCAACGACGCCGGATCGACCATCGCCAGCGCGGCCGAAAGCTCGTTCTCCGCGTTCTCGCGCGCGTGCCGGGGCGCGCCCTCCGCGGCGTCGGCCAGCGCCACCAGCCGCCCTCCCTCCCGGGCTTTGGAGGCCGCACCATAAGCGTCGATCGCGACGGCACGCGCCACCACCGCGCGCCGTGCGAGTGCGCTGTCCAGCGCCTGCCAGGACAGGTCGTAGCGGACGTGCAGCCGGTCCAGCCGGTTGGCGATCCGATATGCCCAGGCGCCGCCCGCGGTGACGACCAGCGCCACCAATATCAACACGGCGACGATCAGCCATGTCATCAGCTGGCCACCTGGACCTTGGCGCCCGACCCGGCGACCGTCTCGTATACCCGGATGATCTGGCTGGCCACCACGGACCAGTCGTAGCGGTGGACCGCCGCCGAGCCGGCCGCCGCATAGCGTTCGCGCAGGACGTCGTTCTCCAGCACCTCGACGAGCGCATCGGCCAGCGCGGCGCCGTCGTCGACCGGCACCAGCCGCCCGACCTCACCGTCGTGCAATACGCGCCGAAACGCGTCCAGGTCGCTGGCCACCACCGGAGTGCCGGCGGCCATCGCCTCGACGAGGACGATGCCGAAGCTCTCCCCTCCGACATTGGGCGCGCAGTAGACGTCGGCGCTGCGCATCGCCGACGCCTTCGCGGCGTCGTCCACCTGACCCAGAAAGCACATGTGCTGCGCCAATCCGCCCGCCTGCCTGCGCAATTCGTCCTCATCGCCGTGGCCGACGATGAGCAGTTGCACGTCGGCAAAACGCTCGACGACGCGTGGCAGCGCGTCGAGCAGCACCGACATGCCCTTGCGAGGCTCATGGTAGCGGCCCAGGAACAACACCGTCTTGCCCGGCCGCGGGTACCCGTCCAGGCGCGGTGCCGAGGCGAACGAATCGACGTCGACTCCGTTGGGGATCTCCACCGCGTCGGTTCCCAGCGCCTCCATCTGCCAGCGCCGGGCCAGGTCGGACACCGCGATCCGGCCGACGATCTTCTCGTGCATCGGCCGCAATATCCCCTGGAAGACCGTCAGGGTCAGGGATTTGGTGGTCGACGTGTGAAACGTCGCCACGATCGGCCCCTCGGCTATGTTCAGGGCCAGCATCGACAGGCTCGGCGCATTGGGCTCGTGCAGGTGCAGCACATCGAAATCACCGTCGGCAAGCCACTTTTTGACCTTGCGGTGGGTAGCCGGGCCGAACCGCAGCCGGGCCACCGACCCGTTGTAGGGAATGGGGACGGCCTTTCCGGCCGAGACGACGTAGTCGGGCAGCGAGGCGTGCGGCGAAGCCGGCGCGAGCACACTGACCTCGTGCCCGCGGGCGCGCATCACCTCGGCCAGTTGCAGGACGTGCGACTGAACCCCGCCCGGCACGTCGAACGAGTAGGGACATACCATCCCGATCCGCATCAGGTTTCCCTCAGCCGGGCCTGTAGGGCCCGTCTTTCAGTGGACAGATCGGCCAGCCACTGCGGCTGCAGCATGTGCCAGTCCTCGGGGTGGCCGGCGATGTTCTTGGCGAACTGATCGGCCAGCGCCTGGGTGATGGCACCGACGTCACCGCTGGTGGTATCCAGAGCCGGTTGCATCCAAACGCGCCAGCCTTGGGCTTCATGGTCTTCGAACCAGCAGTGCGCCGGCAGCAGGGCGGCTCCGGTCTGGATCGCGAGCTTCGCCGGTCCGGCCGGCATCCGGGTGGGTTCGCCGAAGAACTCGACCTGGACACCGGTGCGGGTGAGGTCGCGCTCGGCCATCAGGCATACCACCCGGTTGTCCCGCAGCCGGTCACACAACACCTCGAAGGGGGTGTGTTCTCCCCCCGACAGCGGTAGCACTTCGAAACCGAGGCTTTCCCGGTAGTGGATGAAACGCCGATACAGCGCCTCGGGTTTGAGGCGCTCCGCGACGGTGGTGAAGGTGCCATAGGTGTGCGCCAGCCATACCCCGGCCATGTCCCAGTTGCCGCTGTGCGGCAACGCGAACACCGCCCCGCGGCCCGCGGCCAGCGCCGCATCCAGATTCTCTAGCCCCAAAATCGAGTCGTGCAGCTGGCGGGCCAGCGTGGGGAGGTCCATCGTCGGCAGCCGAAACGCCTCCCGCCAATAGCGGGCGTAGGAGGCGAGCGAGGCGCGCATCAGCGCGTCCGGCACGTCGGCCGGCGGCACACCGATGACGCGGGCCAGGTTCTTGCGCAGCTGGTCCGGCCCGCCACGCCGTGCCGCATAACGCGCTCCGGCGTCAAATGCTCTGCGTGCGGCGAATTCCGGCATCGCCCGCACGGCCATCCAGCCGGCCGCGTACGTCCAGTCCGTCGCGGTACGGGTCACCAGGCCCGGCCGGGTGAGGATCACAGCTCACTCGTTCCCAGATTTCCGGGGTCGATGGGATCGCTGGCCCCGGGCGAGGTCCGCACCCTATGCAACCGCTGCGCGCAGGTCAGCAGGCTGGCCGCCGCCAGCAGCCACATCGCCACCGGCAGCGCCCACGGCAACGGGTACACCGGAAAATCCGACAGCCCGGCGCCGGCCAGCACGATGATCAGCCGCTCCGGCCGCTCGATGAGGCCGCCGTCACCACGCAGCCCGCTGGCTTCGGCCCGGGCCTTGATGTAGGAGATCACCTGCGAGGTGACCAGGCAGATCAGGGTCGCCACCACCAGCAGCCGATCCCGCAGGCCGAACGCTATCCACCAGAGCAGCCCGCAGAACACCGCGCCGTCGCTGATGCGATCACACGCAGCGTCCAGCACCGCGCCAAACCGGGTGCCGCCGCCCCTTTCCCGGGCCATCGCGCCGTCGAGCATGTCGAAGAGCACGAAAAACGAGACCACCAGCCCGCCGACGAACAGCTTGCCCATCGGGAAAAGCGTCAAAGCCCCCGCCACCGCCACGACGGCGCCCAGAATCGTGACGGCGTCCGGGGTCAGTCCCACCCGCAGCAATGCCCTGGCGGTCGGAGCGGTGAGCCGCGCGAACGCCGCCCGGGACAGGAACGGCGCTTTACTCATGAGCGCCGCTCACGGCTGTTTCGCCCACTCGGTGGCCAGCAGCTGGCGAGTCTCGCGCAGCAACTGCGGGATCACCTTGGACCCGCCGATGATGGTGATGAAGTTCGCGTCGCCACCCCAGCGCGGCACGACGTGCACGTGCAAGTGCTCGGCCAGCGATCCCCCCGCCGAGGTTCCCAAGTTCAGGCCGACGTTGAAGCCGTGCGGCCGCGACACGTTCTTTATGACGCGAATCGCCTTCTGGGTGAAGGCCATCAACTCCGCGCTCTCCGCATCAGTCAGGTCCTCGAGCTCAGAGACCCGCCGGTAGGGCACCACCATGAGGTGCCCGGGGTTGTAGGGGTAGAGGTTGAGCACGACGTAGACGAGTTCGCCACGAGCGACCACCAGGCCCTCTTCGTCAGACAGTTGCGGAATGTCGGTGAACGGCTGCTCGGGCTTGCCGTTGTCCTGCTTCATCGGCGCTTCGGCCAGGTAGTTCATCCGGTACGGCGTCCACAACCGCTGCAGCTGGTCGCGCTGGCCGACACCTCTGTCGAGGATTGTGTCGTCGGTGTCGCGTGCGCGTTCTTCTTCGCTCACAGGTCACTCACCGCCGACCACTTTCACCAGTTCGGCTGTGGGAGAAGCATTTTCGTGATCGGCTATCCACTTCGCAATGGCGTCTACCGCACTGTCGCGGGCCACACCGTTGATCTGCGTGCGGTCACCGAAGCGGAAGCTCACCGCCTCGGCCTGCACGTCGCGGTCGCCGGCCAGCAACATAAACGGCACCTTCTGGCTGGTGTGGTGGACGATCTTCTTGGCCATCCGATCATCGCTGGCGTCCACCTCGACGCGAACTCCACGCGACTTCAATTGCGCGGCAACACTTTCCAGGTAGTCGACGTGCTCGTCGGCGACCGGGATGCCGACCACCTGAACGGGCGCCAGCCACGCCGGGAACGCCCCCGCGTAGTGCTCGGTGAGGATGCCGAAGAATCGCTCGATCGACCCGAACAGCGCTCGGTGAATCAGCACCGGGCGCTTGCGGGATCCATCGGGGGCGGTGTACTCCAGCTCGAAACGCTCCGGGAAGTTGAAGTCCACCTGGATCGTGGACATCTGCCAGGTGCGGCCCAGCGCGTCGCGGGCCTGCACGGAGATCTTCGGGCCGTAAAAGGCCGCACCGCCGGGATCGGGAACCAGCTCAAGGCCCGACTCCCGGGCGACATCGGCCAGTGCCGCGGTGGCCTCTTCCCACACCTCTTCGGAGCCGACGAACTTCTCCGGGTCCTTGGTGGACAGCTCCAGGTAAAAATCCTCCAGCCCGTAGTCGCCGAGCAGTTCGAGCACGAACCGCAGCAGCGACGCGAGTTCGTCGTGCAGCTGTTCGCGGGTGCAGAAGATGTGCGAATCGTCCATGGTGAACCCGCGTGCCCGGGTCAGCCCGTGCACCACGCCGGACTTTTCGTAGCGGTACACGGTGCCGAATTCGAAGAGCCGCAACGGAAGCTCGCGATACGAGCGCCCGCGCGAGGCGAAGATCAGCGTGTGCATCGGGCAGTTCATCGGCTTGAGGTAGTAGTCCTGGCCCGGCTTGCGCAAGGTTCCGTCGTCGTCGTACTCGGCGTCGAGGTGCATCGGCGGAAACATGCCGTCGGCGTACCAGTCCAGGTGGCCCGACGTGTGGAACAGCTGCGCCTTGGTGATGTGCGGGGTGTTGACGAACTCGTATCCGGCCTCGATGTGCTTGCGCCTTGAGTACTCCTCCAGCTCCCTGCGCACGATGCCGCCCTTGGGGTGGAAAACCGGCAGGCCCGAACCGATTTCGTCGGGGAAGCTGAACAGGTCCAGCTCGATGCCCAGCTTGCGGTGGTCGCGACGCTGGGCTTCTTCGATCAGCTCGACGTGGCGGTCGAGCGCCTCCTGCGACTCCCACGCGGTGCCGTAGATGCGTTGCAGGCTGGCGTTTTTCTGGTCGCCCCGCCAGTAGGCTGCCGAGCTCCTGGTCAGCTTGAACGCCGGGATGTGCTTGGTGGTGGGGATGTGCGGTCCCCGGCACAGGTCGCCCCAGACCCGTTCGCGGGTACGGGGATTGAGGTTGTCATACGCGGTGAGCTCGTCGCCCCCGACCTCCATGACGTCGGGGTCGCCGGACTTGTCGTCGACGAGTTCCAGCTTGTAGGGCTCGTCGGCCAGCTCTTGGCGCGCCTGGTCTTTGGACTCGTAGACACGCCGGTCGAACAGCTGCCCGTCCTTGACGATCTGGCGCATCCGCTTCTCCAGCGCCGCCAAGTCCTCGGGCGTGAACGGCTCGGCCACGTCGAAGTCGTAGTAGAAGCCGTCGGTGATGGGAGGCCCGATGCCCAATTTGGCTTGCGGGAACAGGTCTTGAACGGCCTGGGCCAACACGTGTGCGGTCGAGTGCCGGATGACGCTGCGGCCCTCGTCGGTGTTGGCCGCCACCGGGATCACCTCGGCGTCGGCGTCGGGCACCCAGCTCAGGTCGCGCAGCTTGCCGTCGGCGTCGCGCACCACCACGATCGCGTCGGGCGTGCCCCGCCGCGGCAGCCCCGCCTCACCGACCGCCGCGGCCGCGGTGGTCCCGGCAGGAACCCGGATCTGGGCTGCTGGGGCGGGCTGTGCGGCGGCGCTCATCGGGTTGGTTCTCCAAGGGTCGGGTCAGGCGATCGATCCTGATTGATCGATGCCAATGCTATCGGTGCGAGCCCGCCTCAGGGCTGGCCAGGCTTGAGCCGCACGAACAGGGCGTCGGCCTCGGTCAGCAGGGTGTCGCCGTCGCTCAGCCGGCCCGACACGAAGATCTTGCGACCGTCCACCTTGTCGACCCCCGCCTCGAACTGCAATTCCTTCTCGATCGGCACGATGTGGCGGTAATCGATCTTGAGGTAGGCGGTGCGCTGGTAGGGGCCGCCGGTGAGCACCGAGGACGTCAAGCCGAGCACGGTGTCGAACAGCATCCCCAGTGCCCCGCCGTGCACGGCGCCGTTGCGTCCCAAGTGAAAGCGGGCGAAGCGCGCCCAGCCATGGATGCGGCCATCGTCACCCTTGCGGGCCGACATGGGGATCGTCAGGATGTTGCCGCGCATGGGCAGATCCATCCGGCGCCCCGACGGCGACTCCCACTCGTCGGCGTCGAACGGGCTCAGCAACAGCGAGACTTTCTCCAGCAGGTCCGCGGCCTCGGTGATCACCTCGTCGAGCGCATCGACTGCACGGGCGTGATCCTGCAATTTGCGCACGGCGTCGACGAACCTGCCGTAGTCGGGGCCGCCCTTGGTGGTCGGTTGGGGTGGATTGAATCCACCGCCAGGGTGCTGCTGATGGTCGCCGGCCACCAGAACACCGTATCGGTGATCGAGGCATCAGACCTCGGTGCGGGTGCCTCCGGCGGCCAGACGGATCAACCTTGCTGGCCGGCCGTACCGGTGCCGCCCGTGCTGCCGCTACCACCGTTGCCGCCGTGGGTTGACCCGGGACCGCCTGTCGCGGTGCCGCCGGTGCCGCCGGTGCCCAACCCGCCGCCGTTGCCGCCGCCGCCGCCCGCGCCGCCCTGACCGGCGGTGCCGTTGGTGCCCGCCTGGCCGAACAGCATCCCACCGGCCCCGTGCGTACCGCCGATGCCGCTACCGCCGCCGTTGCCTCCGTTGCCGCCGGTGCCGCCATCGCCGCCGACACCACCAAGACCGCCGGTTGCGATAAACGAGGCCGACGCGGTGGCGGCGCCGCCCGCGGTCCCTGCGCCGCCCGTACCGCCGAGGCCACCACTGCCGCCCAAACCACCGGCACCGGCGATGCCGCCGTTACCGCCGTCACCGATTAGCCCGGCGGCACCGCCGTCACCACCTGCGCCGCCCGCGCCGCCCGCGCCGCCCGTACCGCCCGTACCGCCGTTCCCGGCGGTGCCGGCGTCGCCGCCATCGGCGATGCCGCCGGCCGTGCTGATGGCTGCCCCACCCTGGCCACCGATGCCACCCGGGCCACCGTTGGCACCGGTTCCGCCGGCACCGCCAATGCCGCCGGCACCGCCAGTGCCGCCGTTGCCGCCGGTCGCGCCGATGCCGCCAGAGCCGCCGGAACCCCCGCCGCCGAGACTCCCGGTGGTGCCGAAGGCATCACCGTTGACCGACTGAGCTTGACCGCCCGCGCCGCCGGCGCCACCCGCACCGCCGGGCGCTGCGCCAATAGCCCCATTGCCGCCTGCGCCCGCCACCGCCTCACCCGAGTTGGTGAAGGCGCCCCCGCCGAGCCCGCCAGTGCCGCCCGTGCCGGCAGGTCCACCATCGGCGCCGTCGCCGGCGTTGCTGCCGGAAGCATTGGCATTATTCGTGGAGGAACTGACGCCGTTAATCCCGGGGCCAGCTGCGCCGCTGCTGATGGTGGGGTTGACGCCCTGGGCTCCCGCGAGGCCCGTGCCGCCCTGCCCGCCGGGGCCCCCGTTGCCGAATAGGTGGGCGTTGCCGCCGTTGCCGCCCGGACCCTGGGCTGCCGCCGTTGATGCCCGCCAGCGCGGTCCCGCCCTGCCCGCCGGCGCCGCCATCGCCGACCAGCCGCCCGCCGTTGCCGCCGATCCCGCCCGCTGCGCCGGCCCCACCGATTCCACCGGCCCCGCCGCTGCCGATCAACCCCGCGTTGCCGCCGTTCCCGCCCACCTGACCGGGCAAGCCATTCCCGCCCGCGCCACCATTGCCGATCAACAACCCACCAGCCCCGCCCGTCTGCCCCGGGCCCCCATTGGCGCCGTTGCCGATCAGCGGGCGACCCAACACCGCCTCGGTGGGCGCATTCACCACGGCTAAGACATCCTGCTCGAGGGCCTGCAAGGGCGACGCGCTGGCCGCCTCTGTGCTGGCATACGACCCCGCACCGGCGGTCAAGGCCTGCACGAACTGCGCATGAAACGCCGCCGCCTGCGCACCGACCGCCTATAGGCCTGGGCATGCTGGGCAAACAGAGCCGTGACGGCCGCCGACACCTCGTCGGCTCCCGCCGCCAGCACGCCCGTCGTCCGGCCCGCGGCCGCCGCATTGGCCTCGCCGAGCGCGGAGCCAATACCTTCTAAGTCCCCCGCCGCCACGGTCAAAAACTCCGGCACCGCAATCACAAACGACATGGCTGGCCTCCCTACGGCTTCAGGACACCTCGGCTCTCGGTCGAAAGACCAGGCTTATCGCGATACCAGCACAACATTCCGACGTTTCACCGAAACCTCTCGGCGTGTCGGCTACCTGAGCTCAGGCAAACCACGCCCCGGTTTTGGTTTCGGCCTGCAGCCGAATGGGGCCCTCCGAACGCTCAGGCGTTTCTGTTGAGCGCCGGCGGAACCTCGGGAGGAATGGGGACGAAAGTCATCCGCGCGGGCGGCGAGAAGGCCGCATGGTCAGACCGTTCGTTGCGCACCGGCCGCCGCCAGGGTTTGAAACTCGTCGTCGGTCAGGGTGAGCTCGGCGGCGGCGACGTTCTCCTCGAGGTGCGCGACGCTGGACGTGCCCGGGATCGGCAGCATCACCGGCGAGCGTTTCAGCAACCAGGCCAGCGCCAGTTGTGACGGCGTCGCCTCATGCTCGGCGGCGATGCGCTGCAGCGGGCCATCCGGGGCGGCCAGCGGCCCGGCGGCCAGCGGGAACCACGGAATGAACCCGATGCCCCGGCTGGTCGCGGCTTCCAGCAGCGGTTCGGCGCCGCGGGAGGCCAGGTTGTACATGTTCTGCACCGACACGATCTCCGTGACCTGCTGGGCCGCGGTGAGCTGGTCGACGTCAATCTCGGACAGACCGATGTGGCGGATCTTGCCCTCGTTCTTCAATGTCAGCAGTTCGCCTACCTGGTCGGCCAACGGGAAGTTGCGGTCGATGCGGTGCAGCTGAAACAGGTCGATGGTGTCGACACCGAGGCGGCGCAGGCTCATCTCGCACTCCTGGCGCAGGTAACTCGGATTACCCAGCGGGATCCAGATGTCCGGGCCGGTGCGCAGCAGCCCCGCCTTGGTCGCGATCACCAATCCGTCGTAGGGGTGCAGCGCCTCGTGAATGATGTCCTCGGATATGTACGGGCCGTATGAGTCGGCGGTGTCGATGAAGTTCACGCCCAGTTCGACGGCGCGCCGCAACACCCGGACGCATTCGTCGCGATCGGCGGGCGGGCCCCACACGCCCTTGCCGGTCAGGCGCATCGCGCCGAAACCGAGCCGGTTGACGGTCAGGTCGCCGCCGAGGGTGAGCGTTCCGGATGCTTGGGCAACAGTTTTAGCGGTCACTTCTACGACCGTACGCCGCAAACGCGGCCGCGCATCCCGGCGTGGCAAGCTGAGCGGGTGGACCTAGCAGCGCTCGAGGAGCTTCCGCTGACCTACCGGGAGGTGGGCGCGACGGCGGCCGGCGAGCTGCCCGCGGGATACGACCATCAACACGCGGAGCGCCAAATCGGCACGGGCCAGCAACGTTTCGAGCAGGCCGCCCACGCGGTCATGCACTGGGGCATGCAGCGCGGATCCGGCCTGCGGGTGCAGGCCAGCTCGGAGGTCGCCGTCGTCGACGCCGTGGTGTTGGTGCGGATGGGCTTTCTGCCCGCGCCGTGCCGGGTGGTGTACGTCATCGACGAACCCGACATGCGCGGATTCGCCTACGGCACGCTGCCGGGCCACCCGGAGTCGGGCGAGGAACGCTTCGTCGTACGCCGCGACCCGGCCAGCTCCGCGGTCTTCGCGGAGGTGTCGGCGTTCTCCCGGCCCGCGGCCTGGTGGAGCAAGGCCGGTGGGCCGCTGGTGAAGCTGGCCCAGCGCGTCATCGCGCGGCGGTACCTGCGCGCGGTGTGACCGCGAGGCCTAAGGGCCCCAGCCGGCCAGCAGCCTTTCCGCACCCGCACACATCTGGTCGATGACCTCAGCCACGGACGCGTAGTCACGGATCATCCCGACACCCTGCCCGGCGTCGATGGGCGCGATGCGGCGGTCGTCGGCGGCGATCGCCGCGGCCAGTTCGTCGCAGGCCGATGGATCAAGCGCGTCCTCTCTACCGGCCCAGCGGGCGACGAAGTCGTTGGCCAGCACCCGCGAAGGGAACCGAGCCGGCCAGGGCAGGCCCTTGGCGACATCGAACACCCGGGTCACGGCGGTGTCGGTGGCTTGGGCGGCGATCAGCGCCCGGCGACTGGTGTCGCCGGTCAGCGCCTCCGGGCACGCCGCCAAGCGGGTACCCACCCACGCCCCGCTCGCACCGGCGGCCAGGACAGCGGCCAGGCTTCGGGGCGAGGCGATACCGCCGCCGGCAAGCACCGGCACCGCAGCGCCGTCCAAGGCATCCAAAACGGTGTCGAGCACTGGCAACGTCCCGAGCTTGACCTCACCATGCCCACCACCCTCGGAGCCGCGCGCGACCAAGATGTCGACGCCGGCGTCGACCGCCTGACGCGCCCCGAGACCGTCGTATACCTGGGTGGCGGTCGCGATTCCGGCGTCGTGCGCTTTGTCGACCCACGACCGGTCGGTACCAAAACTGACCGACAACAGGGCGGGCCGCGCAGCCAGCGTATCCTCCAGCAGGCCCGCCTCGGTGCGCATCACCCAGTCCACCAGGCCGATGCCGAACCTCCCGCGCACGTGCCGCAACTGGGTTTGCAGCGACTCCCTGGTCCCGTCACTGCCCATCCCGACCATGCCCAGACCGCCGGCAGCGGTGACCGCGGCCGCCAGCCGACCACCGGCGACCCCACCCATCGGCGCGTTGACGATCGGTGCCCGCAGCCCGAAACTGCTTGACCAGGGCGTGGATAGCATCCGGCTAGAGAACCGAGGGAAGGCTCTTCAGCACGGTCAGCATGATCACCGAATCCTCGACCGCGTGCAGGGCGTGCCGTTCGGCTGGGATCGCGACGTAATCGCCGGTCTTTCCGTCCCAGGCGTCTGCACCGGCTGTCAGGCGCACGTGACCCTGAAGCACCTGCAGCGTCGACTCGCCGGGGCTGTCGTGTTCGGAAAGGTCGTGGCCGGAGAGCAAAGCCAGCACTGTCTGGCGAAGTTCGCGGGTGTGACCACCGTGGATGGTGTGCGCGGCGCGTCCGCTGTTCGACCGCTGGGCCTCGGCCAGCTTTTCGGAGGCGAGGCTGGTCAACGAGATGGATTCCATAATCGACCCTTTCGACCTTGAAAGCCCGTTGTCAGATGCTCAATAGCAGTATTCCCGCTGCGAGCAAGGCCACCACCTTGACCATTTCAACGCCGACATAGAAGTAGTGAGCCCGGGAGCGGGGTGCATCCAATCCGGCGAGCACCTGGTCGGAGCGGCGGGTCAGGCGGGGGCGCACCGCGATCAACTGAATTGCCAGGGTAGCAACAGCAACGGAGAGTGCCACGGCGACCCGCGCCGGTATCGGGCCGGCCGTCACGACGGCCGCGATGATGAGGGCGAAACCGACCTCCACCGTGTTGAGCGCACGAAAGACCAGGCGGCCGATGCCGAGCCCGATCTGCAACGTGACATTGGGTGCGCGGAACTTCAGCGGCGCTTCCAAAAACGAGATGGCCAGCACCATGCCGAGCCAAACGAAGGTAACAGCGACGACGATCGCCGATCCGGTGCTCACGCGGCCCGGGCCGGCGTGACGTGGGCCAGACACAGATCCGGTTCGGCGAACGCCTCGAGCCGCTCGACAGAGACCGGCGCCGCCCAGCTCTCCAGGGCGCCTTGCATCAGCCCGAGATGAAGTGGGCACACGACGGACGCGCGGGTTTCGGCGAGTTCGAGGAACGGGCAGTGTCGCAGGCCGATCTGTTGCTCACCGCCACAAGTCCGGCGTTCGGGGGCGAACCCAATCTCGTCGAGCACCCCGACCAGGCGGTCGGTGGCCTTTTCGGTGGCCTTTTCGGTGGCCTTTTCGGTGTCCTCTTCGGCGTCCGTGGCGCCTGACGGCGCCGATTGCAGGCTGGCACCCAGCTTTTGGCCCCACGCCCGCCCCGCGGCCATCGCCTTGGCGCGCGGATCCCGTTCGGCGGCAAGGGCCTCGATCAAAATCTCGGCGAGGAGCCGATAGTGTCGTGTTCCGCCGCGATCCATCTGGCGGACCGCCTGGAACATCAACGGCGGGCGTCCCGGCCCCCTGCGGCCGAGTTCGACCCGCTCCACCTGGCTGTCGGCGACCAGGCTGTCGAGGTGGAAGCGCACCGTGTTGGGATGCACCCCGAGCTCGTCGGCGATCGCGACGATGCTCATCGCGGCGGGCGACGACCGCAATAGCCGCAGCACCTCACGGCGGCGGCCGGTGCCTTTTCCGACTGACCTAATGTCGCTCACGCTCCTTCAGTTGCAGATCACGTACGCCATCCGCGCGAGTTTACACAATTTTATTTGTGTAAACTAAGGGGGCTTTGCCTTCTGGAATGCCTTCTGAAATACCTCCTGAAAACCCTGCGCGGCAAGCGGTCTGACGACCGGGCCGGCCAACGGCTAAACCGGGGGCATTTCGCTCGTCCGCTTGGTGACAAACGCCCCTGACTGAAACACGGCCACCTCCGATACGGTCGTGCACGAGCGGCCAAGCCGACTTCGGTGCGACCCGAACGAATAAGCCAAACGAATCGAGGACAGACCATGTCATCGCGCAACTCACATTTGGGAATCGTCGCCGGCATCGACGACTCGCCGGCCGCCAGGGTGGCGGTGCAGTGGGCGGCACGCGACGCCGAGCTGCGAAACATCCCGCTGACGCTCGTGCATGCGGTTTCACCGGAGGTTTCGACGTGGCTGAAGACGCCGATGCCCGCCGGCGTGCTGCGTTGGCAGCAGGATCACGGGCGCCGATTGGTCGACGGGGCGCTCAAGGTGGTCGAAGAGGCTTGCCAGCATGGCGGTCCGGCCGGCGTGCAAACCGAAATCCTAACGTCGGCAGCCGTTCCCACGTTGATCGACATGTCCAAAAACGCGGAGATGGTGGTTACCGGGTCGCAAGGCAGTGGGCGGTGGCCCGGCCGACTTCTCGGTTCGGTTAGCTCGGCGCTGCTTCGTCACGCGCATTGCCCCGTCGCGATCGTCCACGACGAGGACGCGTCGACGCCGTACCCGGCCCAGACGCCGGTGTTGGTCGGCATCGACGGCTCACCGGCGTCCGAGCTGGCGACCGGGATCGCGTTCGATGAGGCCTCGCGCCGGCGCGTCGGGCTGATCGCCCTGCACGCATGGAGCGATCTCGATGTATCGGAGTGGCCCGGAATCGATTGGCCGGCAACACAATCGATGGCCGAGGAGGTCTTGTCCGAGCGCCTGGCCGGTTGGCAAGAGCAGTATCCCGACGTGCAGGTGAGCCGCACCGTCGTGCAGGTTCAGCCGGCGCGCGAACTCGCCAAGAGGTCGCAAGAGGCCCAGCTGATCGTGGTCGGCAGCCGGGGCCGCGGCGGATTCGCCGAAATGCTGGTGGGATCGGTGAGCGAAACCGTTGCCCAAATGGCGCGGGTGCCGGTGATCGTGGCACGCGAGTCGGTCGACTAGATCCACCCGGCGCGAGAAAGTCACTATCTCCCGCTACCGCGGTCCAGCGCGGCCGTCGCGTCGTCCGGGCGGAAGCCTGGTGCATGCAAATCGGTGACGTACGCCGGTTGAATGACTCCGCGCACGCCAGACACGCATGGTTGCTGAGATCGGCGACCCGTCGCAGCGCGCGAGCGGTGCAATCGATGCCCAAATCTCTCTAGGGCCGCTCGCTAGCGGACGACAAGCACCGAGCATTCGGGATGGCGGAAGAGCGGATGCCCATGGGGCCCAACGAGCCGCGCCAGCTGACCGGCCTCGGAGCCGCTGACGACCGCGAGCTGAACTCGTTCGTTGTTGGCGCTGAGGAAGCCGGCGATGCCGTCCCTGGTGGTGATCGGGTAGACGCGCACCTGGGGGTGGCGATGCCGCCAATCCTGTATCCGACGTTCGAACCTGCCGTCCGAGTGGTCGGTAAGGTCCTCTGGTGGGCCACCGAGGACGAGCATGGGCGCCCTGCGTAACTTCGCTTCCCACGCAGCGTATTTGACGACGGCATCGTTGTCGGGTGCGTCGGTCATGCGGACCACGATCCAGTTGATGTCGGGCGGTGGGTGGTCGAGTTCGGTACGTAGAACCGCCACAGTGCAATGCGCCTGTTCGGCGAGCTCGGTTGCCGTCGAACCCAGCATCGAACGGGCGTAGCGCCCGATCCCGACGGAGCCGATGCAGATCATCTCGGCGTCGGGGGATGCCTCGATCAGAATTGATCCGGCCGAACCACGCGGGATCTCGGTTTCGATGTGGACAGGTTTTCCACTGGCCTCGATCGCAGATTTCGCCTCGCGAAGCGAATTCTCGGCATGTGCAAGGTCGCGGGCGTAGTCGTTCGGGCAAGGATGTGTCAGCTTCATGACCGCGATGAGGCGCAACGGCACACCGCGGCTGACGGCCTCATCAACGCCCCAGAGTGCGGCCGCGATCGCTGCGCGCGAACCATCGATACCCGTGATGATCGGTTTCACCGTCCGCACTCCTCTCCGGACCTTTCCCGAACTCCCGGTCGGCGTCGATCCGCTACCGGATCATCCTGCGTTGCAATGCCTCTCGACTTTTCAGGGATGCGCCGTCATGGGCTGTCCCGGTTGGGCGAGCCGGTAGACATCCATCAGCCGGGTGAGATCGCTCGGTGTCACGATGCCGACCACGTCGCCGCCGTCGACGACGAGGGCGCGGCTGCGGGGACCGGCTGATGCCATCCGCTCAAGCAGGGCGGTCAGCGGCTCCTGCGGTGCCGCGGTCGGCACCGCGTGCATTGGTAGCGCGATGTCACCCACGCTGGTAGTGGTACGCCGGCCGGGCGCAACATCGCGCAGTTGTGTCAGCGTTACCAGTCCCACGATCGAACCATCCTGGGCGGCAACCGGGTACGCCGAATGACGGTCGCCCAGCACGTAGCGCTGGATGAAGTCATCGACGGTGATCCATCCGGGAGCGGTGTGCGGCCGCGCAGTCATCGCGTCGGAGACGCGCACCCCGGCAAACATCTGTTGGGTCGAGATCCGGTTCTCTTCCTCGCGACTGGCAGCGAAGATGAACCAGCCGATGAACGCCAACCAGACACCACCGACGAGCGCGCCCGCCACAAACTCGGCCAATCCCAATGCGATCAGAATGAAAGCGACCACCCGTCCGGCATGCGCCGCGCCGATGCCGGCGCGGGCGATGTCGCCGTGGCGGCGCCACAGGATGGCTCGCAGAACCCGGCCACCGTCCAGCGGGGCGCCGGGCAACAGGTTGAACAAGCCCAGCACCAGGTTGATCAGGGCCAGCCAGTTAGCAACGCCGACCACGATGGGAGCGGCCCGCACGGTGTGCAGCGCTACGACCAGCCCGCCGAATGCCGCCGCCAGCGCAAGGCTGGTGGCCGGGCCCGCGATCGCGATCCGGAAGGCCGCTTTGGGTGTCTTCGCCTCGCCGCCCAGAGTGGTTACACCGCCGAACAGCCATAGCGTGACGCTTCCCACCGGCACCCCGGCGCGGCGAGCGACCACAGCATGGGCGAGCTCATGGGCCAACAGCGACGCCAGCAGCACCAGCGCGCCACACGCTCCCGCCACCCAATAGCTCAGCGGCGAATACCCTTTGACGGCGCCGGGCAGCGTGCTGGCCAGGCTCCACGTGAACAACCACAGGATGACGAGCACGCTCCAGTGGACACTTACCGGAAACCCGGCGATTCGCCCCAGTGGGATCGCATCGCGCACCGTAAACCTCCAAGATCAACTGTTGCCGAAGGTATTGCGACGCCGTGGCCGGTACTAGAGTCGTTGGTCCTTCCCCAGGCCGCCCAATGGACCCCCGGTTGACGGGGAACGCGGCCCGAACCTCGGCGGGCAGGTGCGGGTAATCACGCACGCCCCCGCCCCGCGCTATCTCGGCGATCAGGTCGTGGGCGATAGAAGCCCCGGTCGCGGGCGAACAGCAAACAGTCAAGAACGAAGGCTATTAACCAAATTCGACTGCCGGCTGCGAGTTGGTCGAGGTTAGTCGCTCGACGCGGTGCTTGATGCCAAGCAACATGCCCCGTGTGCTCAGAGCAATCGCCGGCCTGACCAGTTCCATGGCAAACACTTCGCCCGGGTGGCGCAGGGAGATCCTGACCCGGGTGAGCAGCCGAACGCGGTCCTCCCAGTGCGGCAGGACATGGAACGACCAGACCGCATTCCAGTGCAGTTCTTCTCGCGCGACACTGAGCACCAGATGCTTCCCGGGCACGATCTCCGAAACGCTCAAGGCCACCCCGTCGGGCAGCCCCATCCAGCCTTCGGGGGCCAGGTGCACGACGTCGGTAACCGCAAGTTGTTGCCATTCCGGATGGACTCGATCAGCGTCCTGATGGCGCAGGCCGAGCATGTTCTTCAGCCGCTCGCAGCCGTAGAAACCACCCCGGTCCTGACCCATCTGCAACAGCCACGGCCAGACCGCAGCCACAGGCGCGTCGATGTACACCGCCTCGGTCGTCTGAACGGCCGGGTCGCCCACCAGCGTGTCGCCGGGCAGTCGCATCTCGCACTCGGCCTTGGTTGCACCCCAGTTGCGGTAGTACCGTCGCGCGCCATAGAGCACCGCGAGCAGCGCCGCCGTCTCGGTGATCCGTCTCGTCACGTTGGCCATGGCGCCAGTCTTCGTGGACGGTGCGCGTGTCCGCCAGGGTCGTTGGTCCTCGTGGGTCCTCGTGGCCACGTAAACATGCCCCGGGGCGCGTGCCGCCTGCCCGCCTCGCTACCCGCAGCCCCCGCACCATCGGTGACTTTGGACCCTATCCGCAATCGGGGCGTGACTAAATAATGACCTCGTCTGACGTAACTTGGTGCGGCGGTTCCGGCTGAACAAAGGAGCATGACGGATATGGGTGGTAACCCACCGTTGTTGACCGATTCTGATGTTGACGCCCTTGCGCGGGAATTCCTGCGCTCGCATTACCTCGGTCCCATCTATGCCGGCTGGTCGCCGGACCGACGCCTCGACACCTTCCTGCGGCGCCGCGGCCTTGCCCGCGTGGCCGATGACGGCGATCTCTCCATGCTCGTCCTGGACCGCATCATGGCCAACGTGGGCATCGTTCCCCGCAACTAGCACCACCTACCACCAACCGGGGCCCCAAGCCTGGAAACACTGGCACCACCGCCTCGGGACTAACGGCACTATCGACCCTCGCGTCGCGCCCCGGATAGTGATGCCGATCACTGTGGATCGGAGGTGACCGGCGATGGAACAGCTGACAACGTTGGAAGCCAGCTTTCTTGAGGCCGAAGACGCCGACCGGCGCATGATTCACCAGGTAACCACGGCAAACACGAAGCACCATAACGCAACTGGGGATGAAGGCGCCTGCTTCAAACACCGTGCCGCAGGCGCACAGCCGTCGCCGGTTGAAGTTTGAAAGGAGTCCCGCGATGCCTCAACACCAGACACCCGGCTCGGCCGGCCGCAGCGTATTGCTCAAGCTGCGGTTCTGGTTGACGCCGATCGTCATCGCGCTGGCCCTGCTGTCCGGGTTCGCCATGCTCTATTTCGGCGGCATCCTCAACCCGACCACCAACCTGCGCCATTTCCCGATCGCGATCGTGAACCTGGACACCGGGCAGACGGGCAAAACCATCACCGACGGACTGGTGACGAACATGGACAAGAACCAGTTCGATCTCCGGGTGCTGTCGGCCGATGAGGCACGTCACCAACTCGACACCGGGAAGGTCTACGCACAACTCCTGCTGCCGGAGGACCTGACGCAGCGACTGCTGGCGTTGCCGCAGGCCACGCTGCAGCCCGGGCAACCGGCCAAGCCGGTCATCACGATCCTGACCAACCCGCGAGCCAGCGCGATGGGCGCCGCCATTGCCGAGAAGGCGATGGACAGGGCGATGGCGACCGTTAACGCCAAGGCCAGCGCTAAGCTCACGCCGCTACTACAACAACTGGACGGTGGAGCAACCCCGCCGGGAGGTGCGTCCCTGGCGCTGACCAGCCCGATCGACGTCCAGACCGTCGCCGACAACCCCCTGCCCAGCGGCACCGGCGCCGGGCTGTCGGCCTTCTATTTCTCGTTGATGCTGCTGATCGGCGGGGTCAGCGCCGCGATCGTGGTGAGCATGACGACCGACGCGCTGTTGGGCTATGTGCCGGCGGAATTCGGACCGTGGTACCGACTGGCCAGCAAGGTCAGGGTCTCCCGGCTGCAAACGCTCCTGGTCGAGTGGGCGTTGGTGCTACTGCTCGGTTTTTCGTCATCGGCGGTGTACCTGTGGATAGCCTCCGCGCTGGGCATGCCGGTGCCGCACCCGTGGTCGGTGTGGCTGTTCGGCGCCTTCGTCGTCACCGCCGTAGGTATCACGTCGACGTCGCTGATTGCGGCCCTCGGATCCTTGGGGACGCTGATCAGCCTGTTCGTCTTCCTCTTCTTCGGCCTGCCGTCGACGGGCGCCACCATTCCGCTGGAGGCCACGCCGAGGTTCTTCGGCTGGCTCGCTGGATTCGAGCCCATGCGCCAGGCTTTCCTGGGGTCTAGGGCGTTGCTGTACTTCGACGGTCGTGCCGATGCCGGGCTGTCGCGAGCGCTGATGGTGGGCGTGATCGGGCTCGCCATCGGCCTGGTGTTCGGCGCCGTGGTCAGTTGGTTCTACGACCGCAAGGGTATCCATCGCATCGAGGCTCCCCCGCAACCGGCCACAGAACCGGCCGCTCCCCCGGCATCGGCTGCTGCCGGGAGCTCGGCGGGTGACGGCGGCACGACGGCTGCGCGGACCGGCCCGGCGGATGGCGGCAGCAAGGAGCAAGCGGCAGAACGTGTTTCGGCAGGTCCCGAATCGTAGGCCGACGTCAATGCCGAACTCGTCTGTTGGTTCAGTGATTTTCTTGCGAAGGCAGATAACGTTTCTCTACCGCTTGCACGAGTTGGTCGCGTATGCGTTCCAAATCGGCGGCGCGACGGGCTTCTAGCGCGTCCTCCCAGGCTGCCACCCGCGTCGCGAGGTCCTTGTCGGCGATGGTGCCGTCCAGCCAGTGCGAAAAGTCGCCTCGTTCGAGATGGTATTCGAGTGCTTGATGGTCGAGATGTCTTACCGCATTGGTGAAGTCATGCATCGTTGCGGCCGCAGCGATGGTTTCGCCGTCAGTGGTGTGGAAGTAGAACCGCCGCTCCGGGGGGAGATGGATATCGGCGTATTTGTGGCGGTGCCGTACGTGCGTGGTACGGCGCTCTGCGATGGTGAACCCACGCGGTGGCGCTGAGCCGAAACGTACGGTGGCCCGCCGTCGGGAAGAAATGTCTGTCGCGGTGTCGGCATTCGTGAGCGTCAGCACGACGTCACTGCTGTCGATCTCGTGGGCGGGCAGTAACGACGGGGCGAACGAGCACAACACGTAACCGCCGCGGCGAGCCCAGTGTGCTTGCTCGTCGATGCCGAGAAGATGGGCCTCGTCGTAGACCACCCAGTGTGGGAATCCATGCTGTTCGCGGTGCGCCTCGGCGGTCGACCGCAGTCGATGCACATAGTCGGTCTTGCTCGGCCCAGCCAGCCCCGACAAATCCACCACCACGCTGGAGTGTGGGCGCAGCGTGTTGACGAGCTCGGCCGGTTCGGGAAGGTGGTGGCTGCCCTCAACGACCTCCACCTGGTCGACCTGCTGCAGTTGCACGTGGTCGCCTTCGGGGTCGATGACAAGAACGCAGTAGCCGGCCAGGATCCATCGCTTTGCCATCAGGCCCACGAGGTAGCTTTTTCCAGACGCGGCGGGTCCGGTAACCAGGATGCGGCCCTGACTTCCCGGCAACCGGGTCGGGGTTCCGTCATCAAATGCTCCGATGTCGACCCAGCGGCGCGGCGGGCACCAGCGTTCTGCCCCGGAGAGATACGGAAGCGTGAGCAACGCGGCGACACCGGCCCCATCCGGTTCGTCCAGGTCAACATCGGCAAATCGCCGAACAGACGAGACTGCATCGGCCACAGCGGCACCGATCTCGGCGACACCGAGCAACGACAAGTCGTTCTCAGCGTCGCCCACCGCCACCGTGTTGTGTGGGGAGAGATTCATCTTTGCCAATAGGGCTTCCAGCCCCGTGCCCTTGGTGACACCTGCCGGCAGCACCATCAGCGCAGCCCGGTTTCGTATGATCTGGTAGTCCATTCCGAGCTCAGCGATCACCTCGACGACGGCCGCGGCATGCTCACCGTCAACAGCCACCAACACCTCGCCGCGCCGGTACGGAACCCCCCGATTGGCGGGCGCATCATCAACGTCACGATCCACCGGAGGCGCTAGCGCGTGAGTCTGTCCGTCGATCACGATCACCGCGCCGTTTTTCAGTACCAACGCATCGAAATGGTTGGCTATCTGTGGGAACTCGGCAAGCATTTCGGCTCCGACGCGGCCGGTGACGAGCACGATTGCCAGGCCGTTGCGGCGCGCTTGGTCGATCGCCTCCAAGGCTTCTGAGGCCAGTTTGCCGCCCGATGTAAGGGTGCCGTCGAAGTCGACTGCGACCAACTTGAAAAACGCCACAGGCTTTCCCCGTCTGTATTCCCGGCGATTGTCGTCCGAATGTGTTCGCCGGGATTCCCGTGAGCTGGGATCACCGGCGTCCACCGCTGAAACCTATGGCCAGTGGCATGCGGTTCTGTAGGGCCATTGGACCTCGTTCGGCAATTGCCGGCACCGCCGTCGGTCACCCAAAGGCCCCCACAGCGGCTTCGAGTTCGGTCAGACACTCCTCGGTGAGCGGTATCAGCGTGTCGATGTCGGGCACCAGCTCGGCGCCCGCAGCATAGCCGAATCCGATCCGGTCGGCATACGAGCACGTCGTCACATTGAGTGCCTGACCGTCATAGACGGTCGACACCGGGTAAATCTCCTCGACACGCGCGCCGTTCCAATACATTTCGGCGCGAGGGCCGGGAACATGCGAAATCGGCAGGTTGTATCCGGTACGGATTTTCGGCGTGAACGGCAGCAGCGGAAAGACCACGGTCGCGGCGATGCTCCCGGCGGTCGTTAGCAGCGATGCCGCCGATCCCCGTTTGGCTACCCACTGCTTTCCTTCCGACATCGACCGGTGGATCAAATCCAGTCGCGCAAGCGGGTCATCCAGGTGCGTTCCCAACGGGCACAGCCACAGGCCGAACATGTTGCCGTGCAGGTCGTTTGCCCCATCATGCTCGCGATCGCGCACCGTGATCGGGCAGGCGGCCACCAGTGACTGCTTGGGCAGTTCGCCGCGATCACCCAACCAGCGGCGCACAGCGCCGGCCACCATGGCGGTGACCACGTCATTGCCGGACACACCCGTGGCCTGTTGCACGGCTTGGATGCGATCCTTCGCCCAACTGGCCCCCGAGACCGCACGCTCGGGCCCGAGATGACCGTTGAACCGCGTGAAGGGCGCTCCGAAGGGCAGCACGGTCGTGTGCCCGATCAGGCTGTCGAACACGGTCGATGCCTCACCCGTGATGACCCGCTCGATCAGGCCGGCGCTCGACACCGCCGTGCCAACCAGCGACCGTAGCGGTGCGACCAGCCGAGACATCAGCGCGGTCGATGCCGGCGGCGGCGCGGATTCATGACGGCGGTCGGCATAAAAGGGTGGCATCGACCGCCGCTTTGGATCGCTGCTCAGCGCGTCGGTGATCATCCGGAGACCGGCCACACCGTCGATGACGGTGTGATGCACCTTGATATAGAGGGCAAATCGGCCGTCTTCGAGCCCGTCGATCAGATACGACATCCACATCGGCGCGGACCGGTCGAGGCGCTCTGCGTCCAACTCGCCGATCAGCCGCCAGAATTCGCCGGTGCCGGACGACACCGTGCGGCGCTGGCAATGGCGGCTCAGATCAATTTTGTCGTCGTCACGCCAGACCCACAGACCGCCGGTGTCCACACCGTGATGCGGATATCTACGGAGTCTCGGATCGATGGGATCCTTGCCGGCGAGCGCCTCACGATGCAGTTCGCCGACATAGTCCGGGCCGGCATCCTTGGGCGGCGACAGGATCAGCACCGCGCCGACATGCATCGGGTTGGACACCAACTCCGCGGCCATCATCGCCGCGTCGAGTGGATCCAGCGGATGCATTTCGTCCTCGGCTAAGCGGTGCGCTCGGTCGATACGCTGTCCAGGAGCCCGGACTGCTGCAGCGCCGCCTCGACGAACCGCTGCACCGGCCGCGAGCGGAAGAACCCGGTGTGACCGCCTGGGTACCAGACGATTTCGGGTTTGCCCCAGTGATCCCAGAGGCGGACCACCTGCTCGCGCGGATGCACGACCTGATCAGCGACACCCGCGTAGATGAAGCGGCCCTGCATGGGCACCAGCGGGGACAGCGACAAGGGCGATGTCATGCGCCCGATGGGTTGGGCCAATTCCATCGTGTCACGGCGGGGGTCATCGCGGCCGAGTCCGGAGTGCCGACCCAGCAGCGCGACCAGATCGACGACCGGGACACCGAGAATCGCGCACGTTAGCCCGGTTTCGAGGCTGGCGACCAACGCCGCGATGTAGCCGCCGAGCGAAAGGCCGTTCAACCCGATCTGCGACTCCGGCTCGTGCAACCGTATCCAGGACAAGAGCCGGCGAATGTCCCACACCGCCTGAGCCGTGGCATGCACGTCGTCGAGCACATCCTCGCCCGGAAATATCGCGCCCTTCGGCAGGCCGCGCGCCCGGGGGCCGTGCATCGGAAGGACGGGCATGACGACGTTCAGACCCAGTTCTTCATGCAGTTTCCAGGCGCGGAACAGAGCGAGATCCACTGGAGCGCGGCCCATCTCGGTGCCGTGCACACACACCAGCCAGGGCCGCGGTTCCGGGTGGCGCAGCAACAGTGCGTACTCACGCCTGTTGGCGCTGTATCCCAGCCAGCGTTCCCCGCCCGGTTCGCCTGGCTCCGGCGCGTACCCGCTGTCGAAGAAGATGCGATGGAAGGAGCGTTTGCGTCCCTTGACCTTTAGAACCGTGATGTCGGAAAGCGGCGGGGGATCAATGAAGAAACCTCTTGGCTTGTCCAGCCAGCCCCTGCTCCCGTAAAACTCCAACGCCGCGGCCACTTCCTGGCTGATTCGCTCGAACACCTCAGGCCGGCTGACCGGGCGGCGCGCTTTCAGGCCTATCAGGACGACCTCGTCGCGAAACGCCTGCGCCGCCAGCGCGATAGTGGGTCGTGCGATCGGAAGCCCACCCGGCTCCTTATCGAGGTAATCTCGCCACGATTGGGCGAGGTAGCGGCCGGTGTGCATGAGTGGTCTGACGGCGCTGCCGACAACGGGTGCATTCCAGGAAAAAGCGCCCGGTCGTTGGCCGTCATCGCCGGCAGGTATTGCCATGGCGGCACGCTAACACCTGATCGATTC
>NZ_JBKQOI010000067.1:0-6420 GCF_052145595.1 Mycobacterium sp. | reverse complement strand
ATCAACGCGGCGAACGAAATGGACATCACCAGCGCGGCGGCTGTCACCACCCGCCCGGTGCGGGCCAGGCCCAGCGCGACGCTTTCATCGTTATCGGCACTAGGGCGTCCGGACATCAACCAGTACTCGCGGATGCGCGAAACCAGAAACACCTCGTAGTCCATCGACAGTCCAAATGCGATGCAGAACAACAGCACCGGGATAGTGGCGACCAGCGTCCCGGTAGCGGTGGTGCCGAACGCGCCCAGATGACCGTCCTGGAAGATCCACACCAGAGCACCGAAGGTAGCGGAAAGCGATAAGACGTTGAGCAGCAACGCCTTCAACGGCAACACCACGCTGCCGGTCAGCAAGAACAGCAGCACGAACGTGATCGCGGCGATCACCGCCAGCACGGCGGGCAGCCGTGAGGTGATCGCGTCGCAACTATCGCGGCTGATCTGCGCTATTCCGGTCATCTGTACGTGTTGGCCGCCGGGACCGATGACGGCGTGCAACCGGTCCAACTGGATCTTTGAAGCCTCTGAGAACAGTGGCGCGGTGCTGCCAACCGTGAAAAACGCGCTGCCGTCCTTGATCGCTGCCGCCGACGGCGGCCCGACCAGCGAGCCGGCTACAAACGTGCCGCCCGGTGCAGACACCGATGACACGTCCGGAACCTGCGACAGCCGCACGGCATAGCGGCCGAGTTCGTCGGGTGTGACCCTGGTCAAGTCCGGAATCACGACGGTCACGTTGGTCGCCGAGTTGACGGCAAAACCGCTGCGCACCTGGTCACCGACCTGGCGCGCCGACGCGGAGTCGGGCAGTACGCGGTCGTCCGGAAAGCCCCATTTGATACCGAGGAAGGGTGCGCCAAGTATCAACAGCAGCGCGATGATCGCAAGGCCGATCGCAATGGCGTGGCGCATCACGAACTTGGTCGAGCGGTAAAAGAACATCTGCTCGACCGGGCGTCGTGCCGGCTCCGGCCCTCTGAGCAGCCGGCGGCCCAGTCGGCGCGCGTCCAATGAGTCCAGCCGGCCCCCGAGCAACACGATGGCCGCCGGCGTCACCATGACCGCGGCAACGGCCGCGAACGCCACCACGGCAATGCCGGCGTAGGCGAAAGATTTCAGAAAGTACATCGGGAACAACACCATCGCCACCATCGACAGCGCGACCGTCATCGCCGAGAACAGCACCGTCCGCCCGGCCGTGGCCATCGTGCGAACCAGCGCCTGGTTCCGATCCGCGCCCTCGGCGAGTTCATCACGGAACCGGCTGACGATCAGCAGCGTGTAGTCGATGGCCAACGCCAAACTCAGTGCGACAGTGAGGTTCAGCGCGTAGATCGACACGTCGGTTGCGTATGTGATCGCGCGCAGCACCGCCATCGAACTCAGGATCGCGAACCCGCCCACCGCCAGTGGCAGCGCCGCCGCCAGGACGCCACCGAACACCCAGACCAGCACCACGAAGCTCAACGGCATGGCGATGGATTCCATGAGCAGCAGGTCTTTTTCGCTTTGGCTGTTGACCTGCACGATGGTCATCGCGTCGCCACTAGCCCGGACGGTGACCCCGTTGCGGTCGTACACCAGCTGATCGGCCAGCTGCTTGGCGTGCTTCTGCGCGCCGTTCTCGCCGCCGGTGACGCCGGCGACGATCAGCCCGGTCTTGCCGTCCTTGCTGAGCAGTGTGGCCGCGGCCGGCGGCGACGCGGTCCACGCCGAGTTGACATCGGCGACATGGGGCGACGCCTGGAGTTGGCGGACGAGGTCGGCGCCGACGGCGCGCGCGGCTGGACTTTGGGCGCCGGCCTCGGAGGTCACAGCGATGACCATGTGCATGTCGCCCTGGCCGAACTTCTCGGACAGCAGCCGAGCCGCCCGCCAGGACTCGCTGGTCGGATCCTGTAAGCCGCCGGCGGACAAGCTCTTAGATACCGGGATGCCAAAGATGCCAGCGCCCACCATGACCAGCAATGCGACCGCGATGATCCGCCGCGGCGCCGCGATGGCAAGTCGAGCGATTCCTTCTAACACGTTCATTTTTCCGTGCCATCCCCTCTCAAGCGGTCTTGGCTAAGTTCTGACCCCGCTCGGCCGCCGGAGGAGCTGTCCGCGATCCGCAGGGCCTCCTCGATCAGCGTTTCGACAATCTTGGCCTCTGGCACCGTCTTGATTACCTCGCCCTTGACGAAGATCTGGCCTTTGCCATTACCGGAAGCCACCCCGAGATCGGCTTCACGTGCCTCGCCCGGTCCGTTGACGACGCATCCCATGACCGCGACTCGAAGCGGAGTGTCGAGTCCTTCCAGGCCGGCGGTAACCTCGTTTGCCAAGCGGTATACATCGACTTGGGCGCGGCCGCACGAGGGGCACGAGACGATCTCGAGTTTGCGTGGCCGCATGTCCAACGACTGCAGGATTTGGGTGCCGACCTTCACTTCCTCGATAGGCGGCGCCGACAGCGAAACGCGGATTGTGTCGCCGATGCCCTCGCTGAGGAGTGCGGCGAACGCGACCGCTGACTTGATTGTGCCCTGGAATGCCGGTCCGGCCTCGGTGACGCCTAGGTGCAAGGGGTAGTCGCATTGCGCGGCAAGGTTGCGATAGGCGTTCACCATCACCACAGGGTCACTGTGCTTCACCGATATCTTGATGTCACCGAACCCGTGGTTCTCAAACAGGCTGGCCTCCCACAGCGCGGATTCGACCAGGGCTTCGGCGGTGGGTTTGGCGTATTTGTGCAGCAGTCGCTTGTCCAAGGAGCCGGCATTCACTCCAATGCGGATTGGGATACCCGCCGCTGCAGCGGCTTTCGCGACTTCCTTGACTCGACCGTCGAACTCCTTGATGTTTCCGGGGTTGACGCGCACCGCAGAACATCCGGCGTCGATGGCGGCGAAGATGTACTTGGGTTGGAAATGGATGTCCGCGATGACAGGGATCGGCGACTTCTTGGCGATAGTGGCCAGCGCGTCCGCGTCCTCTTGCCGCGGACAGGCGACCCGCACGATGTCGCACCCCGACGCCGTCAGCTCGGCGATCTGCTGCAATGTGGCGTTGACGTCATGCGTTCTTGTTGTGGTCATCGATTGCACCGACACGGGGTGGTCGCTGCCGACTCGCACCTTGCCCAGCTTGAGTTGCCTTGTCTTGCGCCGTGGCGCCAGCCCGGCGGATCGACCGGGCAACCCGGGTATTCCCAGCGACGTTACTGAGGTCATCGTTATCCTCTCACTTGCGTAGTTCTCGCGGTGGTGCGAAGACCACGGTTTCTTCAGCGGTATGCACCGGCTGTACGTCGGTGAATCCGTTGTGCGCTAATAGCGTCAGCACATCCCGCACCAAGATCTCCGGAACCGATGCGCCAGAGGTGACTCCGACTGTCGACACATCGTCGAGCCAGCACAGATCGATTTCACCGGCATGATCGACGCGATACGCTTCCGGTACGCCGGCCTGAAGCGCGACTTCGACCAGGCGGACGGAGTTGGACGAGTTTTGCGACCCGACCACAATGACCAGATCGCATTGCGGCGCTAGCGTTTTCACGGCCGCTTGGCGGTTCTGCGTGGCGTAACAGATGTCGTCGCTGGGCGGATCTTGCAGCGATGGAAATCTGTGCCGCAGCCGTTCGACCGTGGCCATGGTCTCATCGACGCTCAACGTGGTCTGCGACAACCACACCAGCTTGGACTCGTCACGCACCACAACGTCGTCGACTGAGTCGGTTCCGTCCACCACCTGTACATGGTTTGGGGCCTCCCCCCAGGTCCCTTCGACCTCCTCGTGCCCCTCGTGGCCGACCAGCAGGATCTCGTAGTTGCGACGCGCGAAACGATTCACTTCGTTGTGGACCTTGGTGACCAGCGGACAGGTGGCATCGATCACCTGCAGGCCCCGTTCTTTCGCCGCCACCCGCACCGCCGGTGACACGCCGTGAGCGGAGAACATCATCACCGCACCGGGCGGCACCTCGTCGGTGTCATTAACGAAGACCACCCCGCGTTCGCGGAGGGTTGCGACAACGTGCTGATTGTGCACGATTTCGTTGCGTACATAGACGGGCGCCCCGTGTCGCTCGAGCGCACGCTCGACCGCCTCCACCGCGCGATCCACGCCGGCGCAGTAGCCACGCGGCTGCGCGAGCAGTACTCGCTTCACCGGAGGCCCCGCGTGCGTCGGCATCGCGCCCCGTCCCGCTGCAGATGCTTTGCTGTGCATTGTCATTCGCCTCGGCCGACATCGGCATCAGCGGGCCGCTCGACCCACGAGCTGATGCTGGTGACCAGGTCGTCGGCGGTTAGTCCGAGGTGGGCGTGGATCTCGCTGCGCGAGGCGTGATCGAGGAATCGCTGAGGCACACCGATACTGCGCACCGGTGTGTCGACTCGCGCCTCGCGCATCCGGGCCGCCAGGGCCGAGCCGACCCCGCCGTGTAGCCCCGACTCCTCCAGCGTGACGACCAGCTCCACATCGCCGGCCAGCTTCACCACTTGCTCGGGCACCGGCAGCACCCATCGGGGATCCACCACCGCGACGGCCACACCACGCTCCCTCAGCTTGGCCGCCGCCGTCAGCGCGATCGCGGTCAGCGGCCCGACCGCAACCAGCAGAACATCCGGATCTTGCGGGCGACAAAGGACATCCACGCCCTCGATTCGTTCCACGGCTTCTATATCGGCATCAACCGATCCTTTCGGAAAGCGGATCGCGGTCGGGCCGTCGTCGACCCCGAGCGCTTCGCCGAGCTGCTCGCGGAGCGAGGCAGCATCGCGTGGGGCGGCGACTCGCATGCCAGGCACGATGCCCAGAAGCGACAGGTCCCACACGCCGTTGTGGCTGGCCCCATCGGGCCCGGTAATGCCCGCCCGGTCCAGAACGAATGTCACCGGCAATTTCAGCAGTGCGACATCCATAAGTACTTGGTCGAAGGCGCGGTTGAGGAAGGTGGAGTAAACCGCGACCACCGGATGCATGCCGCCGAGCGCCAACCCCGCAGCAGATGTCACGGCGTGTTGCTCGGCGATGCCCACGTCGAACATCCGGTTCGGAAACTCCGCGCCGAACGCCGCCAACCCGGTCGGACCCGGCATCGCGGCGGTGATCGCCACGACGTCGTCACGTCGCCTGCCCCATTCGAGCAGCTCGCCGGCAAAGACGTCCGTCCACTGCACGGCTTCAGTGGGTGACTTGGGTTTGCCGGTTCGAGCATCGATTGGGCCGCAGGCATGCATGCGGTCAGCCGGATCCTCCTCCGCCGGCCGGTATCCCATTCCCTTGCGGGTAACCGTGTGGACGACGACCGGGCCACCGGCACCCTTTGCCGTCCGCAGCGCCTTCTCCAGCGTGAAAATATCGTGTCCGTCGATCGGGCCCAGATACTTGATGCCCAAATCCGCGAACAACATCCGCGGACTCAACCCATCCTTCAATCCCTGCTGCACGGCGTGCAGTTTCGAATAGGTGGATCGTCCCCGCGGCGGCACCTCGGTCAGCTCCCGTTTCACCGAGGCCAAGACCCGCCGGTAACCAGCCCGCATCCGCAGGCTGGCCAGACGATCGGCAAGCCCACCGATCGTCGGCGCATAAGACCTGCCGTTGTCATTGACGACCACGATCACACGACGGCTCTTGCCGGCAGCGATGTTGTTGATTGCCTCCCAGCACATTCCACCGGTAAGCGCGCCGTCACCAACGATCGCGACGACGCGGCGATCTCGGCGGCCGGCCAGTTCAAACGCCTTGGCCAACCCATCCGCGTAGGAAAGCGCCGCAGACGCATGCGACGACTCGACCCAATCGTGCTCGCTTTCTGCCCGGGATGGGTACCCCGACAGGCCGCCGGAGGCGCGCAAATGGTCGAAGTCGTCTTGGCGGCCCGTCAAGAACTTGTGCGGGTAGGCCTGATGCCCAGTGTCGAAGATCAACGCATCACGCGGTGAATCGAATACTCGATGCAGCGCGATGGTCAACTCGACCACACCGAGGTTCGGGCCAAGGTGCCCTCCTGTTACCGACACCTTCTCAATGAGGAATGCCCTGATCGCCGCTGCGAGCTTCGTCAACTCGTCGCGCGACAACCCGTGCAGGTCGCGCGGGCTCCGGATCCGGGCGAGGACGTCGGCGGAAACCGAAGCTCCACCCGAATCGTCACGCTCCAGATCAAGCTCCGGGGTGAAGCGGTCGGATGCCGTTGACGCCACGCCGACCTGGGGGCGCATCAGGTCGGTCAGCACCCGATGCTGCTCACCGGGGCGCGCGTCGCTGGAAGCGCTTGTCATGAGATCTCTCCTCCCCCGTTGGTCGGTTCTGCGGTCGATTGCGACGAATTTAGTTGCGCGTCGCCGGGATTGGCCACCGCGTGTGCACCACAGTCGTCGGTGGTGCAGCCACCCCCGTTCCGTTGCGAGCCAGGCGATATCGGCCC
>NZ_JBKQOI010000066.1:0-6686 GCF_052145595.1 Mycobacterium sp. | reverse complement strand
AGGCTGATGAGGACCAGGCAGATGCCCAGGTCGAAGATCAGCGGGCCCTTGGCCCTCCGCAAAGTTATGACGACGTTCCCGTTGTCGGAGCCGCGTGAGGTCGGGAGCGCGGCGGGGTCGTGAACGCGGTTGACGCTGATGTCCCAACCGTCCAACTCTCCGGTTACTTCGACACGGGCGGGCACCTTTTTGAGGTTGTCGCCGGTACCGACGAACGCGTCAGCCGAGATCGGCTCGGTCTGGTACGAGTCGAATGGCCAGTTACCGGGATCGCCGTGCGCCTCGACCGTGGTGCTGAGTTGCGCCGGAGCTTTTCCTTTCGGGTAATGCAGGTCCCCCAGCTCACTCGTTGGATACAGGCGCACGTTAACGTCGGTGGCCAGCACATCGAAGCGATTGTCGTAGGCTGAAATCCCCGGATAAACAAGCACATTCACCGTGAGGCGATTCGCGACGGTCTTCAGCTCCTCGAGGCGCAGCTGCACGATGGTTGCATCGCCCCCGCCCTGGCTCAGGTCCAGTGGAGGAAGCGGGGCCTCTGCTTCTTGCAGCTGGTGGACGCCGAGTAGCGATAGCGCGTAGGCGGCTACGACAGTCGTCAAAACGGCGACGCCGATGATGATGCGAGGTCTCGATCTCTTTGGTTTTCCCGACGGCGGGGCCGGTATCGGATCCTCGGCCGTCGGCGGCGGAGGCGGTGTCGGCGGGGCCTCGGTGGTCATCGGTCGCCGCCGCGAGCAATACGGTGCCGTGGGCGCTGCAGTCCTTGCTGGGACCGGACTGGAACAGACCGACGAAACGCAGCTTGGCGGGGCAACACGTGGTCAGATGCTAGCGAATAGCCGCGCCGATTGCGCGGTGAAATCCCACGTCTGCGCACGTAGGGGCCTTCCGTCACCCGCCGGCCACCCGGCGTTAACTTTGCCGGGCCCGGGATCGACACCCCCGGCTGGCGCCGACGCAGCCGAGCTTTGCTAGCCGGCCGCCCAATTCGCCACACAGCGAAACCCGATGTGGGTGGTGGCGCTGTCCTGCGATTGCGGTGACCGCGCCGCCGGACGGTAGCGGTGGCAGTACTCCGGCGCGCACAGGTGCGAACCGCCCTTCAACGTCTGGTTGACGCTCGGATCCGGGGCCGTCGCGGGCCCCGATGGTGCGCAACAGGCTTTCGGCGGCTGGTCGAGCCGGTGGTGTGCGGAAAACTCGCTGGCGGTCCACTCCCAGACGTTGCCGATCATGTCGACCAGGCCGAACCCGTTGGGCGGAAACGTCCCCACCGGCGACGTGCCCACCCAGCCGAGCGCGCCGTCATTGCGGTACGGGAACCTGCCCTGCCAGGTGTTGGCCATCAGTTGATCGCCGGGCTTCTCCTCGTCGCCCCACGAATAGGTCCACGACGAATTCCCGGCGCAATCGCCGCGGGCCGCATACTCCCACTCGGCTTCGGTGGGCAGCCGCCGTCCGGCCCACCGCGCGTAGGCCAGGGCGTCGGGATATGCCACCTGCACGACCGGGTGATCCGCCCGGTCCGCGATGTCGCTGTCCGGCCCGAACGGATGGCGCCAGTTGGCGCTCGGCACCCATTCCCACCACTGCCGCCAGTCGCGCAGATCGATCGGGCCAGGCGTCGAGCGGAAGACCATCGCGCCCGGGCACAGGCCATCGGGATCTGCGCCGGGGTAAAGCGCCGGGTCGATCGGTTGCTCGGCGACCGTCACATAGCCCGTGGCGGCGACGAATTCGGCGAACTGCGCGTTGGTCACCGGGTGCCGCTCCATCGCGAAGGAACCCACGGTCACCGTGTGGATCGGCGCCTCTTCCGGATAAAAGCTCGTCGAGCCCATGCGGAAGGTTCCGCCGGGCAGGTCGACCAGTTCGGTGAGCACCCATCCAGGGTAGGACGGCCGTTATTCGACGCGCTTCAATCCGATTGTCGATACCACGTGACCATGTACAGCGCCATCGCGCCGACGAGCGCGATCAGCACCCAGATCACGAGGGCTTGGTCGATCCAAGCGCCCGGCGGTGGCGAGCCGGGAAGGAAGTTACGTATCGGGATGACGGCGAACAGCATCGCGGCGAACCACGTCACGAAGGGTGGCACGAATTTCCTCCTGCCCAACGCAATCTGGATGGCCACGGCAAACGCCAAGGTAGGCAGCGCGAAGAGGACCAGGCAGATCCCCAGGTCGAAGATCAGCGGCCCCTTGGCCCTGTGCAAGGTGATGATCACGCTGTCGGGGCGGTCCGACTCTTGGCTGGCTTCTCCGACGCGCTGGACGCTGACGTCCCAACCGTCCAGCGCCCCGGTTACTTCCACGCGGGCGGGTATGTATTGGCGAGCGTCGCCTTGGCCGACGAGGACGTCTGCCGAGAGCGTGTCGGTGGTGTAGGAGTCGAACGGCCAGTTATTGGGATCGCCATGCGCCTCGATCGTGGTGGCGACCTGCGCCGGCGACTTGCCCGCCGGATATTGCAGGTCTCCGAGGTCGTTCGGCGGGTCCATACGCACGGCGGTGTCGGTCTTCAGCACATCGAGGCGTTTGTCGTACATCGAATCCTCGGGAATCACAAGTACTTTCACCGTGAGGCGATTTGCGACGGTCTTCAGCTCCTCGAGGCGTACCAGCACAATGGTGTCGTCGGTCGCGTTCAGGTCCGGTGGCTTGAGCGGTCCCGCCGACCTGGCCAGCGTGTGGAAGCCGAACAGCGATATGGCGTAGACCGCGGCAAAAGCCACCAATATGCCGAGACCGATTATCAGGCGCCGCTTCCGCCTCGGCTCCGACGGGGTCGCGGGCGGGGGCGTTGGTGGCGTCGCGGACGGAGGTGCGGGCGGAGCCTGATGGGTCATCTGTCGCTACCTCCGTAAAGGTTCATCGAGAAGTTTGCTGGGGCCACACGCGGACAGATGTTAGTGCCTCGGCCACGGACCGTTCTCGCCGACCCGCGTCGGCAGCGGTAACTCTCGCGAACGAATATCCCGTCGCCGCGCAGCCCGGTTGATGACCAGTTCACCCATTGTTTGTTTGCCTGTTAATTCGATAGCTGTAAATGTCGACGTGTGTCGAAATCGGGGTGACCGAGGGTGCGCCCCGACACCGAGCTCGCCGCCGACGCCGGGCACCGTGGTGGTCCACGAGACCATGCGCAGAGTGCAGACTTCTCACGTCTCGCGCTTTCGAGGAGGCAATCAACGTGACGCAGAACCGATCAGCTGCCGCTGCGGGCTTGCTGGCTGCCGGTGTCCTGGTGCTCTCGGCATGCAGCAACTCCCACGCGACCCTGGCCTATACCGCCGGCGCCAAGGTTGACTGCGGCGGCAAGCAGGAATTGACGGCCAGCGGCTCGACCGCGCAGGCCAACGCGATGACAAGGTTCATCGACGCTTACCGCAAGGCCTGCTCGGGGCAGAACCTGAACTACACCGCCAACGGCTCGGGCGCCGGAATCACCGACTTCCTGGCCGGCAAGACCGATTTCGGCGGATCGGACACACCATTGCCCGGCGACCAATACGCGGCCGCCAAACAGCGATGCGGCGGCGCCGACGCCTGGAACCTGCCCGTGGTGTTCGGCCCGCTGGCCATCACCTACAACCTCGGCGCCGTCGACTCTTTGGTGCTCGACGCGCCGACACTGGCCAAGATCTTCAACGGCGCCATCACGCGCTGGGATGATCCGGCCCTCACCGCGCTGAACGCATCCATGCCCGCAGAGGACATCCGCGTCATCTACCGCAGCGACACGTCCGGCACGACCTACAACTTCCAGTCCTACCTGCAGGCCGCATCCGTTGGAGCCTGGACTCAGGGCGTGACCAAGACGTTCAATGGCGGCATCGGCACCGGCGCCCAGGGCAACGGCGGCACGGCGGCGCTCGTGAAGAACACCGAGGGCGCGATCAGCTACAACGAGTTGTCGTTCGCGCTCCAGCAAGGGCTGTATGCCGCCGAGATCAAAACCCCGGCAAGCCGCCGATCGTTACGCCCGGTGCGGATCGGCACCGACACGGTCGGCAAGACCATCAGGGGCGCCAAGATCATCGGCAACGGCAACGACCTCGTGCTCGACCTTTCGTCGTTCTACAACCCCGCCCAACCCGACGTCTACCCGATCGTCTTGGCCACCTACGAGATCGTGTGCTCCAAATACCCCAACGCCGACGTGGCCAAGGCGGTGAAAGCCTTCCTGCAGGCGGCGATCGGACCCGGCCAGATCGACCTCAACCGAATCGGCTACATCCCGCTGTCACCCGAGTTCCAGACAAGGGTCTCGAGCGCCGTGGACGCGATCAGCGGTGCGGGCGCGCCGAACGCGGAGCAATAGCTGCTCCTGCGCGTGCGGGCCGAAGTAGGGGTGTCAGGTCTTCTTCGGCTGATTTCGATCCCGGTTTCGCCACCACGCTGTCAGGAACAAGGTCATCGCAACGACCAGCCCTATCAACACCCACAGCACGATGGCCTGGTCGATCCACGAACCAAATGGTGGGCTGCCCGGAAGGATGTTGCGTAGCGGGACAATGGCGAACAGCATCGCGGCGTACCACGTTATGAACGGCGGCAAGAACGACGTCCTGCCCAACGCCATCGGGATGGCCACCCACAATGCCAACACAGGCAGGGCGATAAGGACCAGGCAGATTCCGAAATCGAAAATCAGCGGGCCCTTTGACCTCTGCAGCGTGATTGTCACGTCGTCTAGCACGTCCGGGTTGGGCTCGTCCGGATCGTGAATGCGGGTGACCGTAGCGTCCCAGCCGTCCAACTTTCCGGTCACTTCCACACGGGCAGGAGCTTTTTCGCGGTTTTCTCCAGAACCTGTGAACACGTCGGCCGCGATTACTTCCGTTTTGTACGAGTCGAACGGCCAGTTACCGGGATCGCCATGCGCCACGATGGTGGTGCTGACTTGGGCCGGCGCTTTTCCTGCCGGGTATTGCAGGTCTCCCAGGTCGTTATCGGGATACAGCCGCACGGCCGCGTCGGTGGTCAGCACGCCGAAGTTCTTGTCGTACAGTGAATCCTTCGGGTAGACAAGCGCATTCACCGTCAGGCGGTTAGCGACGGTATCCAACTTCTCGACGTGCACCTGCACAACGCTGTCCTCGGCCTCGAGCTTGCTGAAGTCCACCGCAGGCAGCGCGGGCGCCGATTTGGCCAACAGGTGCACCGCAAGAAGGGACAGGACGTAGATGACCAGGACGGCCACCACGATCCCGAAAGCTATTGCGATTTGCCGTCCCGTGCTCCAGACGGCGCCGGCGGCGGCGAGGGCTCGGTGGTCATTGAGGCATCACGGGGCCAGATGCTAGCAGCCAGGTAGCGATGAGAATGGGGCTTTTGAGAACCTTCGGCGCAACCGGATCGGGTACGGAAGCCATCGCCAAGCCGCGCAGGCAGTTCAGTCCCGCGAGAAGGCAAGCGCTAGTTCCCTTTCCAGATCTTGATAGGGCCTGCCCGAGAGGTCCATGGTGACCTGGGCGATGGTGCCACCGGTGAATGTGAACGGCGCCTTGTAGCGGCTTGACACTCGCGAACCGCCGTTGCGGCCGACCGTGATGCCGGCCCCCGCCAGCCCGAACGTTCCAGGGTGGGTCGTCACATCGGCGAGCGAGCCGACCACCGTGTCGTCGATGAACAGCGTGACGTCGCCGAGCGGCGTGTGGCTGTTCTGCACCGTTCCCGTCCGCGCATAGCGGACACCGAACACATGCCTGCCCAGCGGCACCGCAGCCGACGAGGAAACCAGCTGCTGGCGCTCGCCGAGGAAGTTGTAGACGTAGTGCAGGCGTCCGTCCTGGATGAACAGCACGTGCCCGCCGTGGGCGCCGCCCTGCTTGAACAGCACGCCTTCGGCGCCGGTGGTATCCACCGTCACGTCGGCCAGCACCGCGAACGAGCGTCCGGCAATCTCGGCGGCGGCGCCGATGCCGACGTCCGCGCAGTCGGGATAGTAGACGTAGCTGGTCCGCTCGCCCGCCAGGTACGGCCGGAACCGCGTCATCGTTTCGAGGAGGTTCAGGTCCGACAGCGGCAGCCCGTTGTACTTGGCGGCCTCGGAAAACCACATCGCCTTGAGCTCTTCGAGCTTGTCGGGGTTTTCGGCGGCCAAGTCGCGGCACTGGCTGCGGTCGGCCTCGATGTGAAACAGTTCCCAGCGGTCGGCGTCGAAATGCGACCAGCCGGCTGGCGTGGCCGCATGGATGGTGTTGGCGAACCAGCCTCGATGCCAGATCCCGCGGGTGCCCAGCATGGTGTAGAACTGGGTTTGCTTTCCGGTGTCGGCGCCCGGATCTCCAAGGGCGGCTTTGAAACTCACGCCGTCCAGCGGCTTCTGCGGGATGCCCTTGACGGTGCCGGGGGGTGTTACGTCCAGCAGGTCGTACACGGTCGGGGTGATATCGCAAACATTGACGTAGTTGTCACGGACCTCGCCGTGCGCCGCAATGCCGTTGGGCCACGAGATGATTGCCGTGTCGGCGATGCCGCCTTCGTGCGAGGCGTACCGCTTGAACAACTTGTAGGGCGTGTTGAAGGCCATCGCCCAGCCGATCGGGTAGTGGTTGTAGGTCTCCGGTCCACCGAGGTGGTCGAACAGCTTCATGCTCTCTTCGACGCTGTCGATGTAGCCGTTGAAGAACTTGCCCTCGTTCACCGATCCGTTCGGGCCGCCCTCACCACTGG
>NZ_JBKQOI010000065.1:0-9756 GCF_052145595.1 Mycobacterium sp. | reverse complement strand
CCCGGTGCCGAAAACGACCGCGACGGTCAGCACAGTGGCGACCACACGAACCACACGTTGCACAGGCATCACACAAGGTTACTTGCGACACAGCTCCTTGTCGGGTAGCGAGCGGCGGCGTGCCTGGCCCGTGCCAGACTCGACACATGTCGGACAGGATCGTGATCACCGGCGCTGCCGGGCAACTGGGCAGGTGTCTGGCGGAGCTGGCAACAGGTCAGGACCGTGACGTGCTGGCGCTGACGTCGTCCGAGTGGGACATCACCGACCCGGCCGCGGCCGGGCGGATCGTCCAGGGCGGCGACGTGGTGATCAATTGCGCCGCCTACACCAACGTCGACGGCGCCGAGAGCGACGAGGCCCGGGCCTACGCGGTCAACGCCGTCGGCCCGGAACACATCGCGCGCGCCTGCGCGCGCGTCGGCGCCCGGTTGATCCACGTCTCCACCGACTACGTGTTCAACGGCGACTGCTCGGACTTCCAGGGGCGCGCGCCCCGGCCCTACGAGCCCAGCGATGAAACCCATCCGCAGGGCGTGTACGGACGCACCAAGTTCGCCGGTGAACGGGCCGTGCTGGCGGCGCTGCCGGAGGCCTCGGACGGCATCGTGGTCCGTACCGCCTGGGTCTACACCGGCGGCACCGGCAAGGACTTCGTTGCCGTCATGCGCCGACTGGCCGCCGGGGACGGCCCGGTGGACGTGGTCGATGATCAGGTCGGATCACCGACCTACGTCGCGGACCTGGCCGGCGCGCTGCTGCAGGTCGTCGACGATCGCGTGCCGGGTCCGATCCTGCACGCCGCCAACGGGGGTGAGGTCTCCCGCTTCGAGCAAGCCCGCGCGGTGTTCGAAGAATGCGGTGCTGATCCGGCCCGCGTGCGGCCAGTCAGCAGCGCCGAGAATCCGCGGCCGGCGCCACGCCCGAGCTACTCCGCGCTGTCGAGCCGGCAGTCCGCCGCGGCGGGCCTGACACCGCTAAGGCCCTGGCGCCCTGCACTTGTCGCGGCGCTGGCAGCATCTGGCAGCACCGCCGCGGCCGGCCGACCGTTACCCTCTACAGGTGACTGACGTCCTGCCGGTCGTGACGGTGACCTACTCGCCGGGCCCCCACCTGGAGCGGTTCCTGGCTTCGTTGTCGCTGGCCACCGAGCGCCCGGTGAGTGTCCTGCTGGCCGACAACGGCTCCATCGACGGAACTCCACAGGCGGCGGTCGAGCGCTATTCGAACGTGCGGCTGTTCGACACCGGCGCCAACCTCGGGTACGGAACCGCGGTGAATCGTGCGGTCGCACAGTTAGACGAAGATGATGACTGGGTGATCGTGGCGAACCCCGACGTGCAGTGGGGCCCGGGCAGCATCGACGCCCTGCTGGACGCGGCCACCCGCTGGCCGGGTGCCGGGGTGCTGGGCCCGCTCATCCGGGATCCCGACGGGTCGGTGTATCCGTCGGCGCGCCACCTGCCCAGCCTGATCCGCGGCGGCATGCATGCGGTGATCGGGCCGTTTTGGAAGCGCAACCCGTGGACGACGGCGTACCGCCAGGAGCGCCTGGAGCCCAGCGAGCGGACGGTGGGCTGGCTGTCGGGGTCCTGCCTGCTGGTCCGCCGGTCGGCCTTCAGCCAAGTCGGCGGATTCGACGAGCGCTATTTCATGTATATGGAGGACGTCGACCTCGGTGACCGGCTCGGCAACGCCGGCTGGCAGAGCGTGTACGTGCCGTCGGCCGAAGTTCTGCACCACAAGGGCCACTCCACCGGGTACGACCCGGCAAGCCATTTGGCGGCACACCACAAAAGCACCTACATCTTTCTGGCCGACCGGCATCCTGGTTGGTGGCGGGCCCCACTGCGCGCGACGCTGCGGGTCTCGTTGGTGGTGCGCTCTCGCCTGATGGTGCGTAGTTCACTGCGAAGTCGTAGACGGAATGCGGCAGAAAGGCGGCGTTGAATTGACAACCTCCCAGGTCGATGCGGTGGTCCTGGTCGGAGGCAAGGGCACCCGGCTGCGGCCACTGACGCTCTCGGCGCCCAAGCCCATGCTGCCGACCGCCGGGCTGCCATTCCTGACCCATTTGTTGTCGCGGATCGCCGCGGCGGGCATCGAGCACGCCATCCTGAGCACGTCGTATCAGGCGTCGGTGTTCGAGGCCGAGTTCGGTGACGGGTCCAAGCTGGGTCTGCAGATCGACTACGTGACCGAGGAGGTCCCGCTGGGGACCGGCGGCGGCATCGCCAACGTCGCCGACTACCTGCGGCATAACACCGTGATGGTGTTCAACGGCGATGTGCTGTCCGGCGCAGACCTGGGCCAGTTGCTGGTGTTCCACCAGACCAACCACGCCGACGCCACCCTGCACCTGGTTCGGGTGGGTGATCCCCGGGCTTTCGGCTGCGTGACCACCGACGGAGACGGCCGGGTTACCGCCTTCCTGGAGAAGACGCAGGACCCGCCGACCGACCAGATCAACGCCGGCTGCTATGTCTTCGAACGCAACATCATCGACCGGATTCCGCGGGGCCGGGAGGTCTCGGTCGAACGCGAGGTGTTTCCGGCCCTGCTCTCCGATCCGGACGTCAAGATCTGCGGCTACGTCGATTCCACCTACTGGCGCGACATGGGCACACCGGACGACTTTGTTCGCGGTTCGGCGGATCTGGTGCGCGGGATCGCCCCGTCACCGGCCCTGCGCGGTCACCGCGGCGAACAGTTGGTGCACGACGGCGCGGCGGTGTCGCCGGGCGCGGTGTTGATCGGCGGCACGGTCGTTGGGCGGGGCGCCGAGATCGGGCCCGGCGCCCGGCTGGACGGCGCGGTGATCTTCGATGGCGTCAAGGTCGAGGCCGGCAGCGTGATCGAGCGCTCGATCATCGGCTTCGGCGTCCGCATCGGTCCGCGAGCGCTGATCCGCGACGGCGTGATCGGCGACGGCGCCGACATCGGTGCCCGGTGCGAGCTGCTGCGCGGCGCCCGGGTGTGGCCCGGCGTCTCCATTCCCGACGGCGGGATCCGCTACTCGTCCGACGTCTAGGTCCTCGCCGAGTGTGACGCTGCAGTCACCGTCGGCTAGTGGCGCAGGGCCCGGCCGACCAGATACGCCAGCGCGAGATCGGTTCCGTCCGGCAACGCGGCGGCCGGCCACCACCGCAGGTCCTCCGACTCGTCACTGATCGCGATCTGTGCGCCGGCCGGCGCGTGCGCGACGAACTGTAAGTCGAGGTGGCGTGTTGGCACGCCCAGCGAGCACACCACCGGGTGGACGTGAACGGCGGCCAGTTCGGGCCCGATGCGCAGGTCGGCGACGCCGGATTCCTCGGTGGCCTCGCGCAACGCCGCGGCGATGATGTCGGCATCGTCATCGTCGCAGTGCCCGCCGAGCTGTACCCACCGGCCCAACCGTGGATGCAAGGTCAGCAGCACCTGGGTGCCGGTGTCGTCGAGCACCAGCGCCGAGGCGGTGACGTGGCCCGGTACGCACTCACGACGGCAGGCATCGGTACGGGCTTGCACGAAGGCCAGCACGGCGTGCCGCAGCGAATCCTGGGCCGGATCCGGAGCCTGCCAGTCGGTGAGGATCGAGATCGCCGACTCGCGGATGCTCAACGAGATCCCCGCCTCGTCCTGCGATCCCGAAGCGCGATCCACGCCGCGCGACATTCGCGCACGACCTCGCCTGACAGGCCGAGTTGATCGATCAGAACATGACGGTCGACGACGTCGAGTGCCTTCTCGATCTCGTTGGCCTTCAATAACAGATCGACGTCGCAGGCGAGTTCGGCGCCGGGATGCGCCGGTGCGGGAATGGGGAGCTGCTCGGCTTCCGTGGGTTCCAGCTCCAAGATGCCTCCGCCGTAACTGCGGCCGGTTATCTCCGCAAAGGCGAATGTCACGCTGTTGTGGAACACCGCGGCCAATGCGGTCGGGTCAACAGATGGTCTGAGCCGGACCCGATGCACCGTGTCCGTGCTCGTGGCCCCGGCGGCGTTGACGGTCAACCGTGGCGCACGGTGGATCTGGCGCAGCATGAAGAGATCGGGCATCCACAGCGACGGCGTGCTCCACCACGGCTTGCGGACCGAGCACTTGTAGCCGCGGTGGACGCCGGCGGCTTCGCCGGCCCGGATGTGGGCGGCCACAGCGGGATCGGTCGGATCAGGCGGCGCGTCGAGCAGCCAGGTTCGATGGCCGGCGGCGAGATCGCCTGCCCGGCAGTCGGTGTCGTAGACCAACCCGGACAGCTGGCTGCTGCGCGAGACGAGCGGCACGCAGTGCGGCTTCAGTCCTAGTTGCTGGGCCTGCGCATCGGTGAAGGTGAAGAAGCTGTTGCGGCCCGTCACAATGCCCACGTCGACGTCGGCGACGGACCCGAGCCGGGTCATGGCCTGCGACTGCTTGAGCGTGCGCAGCAGCTGGATCGCGGCGGGGTCCAGGAAGTATTTGGTCCACTTCTCCTTCTCGTGCATGAGCGCGGGAGCAGATTCGACGTCAAGGCCGGCCTCTGCGATTGAGGCCAGTGCGTCGGCGTCGCTGAGATGGACGGTGCGTATCTGGGCCGGGCCGGCACCGACGACACCGCAGAACAGCACGACCTCCTGCAGGATGCCCTCGAACACCAGTCGCTCGAATGTCAGCAGCGTGATCTCAGAGAATCGGCTCAGCAGAAAATCGCGCAACTGGGCGGCATAGCCGACTTGGAGCAACTCGGCCGGAAGCACCAGGCCCACCCGTCCGCCGTCGCGCACCAATACCGTGCTCGCGACGACGAAGGGGACCCAGGCGTTGGTCAACCTGCTGGGGCGCAGACGCTCGCGCCTCATCAGGTCCAAAGCCGGGCCTCGCTGATCGGCGGCCCAGTTGCCGAAGCGGATGTAGGGCGGGTTGCCGGCGACCCCGTCCCAGCCGCCGGCCTCGGTCGTGGCCAGCCAGGTGAACAGGTTCGCGGCGTCGACGGGGGCGAACTCTCGCGACTTCACCGCTTCGTGCGCGATGAGTTCCACACCGTGGACCTGGCTGCTGAGGGTGGCGAGCTCGCGCAGGATTCGGCCGTCGCCGCAGGACGGCTCGACAATTCGCGAACCCGCTTCAAGAACCCACCTGGCCAAGAATCGGGCAACGGGCACTGGCGTGTAGTAGCCGCCCCGGACCTTGTCGGCCGACGCCGCCGCCTTGCCCGCGAATTTCATGGGCTCAAGTATCACTTGCGGATCAGCAAATCCCCGGCGTCGGCGGGGTCGCGCAGGCCGGCCGGTTCCGCGGGATAGCCGATCGCGATGGCGCCCAACGGCTCCCAGTCCGGGGGCAGCTCGAGCTCGGTACGGACCAGGTCGGCGGCGAAGATCGTCGAGCCGATCCAACAGCTGCCCAGCCCCCGCACCGCCAACGCGACCAGCAGGGCCTGCACGGCCGCTCCGACCGCAACGGTGAACATGGTGTGCTCGGCGTCGGTGCGCGCGGCATCGGAATAGGCGTGGGCCCCGTCGGGCACCAGGAACGGGATGACGACCTCGGGTGCATCGTAGAGGATCTGACCGCGCGCCACCCGCCGTTCGACGGAGTCGGGAGACCTGCCGTCACCGGCAAGGTCTACGCGCCACTTATCTTTCATGCGGTCCAGCAGCCGCGTCCGGGTCTCCTCGGTCTGCAGCCAGACGAACCGCACCGGCCTGGTGTGGTGGGGGGCGGGCGCGGTAAGGGCCTCGGCGACGGCGGCTTCGACCAAGTCCGGCGGCACCGGCTCATCGCTGAACCGGCGCACCGACCTGCGCAGCAGTTGCGCCTGTTGGCGACCCATATCGAGGGCTTCGGCGGTGCCGAGCCAGAACAGGTCTTCGTCGCCCGGTCGCAGCAGTTTCCGGGCCGTTGAGCCGTCGTCCACCACAGTGAGCCCGCGCACGACGGCCACCGGCATCGCGGTCAGTTTGCCCTTGACCAGGTCGGCGGCCGCCGCGATCTCGTCGGCGATCGCGATCTCGGTGACGAGCAGCTCGTTGCCGTACCGGTCGACGGCTCCCAAATAGCTGTGCAGCACGGTCAGACCGGCCGCGCCGACAGCCGCGTCGGTCTGGCCGTTGCGCCAGGCGCGGCCCATCGTGTCGGTGATGACCACCGCGACGTCGACGCCGAGTCGCTCACGCAGTCCGGTCCGCAAGGCCGCGGCGCTGGCATCCGGGTCGACCGGAAGCAGCGCCAGTTCGTCGAGGTCGACGTTGGAACCGTCCACGCCGGCGGCGGCCTGAACCAGGCCGAGCCGGTTCTCGGTGATCAGCGTTCGGCCTTTGCGCGCCAGCACGCGTACCGCTTCATCGTCGACCAGCTTGCGTCGGAGTCGATCGCGCTCCTCGGCATCCCGTGGTGCCGGCACCAGCCGCCCCTCGCACTTGGACACCACCTTGCTGGTCACCACCACGACGTCCGCGTCGCGCAGCCAGGGAGCGGCCGCGGCGACCGCCGCACCCAGATCGTCACCGGGCCGAAATTCTCCGAACCCGCCGACGGGCAGGATCTCGATCGTGGCCGCGGTGCCATGGTCGCCGCCCGGCGGCTTGTTCAAATCCGGGGTCAAACCTGAGCCGGTCACGCCGCCACGCCCGCAAGTTCCAGCCCGGCGCTGACCATCTCGGCCGTCGCCTTGGGGTCGCTCATCAACAGGGGTACCGATCGCACTGCGACCCCCTCGATTTCGGCCGTGTCACCCTCATGCACCAGCCAGCAATCCAGGATTCCGGTGCCCCGCCGCGCCCCGTAATGGCGGCCAACCGCCTCAGCGGTGGATTCGACTCCGATCACGCGAAGGCATGCATCGGCCATGCCACGCAATGGCTTTCCGCCGATGATCGGTGAGTAGCCGACGATCGGGGCCCTGGCCGCCCGCAACGCGCCGCGGATGCCGGGGACGGCCAGGATTGCGCCGACGCTCACCACCGGATTGGACGGTGCCAGCAAGATGACGTCGGCGTCGGCGATGGCCGCTACCGCTTCAGTTGTGGCGCTGGCCTTTTCGGCGCCCACAAAAGCGAAGCTGTGCGTGGGGACCTGGGCCCGGTAGCGCACCCACCACTCCTGGAAGTGGATTGCCCGGCGAGTGTCGTCGGCCGGATCGGTTATCACGACGTGCGTCTCGCACCGGTCATCGCTGGCCGGCAGCAGCCGCGCGCCCGGTTGCCAGCGATCACACAGCGCCGCGGTGACCTGCGACAGCGGGTAGCCGGCATGCAGCATCTGGGTGCGCACCAGATGGGTGCCCAGATCGCGGTCGCCCAGTTGAAACCAGTCTGGCTGCACGCCGTAGCGCGCCAATTCCTCTTTGGCGTGCCAGGTTTCGTCGCGGTGACCCCAGCCTCGCTGCGGGTCGACGCCTCCACCCAAGGTGTACATGCAGGTGTCCAAATCCGGACAGACACGAACCCCGTGGATCCAGGCGTCGTCGCCGACGTTGACGACGGCGGTTAGCTCGTGGCTGTCGGCGGAGGCGTCCGGGGTATCCGGTTGCTGTTGGGTTTGGAACTGACCGAGCCCGAGCAGCTGCTGGACCCCTAGCAGGAAACGGGCGCCGCCGACCCCACCGACCAGAACGGTGACCTTCACATTGCCTGACAGTACTGCCCGACGACGATGCGGTCCGCAAGCGCGGGCCGCTGAGGAGTTGGGCGATTTAGCCGGGGCCCGACGACGATGCGGTCCGCGAGCGCGGGCCGCTGAGGAGTTGGGCGATTTAGCGGGGGCCCGACGACGATGCGAGCCAATTCAGGACCTCAAAAGGGAGTTTTTGCGCACTGTGATCGACACGCCGCGGCGCGAAAAACAACAGAAACGCCGAAATTTCGTCACGAGATGATATGGAAATGGGCCGTAACGCTTGACCCAGCAGGTCAACCCGTGTCTAATCACAACAGTGTCATTTCCCGGTTGGCCGGCCGATTCCGGTGTCGCAGACCGAGATTCGATCACATGTTCGAATTGTCTGTACATCAGAACAGTGGGAATCACTCACTCTCTCAAATCAAAGCTGAGGAGGCGGACGAAGCATGTCTTATGAGCACCTTCGGGGCGTTATGACAAGCACACCGCGCACCACCATTGGCTCGGTGCCGGCGGCAATTGCCCGTCCGCACCTGACTGTGGTTCCCGATGCGCCAGCCGCATTCGAACCCGAACCCCTGCCGCTGACCACGGACCAATGGCAGGACCGCGCACTTTGCGCCCAAACGGATCCCGAGGCCTTCTTTCCGGAGAAGGGTGGTTCCACCCGCGAGGCCAAGAAGATCTGCCTGGGCTGCGAGGTACGTCATGAGTGCCTGGAGTACGCCTTGGCGCATGACGAGCGCTTCGGCATCTGGGGCGGTCTCTCCGAACGCGAACGACGCCGCCTCAAACGCGGCATAATCTGACGCGCGCAAGGTTATTCGTCGTCGATCGTCGGGTCGATGACCGAGGGTTCGACGTCCAGGTAGATGGCCACCTGAGCCACCAAGATCTCGTGCAGCAATTCGCCGAGTTCGACGGTGTCCTTCGCCCGTCGCTCAATCGGTTTGCGGAACAACACAATTCGTGCCCGCGTGGCGTTGCCGCGGACGTCGACGCCCGCCGGAATCAAGCGGGCCAGTGCGATCGGTCCGTCGGCGATGACCTCGGGCGGCCACTGCACGCTGTCGGGGTCCTTGGCGGCGATACGGGGAATCTCATCGACCGCCACGTCGAGCTCAGCCACTCGGTCCTGCCAGCGCCGCTCGATGGGCTCGTAGGCCTCCAGCACCGCCATGTCGAACCGCTCGGCCCGGCTGCGCCATCCCGGCACCGTCGGCGGCAGCAGCGGACCGCGCATATCGCGGCCCCTCAGCGAGGCCCGGCGCGAAGCCGATCGGCGCCGCTGCCGATCGTTTTGCGGGGAGCTGCGCGAATCGCCCACGCGCCGATGGTAACGGTTGCACATCGTGGGTCGAACGGATGCGCGTGTCCGGCGCTTCGGCGGCGTTTCCGCACGATAGCCTTTCGATCGTGAACGTTCCCCGTCGCTGCTGCAGGCCCGGGTGTCCGCACTATGCCGTGGCGACCTTGACGTTCGTCTACTCGGACTCGACGGCCGTGATCGGTCCACTCGCTACCGCGCGTGAACCACACTCGTGGGACCTGTGCGTCGGCCATGCCGGCCGGATCACCGCACCCCGCGGATGGGACCTCGTGCGCCACGCCGGCCCGCTGCCCACCAACCCCGACGAGGACGACCTGGTCGCCCTCGCCGACGCGGTGCGTGAGGGCGGAGCGGGCGACCGGGGCCTGCCCCACGGGCGCAACGGCTCGCCACTGAACGGATTCTCCGACCCCCACATTCATCACACCCGAGCCCATGCCACCGCGCCCAGCAGTGGCCTGCTCGCCCCACCCGAGCATCGTTCCGGGCGCCGCCGCGGACATCTGCGGGTGTTGCCCGACCCCTCTGACTAGCGGTATCTGGCGCGGCGCGGAACCCTTGCGCACCGTTCCGGTCCGTGTTTCCCGCGGGCCGATAGGCTGACTCCAAGAGGCAAAGGATCCATGGCGTCAGGAGGCCCCCGTATGTCTCGGCCCGCCGCGACTGTCCACCGTGTCGTCAAGGCATACGACGTGCGTGGCCTGGTCGGCGATGAGATCGACGAGCCGCTGGTCACCGATCTCGGCGCCGCATTCGCCCAGCTGATGCGCGGTGAGGGTGCGCGGCAGGTGGTTATCGGCCACGACATGCGGGACAGTTCGCCGACGCTCGCCGCTGCTTTCGCTACC
>NZ_JBKQOI010000064.1:0-60417 GCF_052145595.1 Mycobacterium sp. | reverse complement strand
AGGGTGCCACCGTGGCCGGCGCCGCGCATTTCCTGGAGCATCTGCTGTTCAAGTCGACCCCGACCCGCACGGCCGTGGACATCGCGCAGGCGATGGACGCCGTCGGCGGAGAGCTGAACGCGTTCACCGCCAGAGAGCACACCTGCTACTACGCGCACGTGCTTGACAGCGATCTGGAGTTGGCCGTCGATTTGGTTGCCGACGTCGTGCTCAAGGGTCGCTGCGCCGCCGATGACGTGGAACTCGAACGCGACGTCGTCCTCGAGGAGATCGCCATGCGCGACGACGACCCCGAGGACGCGCTGGGTGACTTGTTCTTGGCGGCGCTGTTCGGCGACCACCCGGTGGGCCGCCCGGTCATCGGCACCGGGCAGTCCGTGTCGGCGATGACGCGGGCCCAACTGCACTCGTTCCACGTGCGGCGCTACACGCCCGAACGGATGGTGGTCGCGGTCGCCGGCAACGTCGACCACGACGAGGTCGTCGCGCTGGTGCGCGAGCACTTCGGTGTGCACCTGGTCCGCGGACGGCAACCCATCGCCCCGCGCAAGGGCGCCGGACGGGTGCCCGGCCGCCCCGCATTGACGCTGGTGAACCGCGATGCCGAGCAGTCGCACGTGTTGCTGGGAACACGTACCCCGGGCCGTGGCTGGGAGCATCGTTGGGCGCTATCCGTGCTGCACACCGCGCTGGGTGGCGGCCTGAGTTCCAGGCTGTTCCAGGAGGTTCGCGAGTTGCGCGGACTGGCCTATTCGGTCTACTCGGCGCTGGACATCTTCGCCGACAGCGGCGCGCTGTCGGTGTATGCCGCGTGCCAGCCGGAGCGTTTCGCCGACGTCATGCGGGTGACCAGCGACGTACTCGAAGCGGTAGCACGCGACGGCATCACCGACGTGGAATGCCGCATCGCCAAGGGCTCGTTGCGCGGCGGGCTGGTCCTCGGCCTGGAGGACTCCAGCTCCCGGATGAGCCGCATCGGCCGCAGCGAATTGAACTACGGCAGACACCGCAGCATCGAGCACACCTTGCAACAGATCGACCAGGTGACCGTCGAGGAGGTCAACGCGGTGGCCCACCGGCTGCTGAGCAGGCGCTACGGCGCCGCAGTTCTGGGTCCGTATTCCTCGAAACGATCGCTGCCCCAACAACTTCGGGCGATGGTAAATTAGCCCGATGGTGCTGGTCGACCGGATGGTACTGGGCTTTTGGGACATCATGGTGCCCATCGTGGGTGCGCCGATGGCCGGCGGCCCCGGCACCCCGGCGTTGGCCGCGGCGGTGTCCAACGCGGGTGGGCTCGGTTTCATCCCCGCCGGATACCTCAGCGCGGAGCGGTTCGCCGACGACGTCGCAGCGGCACGCACCATGACCACCGGCCCGCTGGGTGTCAACCTGTTTGTGCCCCAGCCCAGTGTCGCTGACTGGATTGCACTGGACTATTACGCGGACGAACTCGAAGGGATCGCCGAGCACTACCAGGTGGAGGTCGGCCGGCCCGAGTTCGGAGATGACGACGATTGGGAGCGCAAGCTCGAGGTGGTGGCCGACTTACGCCCGGAGCTGGTCTCTTTCACCTTCGGCGTGCCATCGCCGGATGTCATCCGGCGGTTGGGGGCGCTAGGACTGTTGGTGATGGTGACGGTGACGTCGGCCTACGAGGCCGGGGTGGCCGTTGCCGCGGGCGCGGACAGCCTGGTGGTCCAGGGCCCGAACGCCGGCGGGCACCGCGGCACTTTCGCGCCCGACATGGAACCCGGCACCGAGTCGCTGCACGAACTGCTTTCCCGAATCCGCAACGCGCACGATGTTCCACTCATCGCGGCGGGTGGGCTGGGCACCGCTGAGGACGTCGTGGGTGTCCTGGACAGGGGAGCGGTGGCCGCCCAAGTCGGCACCGCGCTGCTGCTCAGCGATGAAGCCAACACCCATCCCGCCTATCGCACCGCCATGAATAATCCTCTCCACGGCAAGACCATCGTCTCGCGTGCTTTCTCGGGACGGTATGCGCGCGGTCTGGAGAACACTTTCACTCGTCTTCTCGATGACGTTGCGCCCCTGGGCTATCCGGAAGTCCACCAGATGACATTGCCGATACGGGAGGCGGCGGCCGACTGGCAAGACCCCAACGGGATGGCCCTCTGGGCGGGGACGTCGTTCCAGAAGGCCCGCCCCGAGCCGGTCGCCGACATCCTGGCAAGCCTGGTCGGTTAGCGCCTCGTGCCAGCGCTGTCGCGTCGGCGAATGCTGTCGGTCGCTGTGACGGCGATGGCACCAGTGGCGCTCGCCGCCTGCGGACGCGCAGCCGCCCTGCCCAGTCCGGACACCTCAGGCGTCTATGCCCGACTCGACGAGCTGGAGCGCCAGTACAACGCCTACGTGGGGCTTTTCGCCACGGATATCGCAAGCGGTCGCACCTTGGCGCATCGTGACGATGATCCGTTCGCGATGTGCTCGACCTTCAAGGCCTACGCCGCCGCGCGGGTGTTACAGAAGGCCCAGCGTGGCGAATTGGATTTGCAGCAAGCCGTTTACATTAACCCGAGGGATCCCGCGGTGCTGCTTCCCAATTCCCCGGTGACGGCGCCCCAGGCCGGCAAAACCATGCCCCTGGCGCAACTGTGCGCGGCCGCGCTGCAGCACAGTGACAACGCCGCCGCCAACCTGCTGTTGCGGGCAATCGGCGGGCCTTCGGCCATCACCGAATTCGCTCGCTCCATCGGCGACGACCGCACCAGGTTGGACCGCTGGGAGACCGACCTGAACACCGCCATACCCGGCGACCCGCGCGACACCAGCACGCCGCGGGCCCTGGGCGGTGGGATCCAAAATCTGCTCACCGGAACGGTTCTGGGCGAATCACAGCGCCGTCAGCTGGAGGACTGGATGCGCGGCAATGTGACCTCAACCATGCGGGCGGGTCTGCCGCCGGGGTGGACTATCGCGGACAAGACCGGCACCGGGGACTATGGCAGCACCAACGACATCGGCATTGCCTACGGCCCGAGCGGACCCAGCACCCAGGGGATCCTGCTGTCGCTGATGACGCGCTCGCAGTCGCCGAACCAAGACGCCGACCCGCTGCGGCCGCTGATCGCCGAGGTGACAGGTACGGTGCTGGGATGGCTGACCGGACAGAGTTGAGCGTCAGGCCAATACAACTGCCGGATCGGTGAACGGCAAACTCAGGTCGGCGGCCACCCGTTCGGACAGCAGCATCCCGTCGTGTGTCGAAAGCCCTTTGGCCAGAGCGGGATCAGACCGGCATTCCGCCTGCCAGCCGTGGTCGGCGAGCTTGAGCACATACGGCATCGTCGCGTTGGTCAGGGCCGCCGTCGACGTCTTGGGAACCGCGCTGGGCATGTTCGCCACGCAGTAGAACAGCGTGTCGTGCACCGCGAACGTCGGGCGGTCGTGGGTGGTAGGCCGGGAATCCTCGAAGCAGCCGCCCTGATCGATGGAGATGTCCACCAGAACCGCACCGGTTTTCATCTGTCCAACAAGCGAATTGGGGATCAGCTTGGGAGCCTTGGCGCCGGGCACCAGGACGGCTCCGATCACCAGGTCGGCACGTTTGACGGCACCCCCGAGCTCGTACGCCGACGAATAGCGGGTGCTGATATGGCCACCGAACTCCGCGTCGAGCAGCCGGAGCTTGTTGATGTTGAGGTCGAAAACCATGACGCTCGCCCCCATACCGCTGGCGACCCGGGCGGCGTTGTAGCCGGCAGTGCCGGCGCCGATCACCACGACATCGGCGGCCTTGACGCCTGGTACCCCGCCCATCAGCGCGCCGCGCCCGCCATGGGTCCGCATCAGGTGATAGGCGCCGACCTGGGCGGAGAGCCGGCCGGCGACCTCGCTCATCGGGGCCAGCAACGGCAGTGTGCCATCGGCGGTCTGGACGGTCTCGTAGGCGATTGACGTTGTGCCGGAGGCCAATAGCGCTTCGGTGCAAGCACGCGAAGCGGCCAGGTGCAGATACGTGAACAGGACCTGGCGGTGTCGCAGCAGGCCATACTCGGCCGGTATCGGTTCTTTGACCTTGAGCAACAGGTCGGCCTCGGCCCACACCTGTTCGGCGGTGCCGGCCAGTTGGGCGCCCGCCGCCTTGAATTCCTCGTCGGCGATTGCCGACCCTTCCCCGGCGCCGGCCTGGACGACTACCTCGTGGCCGCGGTGGGTCAGCTCGGCGACACCGGCCGGGGTGATGGCCACTCTGAATTCGTTGTTCTTGGTCTCGGTTGGAATACCGACGCGCATGCCTCAAGTGTGAACAAAGTTCGGACAGATTTCATCCTCCACGTCGCGGCCGTATTATCGGCGGATGACCGACCCCTGTGTGACGGCCACGGTGCACATCGACGCACGTCCCGACATGGTGTACGGGCTCATCACCGACCTGCCGACACTGGCTGCACTGGCCGAGGAGGCGATCGCGATGGAGTGGCGCAAAGGTGGCGCGGTCCGTCCAGGAGCGGTGTTCGTCGGCCACAACGAAAACAGCGGCCGGCGCTGGACCACGAAGTGCACGGTTACCGACGCCGAACCGGGGCGCGTCTTCGCGTTCGATGTGCGGCACACAGTCATTCCGATCGCGCGCTGGCAGTACGACATAGTCGCCGCCGACGGCGGCTGCCAAGTCACCGAGAGCACCTGGGACCGCAGGCCGGGCTGGTTCCGCAAACTCGCCGGCAAGGCCACCGGCGTCCCCGATCGAGCGGCCGCCAACAGCGAGCACATCGAACTCACCCTGCGCCGCCTCAAGCAACGCGCCGAGAACGGGTAACGAGAGAACGGCGGGGCTGCGATGACGAGACGCGATCCCGCCGTAGCCGTCGTCGGCGCCGGCATGTCTGGGTTGTGTATCGCAATCGCTTTGCTGCGCAACGGCATTACCGATGTCACCATCTACGAGAAGGCCGACGAGGTGGGCGGCACCTGGCGTGACAACACCTACCCCGGTCTGACCTGCGACGTGCCCTCACGGGTCTACCAGTACACCTTCGCCAATAACCCGAACTGGACCCACGTGTTCTCTCCCGGCGGCGAGATCGAGGCGTACTTTCAGGGCATCGCCGACCGATTCGCGCTGCGGGACCGGATCCGGTTCGGCACCGAAATCGTCAGCGCCCGATTCGAGAGCGGCCGCTGGGTGCTGCGCACGGAGGCCGGGGCGGAATCTACAGTGGATTTCCTGATCTCGGCCACCGGCGTGCTGCATCATCCCCGGATGCCCTCGATCGCGGGTTTGGACGACTTCGGTGGTCCCGTCTTTCACTCGGCGCGCTGGGATCATTCCGTCGAGCTTCAGGGGCGGCGTATCGCGGTGATCGGCAACGGATCCACCGGAGTGCAGCTCGTCTGCGGGCTGGCCGGCGTCGCGGGTCGGGTCTCGATGTTCCAGCGCACCGCGCAGTGGATAGTCTCGCTGCCCAACCAGCGGTACTCCAGATTCGCCGGCAGCATCCACCGGGCGATTCCGTGGCTTGATCGGCTCGCCTACCGGGCATACAGCCGTGTCTTCGACACCTTCGCGGTCGCATTGACCAAGCCGGGTCTGCGGCGAAAATGGATGGCGGGCCTATGCCGCGCCAGCCTGCGTCAAGTGCGCGACCCCGAGTTGCGCGCGGCACTGACCCCGGATTACCAGCCCATGTGTAAGCGGCTGGTGATATCGGGTGGGTTCTATCGGGTGATCCAGCGCGACGATGTCGAGCTGGTGACCGCGGGCATCGACCACGTCGAGCGGCGGGGCATCGTCACCGATGACGGCATCTTGCACGAGGTGGACATCATCGTGCTGTGCACCGGGTTCGACACCCACGCGTTCTTCAGGCCGATGCAGCTGACCGGCCGGGACGGGATCGCCGCCGACGACGTGTGGCGCGACGGGCCGCGGGCGTACCAAACCGTCGCGATGCCCGGTTTCCCCAACTTCTTCATGATGCTGGGGCCGCACAGCCCGGTGGGGAACCTCGCGCTCACCGCGGTGGCCGAGTCGCAGGCCGATCACATATTGCGGTGGATCCAGCGTTGGCGCCGTCGCGAATTCGACACGGTGGAGCCGACGTGGGAGGCGACCGAGAGTTACAACGCGAAGCTGCGTGCCGCGATGCCGGACACCGTGTGGACGACCGGCTGTGACAGCTGGTATCTGAACAAGGACGGTGTGCCCGAGGTTTGGCCCTTCACGCCGGCCAAACACCGCTCCATGCTGGCAAACGTAGATCCGGAACAGTACGACATGCGTCGGCACGTCGTGGCCCACTGAGGGCAACTCCGGGTAAAACCCGATACCGGCGGTTTCGCATATCTGGGCCGCGTCACTATACTTGCGACGCGTGACGTGCACCGAGGCGACATCTGACGAATCGGTGTAAACGCCGAGGTAGGGGGCCACGATGTGCACCGTTGACGACCAGGCCGCGGGTCCGCACGACGCATGTTTAGACCACGAGCGTCTGGTCCTCCAGGCGCGCGACGTCGAGTTCGACTGGGCAAAGTTGGCATTCCACTACGTGCCCAACGAGCCGTTTACCACCCACATGCTGAACGTGCTGCACCTGCTGCTGCCCGCGGGCGAAGAGTTTTTCGTCGAGGTGTTCAAGAAGACGTTGCCGTTGATCAAAGACGACCAGCTGCGGCTGGACGTCCAGGGATTCATCGGCCAGGAGGCCGTGCATTCTCAGGCGCACTCGAAAGTGCTCTCCTACTTCGCCGCTGAGGGCATCGACGTGACGCCATACACCGACCAGATCAAGTGGCTGTTCGAGAAGCTGCTGGGGCCCAGGTCCGGGTGGAGCCTGCGACGACAGCACGGTTGGCTGCTGGAGCAGGTTTCGTTGGTGTCGGCGATCGAGCACTACACCGCCATTCTGGGCGAGTGGATTCTGAACTCACCGGCGCACGACGCCATCGGAACCGATCCGGTGATGCTGGACATGCTGCGATGGCACGGCGCGGAGGAGGTCGAGCACAAGGCCGTCGCCTTCGACACCATGAAGCATCTGCAGGCCGGGTACTGGCGACGGGTGCGCGCGCAGCTGGTCGTGTCGCCCGCGATGCTGCTGTTGTGGATCCGCGGAGTGCGATACCTGTACTCGGTGGACCCAGGCCTGCCGGCGGGCACCAAGCCACGCTGGCGCGACCACTTCAGAGCGGCGCGCCGCGGCCTGATGCCCGGGCCGTTGCGATTCGTGCTGGGCGTGGCGGACTACTACCGCCCGGGTTTCCACCCGTCACAACTGGGCGGGCTGGGTCTGGCGGTCGACTACCTGGCCGTCTCACCCGCCGCGCGCGCGTCGCACTGACCTATGACCGTCACATCCCGAATCGCCGCGTCCGACGGCGTCGCCCTGGCCGTACACCCCTACACCGAAATCGATGCGGCGCACCCGACCATCCTGGCCATTCACGGGTGGCCGGACAACCATCACGTCTGGGACGGTGTGGCCGAGGAACTCTGCGAGCGCCACCCGGACCGGTACAACTTCGTGGCCTACGACGTACGCGGAGCCGGCGAATCATCCTGTCCGCCAAAACGATCCGGATATGCGTTTGCGCAGCTGGTGTCCGATATCGGCGCGGTGATCGACAGCCTGGGTGTCGAGCGGGTTCACTTGCTGGCCCACGACTGGGGCTCCATTCAAGCCTGGGCGGCCGTCACCGACGATTCGGTGATGGGCAAAGTCGCGTCCTTCACCTCGATCTCGGGCCCGCACCTGCAGTACGCGGGGAGCTTCCTGCGCTCGGCGCGCACTCCCCGCGCGGTGGCTCAGGTCGCCAGGCAGCTGCTGGCTTCGGCATATATCGGCTTCTTTCTGTGCCCGGGTGTGCCGGAACTGATGTTTCGCTCCGGGCTCGGCGTGAAAGTCGTTGAAGCTTTTGAACGCATCGGTCGGTCGAGCACTCGCAGCCGACGCCACGCGACGCCGCGGTCGATCGCCGACTATGTCAACGGGCTCAAGCTGTATCGGGAGAACATGCCCGCGCCCATGGTGTCGCCGGGGCCGCGGCTGCCGAAAACCACCGTCGCGGTCCAGGTTCTGGTGCCGCGCCGGGACATCTTCGTGACGCCCGCGCTGCAACGATTCACCGGCGCAATCCCGCCCGGCGGCAGGGTGGTTCCGATCGAGGGCGGGCACTGGGTGGTGACATCGCGTCCCGACGTCATCGCCCGGCTGACCGGCGAGTGGGTCGATCAAAACGTCAGCGGCGCGGCCAGTGCGGACGCGGCCGAGGTGCGCGCCGGAGCGCGCGAGGTGCGAGGCAAGCTCGCGTTGGTCACCGGGGCGGGCGCGGGCATCGGCAGGGCGACCGCGATGGAACTGGCCCGTCACGGCGCCCGCAAGGTGCTGATCGTCGATCGCGACCTCGCCGCGGCCAACGCAAGTGCGGATGCCGTTCGCGCCGCGTGCGCCGAGGCCGCGGTGTACCAAGTCGACGTCAGCGACGAATCCGCGATGAATCACCTTGCCGCACAGGTTCTTAACGAACACGGCGTGGTCGACATCCTGGTGAACAACGCCGGCATCGGGATGGCGGGCCGCTTCCTGGAGACGAGTTCGGCGAACTGGGAAGACATCATGGGCGTCAATGTCCGTGGCGTCATCTCCGGCAGCAGGGCGTTCGGGGCGCAGATGGTCGACCGTGGCGAGGGCGGAACGATCATCAATGTGGCCTCGGCGGCGGCCTACATACCGTCGAAATCCATGGTCGCCTATAGCACCACAAAGGCGGCGGTCCTTGGCTTCAGCGAATCGCTGTGGGCGGACCTCGCCGACGAGGGTATCTCCGTCACGGCCGTGTGCCCCGGATTCGTCAACACCAACATCGCCAAAAGCACCATCTACGCCGGGATGACCGCCGAGCAGCAGGAGCGGGCCCGGGAGAAGGCCGATGCGGCGTACCGGCGCCGCAACTACACGCCGGAGGCCACGGCCAAGGCGATCGTCAAGGCCATCAAGACGGGCCCGGCCGTGCTGCCGATCGCCGCGGAGTCCACGATCGGCTACGCGATGCGGCGCATCAGTCCGTCGATGCTGCGGTTGTTCGCGCGCTTCGACATTCGGCAGGTTTAGGAAAATCACTGTGCCGGAGAGCATCTGGAACAGCAGGCCCGCTGACCTGTACGGTCGCCGCGACCGCGACCGCTTCGGCGCACTGTTGTGGGGGGTCCGCGTGTTGTTCGAAGGATTGGCCTCGACCTCGCGGTGGCAGCCGTCACGGGTAAAGCCGGTGCGCCGGACGCAATCTGCGGTGGTCACCAAGCGCGAACTCGTCGCCCCCGACGTGGTCGCCTTGACGTTGGCGGACGCGGCAAGGCGATTGCTCCCGTCCTGGACGCCCGGCGGGCATATCGACGTTGCGCTGCCCTCGGGCCGACGCCGGCAATACTCGCTATGCGGTCCGCCCGGGCGGCGCACGGACTATCGCATCGCCATCCGCCGGATCGCTGACGGCGGTGGTGGTTCCATCGAGATGCATGACGCCTTCGACGTGGGGGACACCCTGGTATTCGAAGGCCCGCGTAACGCGTTCTATCTCGGCATGGCCGAACGCGACGTGCTGTTCGTCATCGGGGGCATCGGCGTGACGCCCATTCTGCCGATGATCCAGGTGGCTGCGCAGCGCGGAATCGATTGGCGCGCAATCTATGCCGGTAGCAACCGAGAATACATGCCGTTCCTGGACGAGGTGGTGTCGGTGGACCCGGCTCGGGTGACGGTCTGGGCCGACGACGAGCACGGTCGGTTGGCCACCGTCGACGACCTGCTGGCCGGCAGCGGTCCGACGACCGCCGTCTACGTGTGCGGACCGACCGCCATGCTGGAAGCGGTGCGCGTGGTCCGCGACGAACACGCCGACGCACCACTGCATTACGAGCGGTTCAGCCCGCCGCCGATCGTCGACGGGGTTCCGTTCGACTTGGAGCTGGCGCGGTCGCACCGCGTGCTCAGTGTCCCGGCGAATCGGTCGGCGCTGGACGTCATGCGCGATCGGGATCCGACGACCCCCTACTCGTGCCAGCAAGGCTTCTGTGGGACATGCAAGGTCAAAGTGCTTGCCGGGCGGGTCGATCACCGTGGCCGCACGGCGGTGGGAGATGACGAAATGCTGGTCTGTGTGTCGCGGGCGAATGGCAACCGGGTCGTCATCGACGCCTGACGGAGCTCAGCCGTCGGGCGCTGATCGATTGAATGTGTAGCCCACATGGGGGACCCGCACACCGGGCAGTGGCTCCCACACCAGGGTACGGCCGTCAACCTGGAAGTTCTTGTTCTCGTAGAAGCGGCGAGCCTTGCGGTTGTTATCTGCACACCACAGAATCACGTCACCCGAAGGATTCGCGCGCAGAGCCTTATCGAGCAGGCGGCCACCGATTCCATGCCGCTGGCTTTCCTCCACTATGTACAGCGAGTCGATTTGTACTTGGCCAGGGTTTGCATCGTCTGGCCCGAAGATCGTCATGCCGAGTATCCGGCCGCCCGACTCGGCAATCCACATGCTCCACCCACGGCGACTCAGGGCTTGCGGGTAAACCACCGCCGCCCAGCGTGTCGGCGGACCGAGCAGGTCGAGCAAATACGCCGCGACCATTCCGGTCCAGGACCGTCGCCAAACCGGAAAGTGCATCTCCGCGACGGCAGCGAAATCGGCCGGCTTGGCTTCACGGATCCGGATGTCACTGGACGTCACGTGTCTAAGGCTAAGACGTGCCGGCGCGGGCGCTCCGAAATGGCGTCGGGGAGCGGGCAGGAACGGCAGTCATTCCGCCCGGCGCCGCTCCAGATAGGCGGCCAGCGCGCTGGTCAGACCCCGCCTTGCCATGTCGAGGTCGGCGTACGAGCCCAGCTGGCGCTCCGACACCAGGCCGCGCATGGCGCCGGGGATGAGGGCGGCCACCTCGCGGACCCGGTCTGGGTCGACGTCCAGGCCGGCGAACGCGTGCTGGCAGGTCTCCAGCCAGCTCTTGCCCCAGGAGAACAGCTCGGCGGCAGTGCGCGGGTAGAGGCGTTCGAGCTCGCCCGGGTCGCGGGGCAGCGCCGCCCGCAGGTTTTCGATCGCACGCGAATCCGCCGATGCCAAGCCGTGGTAGAGGGTGTCGATGATGGCGCCGACGCGCTCACGCAGCGGCGCGTCCGGGTGGATCGGCGTCGCCAGTGTGGAGAATGTCGCGGCGCGCCGCTCGGCGGTGCGGTGCAGAACCGCTGCCCAAAAACCGTCGGTGTCGTCGAACTGGTATTGCACCGCGCCCCAGGTGGCGCCGATCTCCTTGGCGATGCGATTGGCCGACACCGAGCCTGGCTCGCCGGACGCCAGCGACTTGAGCGCGGCTTCGAGCATGCTTTCGCGCGTCGCGTGGCCACGCCGGTTGGGGCGCCGGCCGGCGATGCGTGCCCCGGTAGCCTGCCGAGTCATCCGCCGAGCCTATCGGGTTGATCGTGCTTTTTCATAGAAGGTACTGTGATTCTGTCTCGGCGCGGCCTATCATTCCTACGCGAGGAGGACAGCTCGGATGGCAGAGCTCGATGGTTAGGCCGCCGTTGTCGATGAAACCGACCGGATGGTTCCAGGTCGCCTGGTCCGACGAGATCGGCGTCGGCGATGTCCACACGATGAAGTATTTCGATCAGGAGATGGTCGCCTGGCGGTCGGAGTCCGGCGAGCTCACCGTGATGAACGCCTACTGCGAACACCTCGGCGCTCACCTGGGTTACGGCGGCAAAGTCGTCGGCGAGGTGCTGCAGTGCCCGTTCCACGGGTGGCAGTGGAGCCAGCAGGGCCGCAACGTCCGCATCCCCTATCAGGATCGGCCCAACCGCGGCAGGCGGATCCGCACCTATCCCGTGGTGGAGCGCAACGAGTCGGTCTACATCTGGCACGACGTGCAGCGTCGCGAGCCGTACTTCGACGCGCCGGACGTGTTCGGCGCATTCGAGGACGGCAGCGGCGCGGATGACTATTACCCGCAGCAGAGGTTGTACCGGGAGACCCTGGAACTGCACCCGCAGTACGTGCTCGAAAACGGGGTGGACTTCGCGCATTTCAAGTTCGTGCACAACACCCCGATCGTGCCGGTCTTCACCCGCCATGACTTCGGCGACGCGGTGTCCTTCGTCGACTTCACGATCACGTTCGAAGGGGACGACGGCCAGCGGATCGAGGACGTCAACAGCGGCGTGCAGGCCATCAACGGCGGTCTGGGAATCGCGGTGACCAAGAGCTGGGGCATGGTCGACAACCGCACCATCTCGGCGATCACCCCGGTCGACGAGTCCACCTCCGATGTGCGGTTCATGGTCTATATCGGCCGTGCGCCGGGCAAGGATCCGGCCCGCGCCGAGCTCAAGGCGCAGGAATTCGGGCGAGAAGTGATCCGGCAGTTCGAGCAGGACATTGAAATCTGGCGGCATCAGCGCTACTCGGACCCGCCCGCGCTGGCCGCCGCCGAGTATGAGGGCTTCACCGCAATCCGCAAGTGGGCCAAGCAGTTCTATCCGGACGGCATCGGCGGCAGCGCCGCCGACGTGCACGCGGCATCGCAGAAAGGCTGAACCGAATGAATGCACCCGCTCGACCGATCCGCGTCTTCCAGGTCGCTACCGGGAACGTGGGCAAGGAGATGATCAAGCGCATCGCCACGCAGCCCGATCTGGAGCTGGTCGGCGTGCACTGCTACTCGCCGGAAAAGGTCGGCAGGGACGCGGGCGAGCTCGCCGGCCTGGCGCCCAACGGGGTGAAGGCCACCGGCAGCGTCGAGGAGATCATCGCCGCCAGGCCGGACGTCCTGACCTTTCACGGCGTGTTCCCCGACGAGGACCTCTACGTCAAAGTGCTTGAGGCGGGCATCAATATCGTCACCACCGCCGACTGGATCACCGGGTGGCACCGTGACAAGAACCACCCGCACCCGTCGGGCAGGCCGGTGACCCGGCTCCTGGCCGAGGCCTGCGAAAAGGGTGGCGCGACTTTCTACGGCACCGGGATGAACCCAGGCCTGAACCAGATCCTCGGTGTGGTGTGCTCGGCCGACGTCGCGGAGATCGAGAACATCACCACCATCGAGTCCGTCGACGTGTCATGCCACCACTCCAAGGACACCTGGATCGAGGTGGGCTACGGCCAGCCGGTCGACGATCCGCAGATCCCATCGAAGCTCGAGAAGTACACTCGCGTTTTCGCCGACAGCGTGCTGATGATGGCTGACTGCTTCGATCTGCCTCTCGACGAGGTCAAGTTCAGCTACGAGCTGGGCGCCTGCACCAAGGACGTGGACCTGGGTTGGTACACGCTGCCCAAGGGGTCGCTCGGTGGCAACTACATCAAATATCAGGGCCTGGTCGACGGGGTTCCGCGGGTCGAGACGCATCTGGAGTGGCAGATGACCCCGCACACCGATCCGAGTTGGAACATCAAGGGCTGCTACATCACCCAGATCAAGGGCGATCCGTGCGTATACAACAAGCACATGATCTTCCCCACGCCCGGCGTGGACCTGTCCAATCCGGATAACTTCGCCTCCATCGGCATGACCGTGACCGGCATGCCCGCGCTCAATGCGATCAAGTCGGTGGTTGCGGCGCGGCCGGGACTCATCACCAGCGCCGACCTGCCGCTGCGCGGGTTCGCCGGGCGTTTCAAGAAGTAGGCGCCGGCCGAGTTACAGCGGGCGCATTGAGCGCTCGTCGAATGCCGCGAGGTAATGGTGGGCGTTTGCCAAATCGCGACAAACCTGAACGTGTGGTACACCATCAACAGTGCCCGACGCACTGACTAGCTCTATGGAAGGAACAAGAGCATGGCTATCGCACGGGGCTTAGCCGCAACCGCTATGTTCGCCGGTTTGGCTGTCGGTGCAGCTGGCACAGCGTGGGCTGACACACCGACGATGAACGGCAGTTACACCTTGACCTCGACAACGCCTGCTGGCTGGTGCAACCTTTACCACCAGTTGGACCGTCAATTCCTGCGGTGACGGGTGCGTCTTCATAAAGGCTGGGGCGGGGGGTAGCCAAGCGCGGTTGGTCGATGATCAATGGGTACTAGACACGTCCAACAACGTCAATTGCGCGGACGGTAGTTACGTTCAGTACGCCACGACCTCCCACATGACGTGGGATTCAAATACCCTTGCAGGCGCAGCTCAACAAACCTACATCGTGCCGGCCTGCGGCCATCCGGCGGGATACACACAAACCGACCGGACACAAATCAAAGAGACACCCGCATCCTCATCCGCATCCCCATCCCCATCCCCATCCCCATCCTCATCCTGACGCACACATAAACGAAGTCGAGTGGCCGAATTCGGCCGCAGGGGTTGTTCCTCTAACACCGATTAGTAGTTGGGACATAGATCGGCTAGGGCGTAGTTGACGAGTTCGTTTGCCTGGTCGGGGGTCAGCCCGCCGGCGCCCAGCCTGGCGTCGGAGCGTTGCAGCGCCAGGGTCTGCAGCTCCGTGGGAGAGACGCCGTACGAGACTTGGGTGCATAGTTTCTGGCCGACCTGCAACAGCGCGGGGTCTCCGCCGTCGACGTCGTGGATCCCGGCGTTGTGCAGGTCAGTGAGATAGGAGGCGGTGTCAGCCTGGGCCGGGCCGGCCCCGGCGGCCCCGGCGACCAGAAGCGGGCCACTTAGCAACACTAAGCGCATAATTCGGCAATAGCGCCTTCGTGCCGCCATAACTCTATCTCCTTTGGCTCGACTGAAATGGAAAACTCAATTCTTGGAGAATTCCCTGACAAAGCGCACTATTGAATAGGCTGCCGACCTCATTCGCATGATCGGTGCCAATAACATGGTTACCGTAGCCCGTACAGCTGTGAAATAGCTTCGAAATTCGTCGGAACGGACTGTCATCAATCGCATATGTCCGAGGCGCGCCAGCATCCGCAACAAGCTCGCATCGATCGGGTCAGCAAGACGTGTTGTGACACGAAGTTCGAGGACCCACAACGCCGCGGTCTAGGGTTAATCCATGCGGGTGGGCGTGTTGGGAGCCAAGGGCAAAGTGGGGTCGACGATGGTGACGGCCGTGCGCGCCGCCGACGATCTGACCCTGTCCGCGGAGGTGGACGCCGGTGATCCGCTGAGCCTGCTGGCGGAGGGCAACACCGAGGCCGTCATCGACTTCACCCATCCCGACGTGGTGATGGGCAATCTAGAGTTCCTCATCGCCAACGGAATCCACGCCGTGGTCGGCACCACGGGCTTCACCGCCGAGCGCCTCGAGCAGGTGGAGTCGTGGCTGGGCGATAAGAGAACGGGTGTGCTGATCGCGCCGAACTTCGCTATCGGGGCAGTGCTGTCAATGCATTTCGCGAAGCAGGCGGCACCCTTCTTCGACTCGGCGGAAGTGATCGAGTTGCATCACCCGCACAAGGCCGACGCCCCGTCGGGCACCGCGGCTCGCACTGCCAAACTGATCGCCGAGGCGCGAAAAGGCTTGCCGCCCAACCCCGACGCCACCACCACGAGCCTGCCCGGTGCCCGTGGCGCCGATGTCGACGGAATACCGGTGCATTCGGTGCGGCTCGCCGGACTGGTCGCCCACCAGGAGGTGCTGTTCGGGACCGCGGGGGAGACGCTGACCATCCGCCACGACAGCCTGGACCGCACCTCGTTCGTGCCTGGCGTGTTGTTGGCGGTGCGGCGCATCAAGGAACGCCCTGGCCTCACGGTGGGCCTTGAGCCCCTGCTCGACCTGCAATGAACGACACCGCACGCACGGTGCGAATCCAATTGCTGATCGCCTTCATGTGCGTGGCAATGGTGGCATATCTCGTGCTGCTGGGCCGCACGGCCATTGCGTTGATCGGCTCGGGCCGGGCCGCCGCGGTGGGCCTGGGACTGGCGGTTCTGATCATGCCCGTCATCGGGCTATGGGTGATGATTGCGACGCTGCGGGCCGGATTCGCCCACCAGAAGCTTGCTCGGCTGATCGAGGCGGAAGGCATGGAACTCGACACCAGCGCGCTGCCGCGGCGGCCGTCGGGCCGCATCGAACGAAACGCGGCCGACGCACTTTTCGCGACCGTGCGCGCCGAGGTGGAGCGCGACCCCGACGACTGGCGGCGCTGGTACCGGCTGGCCCGGGCCTACGACTACGCAGGAGATCGTCGCCGGGCACGAGAGTCTATGAAGACTGCCCTCGAACTACAAAGCCGCCAATGAGCAAGACACTGCTGGTGGTGCACCACACCCCGTCGCCGACCACCCGTGAACTGCTGGAGGCGGTGCTCGCAGGAGCCAACGACCCCGAGATCGACGGTGTCGACGTGGTTTCCCGGCCGGCGCTGGCCGCGACCCTCCCGGACATGCTCGACGCCGACGGCTACCTGTTCGGCACCACGGCCAACTTCGGCTACATGTCCGGGGCGCTCAAGCACTTCTTCGACACCGTCTACTACCCGAGCCTGGACCACGTTTCGGGCCGCCCCTACGGGCTGTGGGTGCACGGCAACAACGAAACCGTCGGCGCCGCGGCCGCCGTCGGCAAGCTGGCGACCGGGCTGTCGCTGAGCCAGGCCGCCGACGTGCTGGAGGTCGTCGGCGCCGTCGACGCCGGTGTGCGTGAGCGGGCCTACGAGCTGGGCGGCACACTGGCCGCGACCTTAATGGAGTGAGGGAGCGTGGTTTTCGCTCTCACGCACGGGTGGGAATCGCGACGTACAGTGCGGTGCCGCCGCCGGACGGGCTGGCAATCTGCATGTGCCCGCCGAGGGCTTCCACTCGGTCGATCAAGCCGATGAGCCCAGATCCATTGCTGCTGTCGGCTCCACCGACGCCGTCGTCGCGAATCGACAGCATCAGCTCCGACCCGTCGACTCGGACGTCGATCTCCATCCCCGTCGCGTGCGCATGCCGGGTGGTATTCGTCATGGCCTCGGCCACAACGTAATACGCCGCGACTTCTGCTGACTCGCTTATTCGCCCCTCCAGTTCGAGGTGAAGCACGACCGGAATGGCGCCGCGGCGGGCGAGCGTCTCGAGCGCCGGACCAAGTCCACCGTGGGATTCGATCGCTGGATGAATTCCCCGCGCCAGCTCTTGGAGATCGCCCGACGCCGCGATCAGGCCGGCCACGGTATCGGAGATTTCTTCTTTGAGCGAAACAAGTTCTGCGGGTACCCCGGCTTCGATCGAGCGCAGTTGAACTACAAGCGACACCAGCCGCTGTTGTGCGCCGTCGTGCAGATCGCGCTCAAGGCGGCGTCGGGCATCGTCGGCGGCCGTAACGATGCGTGCGCGGGAGGCGGTGAGTGCCGAGTGGGCTTCGGCATTGGCGATGGCGGTAGCGACGAGTTCGGTGAACTCACCCACCCGCTGCTCGGCGTCGGGCGGCAGTGGCTCGCCCGGTGACCCCACAACCGCGACACCCCAGAGGCGGCTTTCGACGACGATCGGCGCTCCCACGCCGCCGCGTAATCCGAGACGGCGAATCAGTGCAGCCGCGTCACCGACTGCGTTGTCATGACTATCCATTCGGACGGGTTGGCCGGAGCGGGCCACCATGGCGGCGATGTTTTCGCCCGCCAGGGGCCACCGGCTCCCGACGGGCATGCGCTCCGTCTGTACGGGGTCGTCGCGGGCCGCGACAAGCGTTGCGGTGCCATCAGGTTCGTAGCGCCAGATCGACGCGTTGGCAACGCCAAGGCATGTCGCCAGTTCTTGTGCCACCGCCGGGAAGACCTCGGACGCGGGGACTCCGCGCGCGACCAGTGTCGCGACCCGGCGCAGCGCGGCTTGTTGCTCGGCCAGAACGCCCAGTTGCGCACCGCTCGCCTCGGCTTCCTGCCTGCGCTCTTCCGCGTCCGCGGCACGCGTTCGCGCTACGCGGGCCACGAGGTGCGCCACCAGCGCGACCACCACGAAGACGAACAAAACCGCCCAGTCCTGGAGCTGGGTCAGCGCCGTGCCGAAGTCTGGCCAGCTACGGAAGCAGTTGAAAGCGATGGCGCTGAGCACCGCCGTGGCGATCGCCAGCCCAGCGCCCCAGCCTGTTGCGATGATCAGAACGCCGACGAGGTACACCACGCCGAAGGCGTTGCCCGGCGCGAACGTCTTGAGCAGCAGCATGATGCCGGTCTCCACCCCAATGCAACCGACGGCCACCGCGAGGCCCAGCGGCGCGGGTAACGGCGTCCGTCCCAGCAGCATCGACCCCAACCGAGCCAGCGTCCGCGGCTTAGCTTGCATCACCGGTCAGCGAGCCTTGAGGAAGGTGATGACCGCACGAACGCGTCGGTGATCGTCGGGGGTGTCGTACAGATCAAATTTGGTCATGATGCTGCGAACGTGCTTTTCGACGGTGCCCTCGGTCACCCACAACCGACGGCCAATAGCGGCGTTCGAGCGCCCTTCTGCCATTAGGGCGAGCACTTCCATTTCCCGTGGGCTCAACACGGCGAGCGGATCGTTGCGCTTGGGCGCCTCTACCAATTCCTGAACCAGAGCGGGGTCTATCACACAACCGCCAGTGGCGATGCGGGCAAGTGTGTCGAGGAAGTCGCCGACATCGCTGACCCGGGTCTTCAATAGGTAGCCGACGGCGCGGCCGCTGGCCAAGAGCCGCACCGCGTGTTCGACTGCGACATGGGCCGACAAGATGACCACTCCGACCTCCGGCATCTCGTGGCGGATGGCCATCGCGGCATCGAGCCCCTCGGTGGTGCCGGTCGGCGGCATCCGGATGTCAACGATCACCAGCTCAGGTTTCTCGACACGGACCAATTCAAGAAGGGCCGTGGCGTCGCCGGCCTGGCCCACAACCTGGTAGCCCGACCGTGTCAGCAGGCTGGCCAGCCCTTCCCGCAGTAGCACATCGTCGTCGGCGAGGACGACTCGCACACCCGCCTGTTCCGGCTGCACCTCGACGGCGCTCCTTTCCCGAATCGTTAACGGCAGTGACTAGCGTAATTGCAGCTAGCAGGTATTGCCGCAGTCAGGTCAGCCCTGTCAAGAGAACGGATGTCAGCACTAACGACGCAATGGGGCTCGGGACGCGAGTCTGAATCCGTGAAGACGACCACCCTTTCACGGACCAACGTCGAGGCGCACGCCGGTGCGGTGTACCCGCGGGCTTTGACCAGGCACACGGTCTACCTGATCGGCACGCTCGCCTTCAACGCTGCGCTGCTGCTGGCCGGCGTTCGACTCACCGGATTCGCATGGCAGGACCTGTGTCTCTTGCTGCTACCACCGATGGTGGCCAGCGCCGGGGCCGGTTTCGCATTCCTGGTCCTGAACCGGATGGCCCTTCAGTCAGTAGGGCCTGCCGGGGCAGTCTCGCTTGGCCCGTTGTCGGTGCCACAGACCTGGGTCAAAGGGGCCCGGGCACAATGAAGGGAGAGGTCGCAATGTCGATCAACAAAATACTGGTCAGCGCAGCCATCGTCCTCGGCGCCAGTGTCGGGATAGCGGCACCGGCCAGTGCCGACCCGAACCCGGCCAGCGCCGGTACGAACCCGTTCGGCGCCCTGAGCTGTAGTAGCTGCCGAGAGACGGCTCCAGCCGGCAGCCCGGTTCTGAAAGACGAGATTCATCGGGGAATCGGGGCGGGTCTGTCTGTCTCGCTCCCGGGACTACCGCATCGACCCGGCCCGGACAACGGAAACGCTGGCGCCGCTAAATCCTGAGAAGCACCCTGGACGCTAGGCGCACAGACCGAAGCGGTTTGGGAGCTCAGGCAAGACCACGCGGCGGGCTGCTCGACGAATGGCTGTCTAGCTAAAGGCCGGGTTGAACGCGTCGGCGGGTTGGGCCAGGGCCAGCGCCGAGCTGGTGCCGAACGGACCGTGCCGGTCGAACAGCGTCGCGGAGCCGGTGGCCACACCGGCTGTGCCGTAGTGGCTTTGGGCTGCGAGCCCGAGGTACTCACCGTCGTGCAGGCGGCTCGCGGTGACGGTGTAGTCGGCGTTGATGTAGCGCAATCCGCCAGTGCCCCAATGGGTGAGCGAGCTCGTAATGTCACCGACGAATGCCAGGCGAGTAAACGGCGTGAGAGGGTGGCCCTGCACCATTGGGCGAAACAGCCGCGCCCAGGCGAACTTCTGTGAGTGAGACTGCTCCCACTCTCCCGCGGCGATACCGGGACTGCCTCCGACTGTGGCTCCATAGCCCCAAATGAGAAATGGCACGTCCGCGGGGATACCGTCTGAGTCCGTCGGAAGCGACGGCATCTCCACCGTGGAGGACCACACCTCCCCGTGAGGGTGGTCGCCTCGGCGCAGGAACAGCGCACTGGCCCGCGCGACAGTGTTTCCGTTCTGCACCAATGTGCCGTCGACCAGCTTGATGCGCCGACCTTCCCGCTGCACCGAAGTCTGAATCTGCACCGGCTCCAGCAGAGCCGGACGCAACAGATCGACTGTCAGGCGGGCCGGCTGAAGGGCAGGATCGATACCCGATTGCTCTATCCCCCAAGCCAACAGGCCCCCGACGATCTGGCCGCCCATCGCCGCGCCCCACGGTCCCTGCGTCAGCACGCCGGGCAGGTAGGAGTCGCCGTCGACAGTGAAGAACGCCTCGGGCATGATGGCGGAATCCTCGATCGTCACCGCTATCACGATAGGACACCGGATGGTAAGGACCGGGCATGCCTCCTGTGATCGAAATTCCGCGCGACCATAACCCGTTCCCGATCACGGGTGTGTCCCGCGACGCCAACGGCGTGCCGCGCTACGACGAGTTGCCGGCCACGTTGCTGGACATGCTCGCCGAGCAGGTCGATAGCCGCCCAAGGACCGAAGCCGTGGTTGAAATCGCAGCACGAGGCGCCGACCGACTGACCTACCGGCAGCTGTGGGACCGGGCGTCGCGGGTGGCCGGCGGGCTGCGCGCGGCCGGCCTGACACCGGGCGACCGCGTCGCCCTGCGCTACCCCGCGGGGATCAACTGGGTGCTGGCGTTCTGGGGTACCGTGATGGCCGGTGGCGTTGCGGTGGCGGTCAATACGCGATCGGCGCAACCGGAGGTCGACTTCGTGCTGTCCGACGCCGGGGCCCACGTGGATCTGGCCGCAGACACACCTCTGCCCGACGGACAGCCGTATGTCAGCGAGCAACTCGACCGTGCAGACATAGCCGCGCTGTTCTACACCTCGGGCACCACCGGCCATCCCAAGGGGGTGCCGACCACCCACGAGGCTTTCCTGACCAACACCGAAAACGCGCTTCGGTGTCTCGACCAGCCAAGGGATCTCGGCGAGGGAATGCGCACCCTCATCTCGGTGCCGCTGTTCCACGTGACCGGTTGCAACTCGCAGCTTTTGGCGGCGACCCGTCTCGGGGGAGCAGCGGTGATCATGCCCGCACTCAACGTCGATGAGCTGATCGCCACGCTGACCGCCGAGCGCATCTCGGTGATGGTAACCGTTCCCGCAATTTACTCGTTAATGCTGCGGCACAAGGATTTTGCCGGGGCGGACGTATCCGGCATCCACTGGGTAGGCTATGGCGGCGCACCGATCGCCCCGTCGTTGGTGCGCACGGTCAAGGATTCGTTTGCCCAAGCCACGGTGTTCAACGGTTATGGCATGACCGAGACCGCCTCGCTGATGACCGTGCTTCCCGACCGGGATGCCGTCGAGCACGCCGACTCGGTTGGATATGCGGTCCCCTCGGTGGATCTCGGCATAATACCCTTCGGTGCCGATCCCGTGGTGGGCGAGCTGGTCGCGCGCGGAGCGAATGTGACCGCCGGATACTGGAATCGGCCGGAGGCCACCTCGGCCACGATCGTGGGCGGCTGGTTGCACACAGGGGACGTGGTCCGCGTCGACGACGCCGGTCGGGTGCACATCGTCGATCGGCTCAAGGACATCATCAACCGGGGTGGCGAGAATGTTTCCAGCGTCGAGGTGGAAGCTGTGCTGCTGGGGGCGCCCGATGTCGCGGACGCCTGCGTGCTGGCCGTTCCCGACGAAGTCATGGGAGAAAAAGTCGGCGCCGTCCTTTTCGGCGGCCAGCAGCGGATCGACGTGCCGGCGGTGCTCGAACACTGCCGCGGGCAGTTGGCCGACTTCAAGGTTCCGCAATACGTCACGGTGGTAGACAGCGCGCTGCCGCGCAATGCCGGCGGCAAATTGCTCAAGGGCAAGCTACGTGAGCAGGTGCGGTGGGGTGACCCGCTCCGATGAGCCCGACCCTGTTGATCGCCAACCGCGGCGAGATCGCGCTTCGAATCATCCGCACTGCTACAGAACTGGGCATCCAAACGGTCGCGGTCTACGCGGACGACGATGCCGACAGCCCCCACGTGCATGCGGCCGACGAAGCGATCGGCCTGCCCGGCGCCGGCCCGAAAGCCTACCTGGATCAGCCGGCGATGCTGGCGGCGGCCAAGACGTCCGGCGCCGGGCTGATTCATCCGGGCTATGGGTTCCTCAGCGAGAAAGCCGAATTCGCCCGCGCGTGCGCGGCGGCCGGGTACACGTTCGTGGGGCCGGACGCCGACGTGCTCGAGATGATCGGGAACAAGTCCTCGGCCCGTGCGGCCGCTGTTGCCGCCGGGGTTCCGGTGCTGCCCGCCACCGCAGGGCCGAGCAGTCCCGCTGACATGAAGGCGTTTTTCGCAGCCCAGGACGGCGGCATCATGATCAAGGCGCTCGCGGGCGGTGGCGGCCGGGGAATGCGAAAAGTGCACAGCGCCGATCAGATCGACGGCGCCCACCAGCAATGCGCCGCGGAGGCTCAACTCGGCTTCGGCGATCCGGCGCTGTTCGCCGAGGCGCTGCTCGACGCCGCACGGCACATCGAGGTGCAGGTCGTGGGCGCACCGGCCGGGCATCAGACGCACGCGCTGGCCCTCGGCGATCGTGACTGCAGCATCCAGAGGCGCTATCAGAAGCTCGTCGAAATCGCTCCCGCCCAAGAACTTTCGGATAACTTGCGCCGAAGCCTACACCAGGCCGCGGCCCGGCTGTGCGCCAGGGTCGGCCTGCGTGGCCTGGCCACCGTCGAATTCCTGGTCACCGGTGAGAATTTCGTTTTCCTCGAGGTCAATCCGCGCATCCAGGTGGAGCACACGGTCACCGAAGAGACCACCGGGGTGGACCTGGTGGCCGTCCAGCTGGCCATCGCCGGGGGTGCGTCGTACTACCAGCTCGGGCTCCCGGCCGGAATCGCCTCGGATGGAAGCGAAGTCATCGGCGAGCCGGCCGCGCGACGAGGCATTGCGATTGAGGCCCGCGTCAACATGGAGACTATTGCCACCGACGGGTCTGTCGTTCCCGCGGCGGGCACCTTGACGGTGTTTTCGCCGCCAAGTGGTCCGGGGGTACGCGTCGACACCTATGGCCGGCCAGGGCTGGTCGCGAGCCCGCAGTACGACTCACTGCTGGCCAAGGTGATCACACATGTGCATGGATCGTCGCTAGGGGCGGCGGTGCGCAAGGCCAGGGCCGCCCTGGGTGAATTCAGCGTCGAGGGCGTTCGCACGAACATCGGATTTCTGCGAGAGCTGCTGTCCGACGGTCAGCTTCAGTCGGGCTGGGTAACGACTGGCTTTCTCGACGAGAAGCTTCCCAACTTGGCCGCGGCAGCGTTGTCGCACCAGCACGACATCCGTGTCGCACCGGTCGAACTCTATCCGGGCGAGGAAGTGCTGCGCGCGCAATTGGCCGGCACCGTGGTCGAGGTGGCGGCCGAAGGCGTTGAGTTCGGTGCCGGCGGCCAACTGGTCGTCCTCGAGGCGATGAAGATGCAGCACGTGCTCGTCGCGCCGGACGCGCTGCGAACGGTCCGGAGCCTGGTGACGCCCGGCCAGGTCGTCGGAACCGGTGACCCGTTGCTGGTCTTCACTCGTGCCGCGGCCGGCGCCGATGGCGAATCGTTGGTGGCCGCGGTAGATCTCGACCGGCCGCGCGCCGACCTCGACGAGGTGCGCGGCCGGCACTTACTCACCCTCGACGAGGGTCGCCAGGCCCCCGTTGCCAGGCGGCACAGCCAAGGTCGCCGCACCGCGAGGGAGAACATCGCCGATTTGGTCGATGCCGACAGCTTCGTCGAGTATGGCGCGCTGGCCATTGCGGCGCAGCGCAGCCGGCGCTCGGAATCCGACCTGATCGCCAACACCCCGGCCGACGGTCTGATCGCCGGCCGGGCCACGATCGGCGCGGACCGTTTCGGGCGGGCGGCGGCCGAGGCGGTCGTGGTGTCCTACGACTACACCGTGCTGGCCGGAACGCAGGGGATGCGCAACCATGCCAAAACTGACCGTATCTTCGATTTGGCCGCCCGAAAGCGGCTGCCAGTGGTGCTGTTTGCCGAGGGTGGCGGTGGCCGGCCCGGGGACACCGACGTCGGCGGCGCCGCCGGGCTGGACGTGCCGACCTTCCGGATGCTGGCCGGCCTGCACGGCCAGGTACCGCTGGTGTCAATCGTGTCCGGTCGTTGCTTTGCCGGCAATGCCGCGCTGGCCGGCGTGTGCGACGTGATCATCGCGACCCCGGACGCCAACATCGGGATGGGGGGGCCGGCGATGATCGAGGGCGGCGGACTGGGGGTGTACCAGCCGGAGGCCATCGGCCCGATCGACGTGCAGCGGCACAACGGCGTGGTGAGCGTGGTCGCCCGCGATGAGGCCCACGCGGTGTCACTGGCCAAACAGTATCTGTCGTACTTTCAGGGCAGCGTCCACGACTGGGAGGCACCGGATCCGCGGCTCGCTCGACATGTGGTGCCGGAGAACCGGTTACGCGCGTATGACGTGCACCGGGCGATCGAGTCGATCGTCGATGTCGGCTCAATGCTGGAGCTGCGTCCCGACTACGGCGTCGGGATCGTCACCGCACTGGTTCGTGTCGAGGGTGTGGCATACGGGTTGCTGGCCAACAGCACTCACCATCTCGGCGGCGCGATCGATGCCGAGGCCGCCGACAAGGCCGGCGATTTCCTCACCCTGTGCGAGTCTTTTCGGTTGCCGGTGGTCTCGCTCTGCGACACCCCGGGGTTCATGGTCGGGCCGGATGCGGAAAAAGAGGCCGCGGTCCGCCGCTTCGGCCGGATGTTCGTCCTGGGCGCACGGTTGACGGTGCCGCTCGGAATGATCATCCTGCGCAAGGGCTATGGGCTTGGCGCCATGGCGATGGCGGGCGGCTCTTTCCGCGCGCCGCAGTTCACCGTGGCCTGGCCGACCGGAGAAATCGGCGGTATGGGCCTGGAGGGAGCCGTCCGGCTCGGCTTCAGCAAAGAGCTTGCCGCCGTGGCCGATCCGGTCGAACGTCAGGACCTGTTTGATCGCCTCGTGGCGGCGGCCTACCAGCACGGGAAGGCGCTGCGCTCAGCCACCACGTTCGAACTGGACGACGTCATCGATCCCGCAGACTCCCGGGCCTGGATTACCAGGCTCCCGGGAGGCTGAGGGTCGAACCGTTACCCGTGGCCGGATCCGCAACCGACGCCCGGCAGGCATCCGGTGCCGCCCGGCAGGCCGCCGGGGCCCGCGAACTGGCCGCCGGATCCGCAACCGACGCCCGGGATGCAGCCCTGCCCGCCCGGACCGCCGCCAGGGCCGCCGTTCTGGCCGCCGGAACCGCAGTTACCGTTCGCGTCGCAGCCACCGCCGCCCGGGTCGTCCTTGAAGACGACGTGCGTCGGCGACGGGCCCGTCATCGCTGGTCCAGCCGCGAAGGCAGCAGCGGTGGCCGTCGGTGCGGCGGCGATCGCCGCAGCGACAGCCCCGGCCACCACCAGTGGTTTCATGAGGGTTAATTTCGCTAACATGCGTTGTCGCATACCACGCCTACACGTGTACAAAACATCGCACGGAAGATTGGTTGCAATCGACGCTCTCAGCAGGCGGTATCCGGGCCACAACGCAACAGAAGGCACACCAAGATGACCTCACTGGATCTGACCGGTCGCACCGCGATTATCACCGGCGCCTCGCGTGGAATCGGGCTGGCGATCTCGCAGCAGCTGGCGGCGGCGGGCGCCAATGTGGTGCTCACCGCCCGCAAGCAGGAGGCGGCGGAGCAAGCCGCCGCGCAAGTCGGTGACACGGCCCTGGGCGTCGGCGCTCACGCCGTCGACGAGGACGCCGCGCGGCGCTGTGTGGACCTCACGCTGGAGCGCTTCGGCAGCGTGAACATCCTGGTCAACAACGCGGGAACCAATCCGGCCTACGGCGCGCTGATCGAGCAAGATCACGCCCGCTTCGCCAAGATCTTCGACGTCAACCTGTGGGCGCCGCTGCTGTGGACCTCATTGGTCGTCAAGTCATGGATGGGCGAGCATGGCGGTGCGATCGTCAACACCGCCTCCATCGGCGGCATGCACCAGTCGCCGGCCATGGGCATGTACAACGCCACCAAGGCGGCGCTGATCCACGTCACCAAGCAACTGGCGCTGGAACTTTCCCCGCGTATCCGGGTCAATGCGGTTTGTCCCGGCGTGGTTCGCACCAGGCTGGCTGAGGCGCTGTGGAAAGACCACGAGGACCCGTTGGCGTCGACCATAGCGCTCGGGCGCATCGGCGAGCCGGTCGATGTGGCCGGCGCGGTCGCCTTTTTGGTCTCGGATGCGGCGAGCTGGATCACCGGCGAGACGATGGTGATCGACGGCGGTCTGCTGCTCGGCCCCGCGCAGGGGTTCCAGATGCAACCAGGAGGCAGACAATGAGCAGCGCTCACGATGACCTGGACGCGCGGGTGCAGGCGCTGTTAGACGAGCACGATCCGGCTACCAGCGAACCGCAAGATTTCCTCGGCGCGCAGTTCGACGCCGGCCTGGCCTGGGTGCACCTGCCGGTCGGATTCGGTGGGCTGGACTTGCCGCGGACCGCTCAGGATCGGGTGAACGCCAAGCTGGCCGCCGCGGGCGCGCCGGTGGGCGGCACTGTGAAGAACTACATCGGCATGGGCATGGCGGCACCGACGATCGCGGCGTTCGGAACCGATGAACAGAAGCGAAAGTTCCTGCGCCCGTTATTCACTGGTGCGCAGATCTACTGCCAGTTATTCAGCGAGCCCGGTGCCGGATCAGATCTGGCCGCGGCGGCCACGCGAGCGGTCCGCGACGGTGACGACTGGATCGTCAACGGGCAGAAGGTGTGGACGTCGCAGGCGCAGCACGCGCACATGGCCATCCTCGTCGCACGTACGGACCCGACGGTGCCCAAACATTTTGGCCTGACCTACTTCCTGTGCGACATGACCCAACCCGGTGTCGAGGTCCGGCCACTGCGCCAGATCACCGGTGAGGCGGAGTTCAACGAAGTCTTTCTCACCGACGTGCGGGTGCCGGATGCGAATCGGCTCGGCCCCGAAGGCGGCGGCTGGCGCGTCGCGACCACCACGCTCAACAACGAGCGCGTAGCGATCGGGGCAGGCTCCCGCGCTCCGCGCGAAGGCGGCCACATCGGCAAGGTCACCGCGGCATGGCGAAACGAGCCGGCACTGCGCGATCCCGCAATGCACGACGAGCTGATGCGGCTGTGGGTTGATGCAGAGGTACTTCGGCTGGCCGGGGAGCGGCTGCGGCAGCAGGCTGTCGCGGGTCAGCCCGGACCGGAAGGCGCCGGCATGAAGGTGGCTTTCGCCCGCGTGGCGCAGGCGATCTCGGGATTCGAGATCGAGCTGCACGGCGAAGCGGGACTGCACTACGACGACTGGACCATGCGCAGAACAGAAGTCGTCGACCTGGTCGGTCGCGAGCCCGGGTACCGCTACCTGCGGGCACGCGGCAACTCCATTGAGGGTGGCACCTCGGAGATCCTGCGCAACACCATTTCCGAGCGGATTCTCGGTCTGCCGGGCGAACACCGCGTCGACAAGGACGTCGCCTGGAAGGACCTGGCCCGATGAGCGCCGCCGACTTGCTGTACTCCGACACCGAGGAGGCGTTGCGCGACAGCGTTCGCCAGTTGTTCGCCGACCGGTGCCCGCCCGAATCGGTGGTTCGAGCCTACGACCCAGTACCACAAGACTTTTCGGGAATCTGGCAGAGGCTGGCCGCGGAGCTGGGAGTGGCCGGATTGCTGGTGCCCGAGTCGCTCGGCGGTGCCGGCGCGGGTGCCCGCGAGGCCGCGGTCGTCATGGAGGAGATCGGCCGGGCCGTCGCGCCGGTGCCGTTCCTATCAAGCGCCGTCCTGGCCACGGTCGCGCTATTGCGCGCCGGAGACACCGAGACGGTGTCCGCGCTCGCGCAGGGTGAGCGCACCGCGGCGCTGGTGGTGCCGCTGTCCACCGCGCCGGCCGATCCGGTGACGGGGGTGAGCACTGGCGCGCGCGGGCTGACCGGACTGGTCGGCAGCGTGGCAGGCGCCGCCGAAGCCGACGTCCTGGTGGTTCCGGTCGCTGGCCCGGACGGACCCGAACTGCACACCGTGGCCCGCTCCACGGACGGTGTCGAGGTGTCGCCGCTGCTGGCGCTGGACATGACGAGACCCCTTGCCAACGTGCGGTTCTCGGGGGCGGCGTCATCATGGGTCGGGCCCGCGGCCGGCGCCGTTGCCGAAGCCCTCCAAACGGGGGCGGCCCTGCTGGCGTCCGAGCAACTCGGGGTGGCCCAGTGGTGTTTCGAAACCACGCTGGCTTATGCCAAGCAGCGCAAGCAGTTCGGCCGCACGATCGGCTCCTACCAGGCGATCAAGCACCGGTTGGCGGATCTGTGGTTTGAGGTCGGCGCGGCGACCGCGGTCGCGCGGTACGCCGCCGACACGTGCGCCCGCGGCGATGAAGACGCGGCCACCGCGGCGGCCATCGCGCAGGCCTACTGCAGCGGGATCGCCGTGCACGCCGCCGAGGAGTGCGTGCAACTACACGGCGGCATCGGAATGACCTGGGAGTATCCGGCCCATCTGTACCTCAAGCGGGCCAAGAGCGACCAATTGGCCCTCGGCACCGCCTATCGTCACCGCGCCCGATTGGCCGAGTTGATAAACCTGCCCCCGAACTAAGCGTGGTCTGCGGCCTTGTTATTCAGCGTTGTTCAGCGTTATTGAGCCAGAGCTCTTCGGTGCGGTCGTGGAAGGTGACCAGCGCGACGGTGTCGTCATAGCGTCGCATGGCCGACTTGCTCATGCTGGCCCACACGGAATAGCCGTATCGGTGCCGCAGCTCAACGAGCTGCGCAGCACCCGTGCCAACCAGCGTGACCCAGCGGTCGTCGGCCGGCACGGTTTGGAAGATTTCTTCGAAATTCGTCGACAGGAGCTGATCTGCCGGGTAACCCACCATGTCGCAGAACGAGTCATTTGCGAACAGGATGATTCCAACCCGATCAACCGCCAGGGCCGGAGCCGGTAGCCGCTCCAGAACGACCAGTGCCGGCATCTGCTGCAATTCGTCGATGGGCAATTGGTCAGCCGGCCTCGGACGTCGGCGCTCAACCGGTTGACCGCCAGCGGCTGTGGGACGTTGCCTAATCGCGGGATCCCCCCATCGTCGAACTGGCATGAACTGGCCTCGAACTGGCACTGTGCCCCGATGCGGTGAGCTCGCTCTTGTCTAAACGCGCTGCAGCAAATGTACGGTAAGTTCGACGGTTCGTCCATTGTTCGTTAGCGATATTAGCTATTGATCACGTGCACAATGAGGTTGTACTGTCCTGCAAAGTCTCTGCACTAGCCTTTCCTGGCACTGGTTATTAGCTGTCTGGCCGATCTTTTCTGGGTGGCACGAGTGGCTGGCCCATCGCAGCAAATTTTTCTGCCACGCGAACCGCTGAGAGCATGGACCAATCGGAGGCGATGGCTTCGATCAAAATCGTGAACGGTTAGCCAGCCCGTTCCTCATCAGGTAGGCCGCTGCGCCGGACACCCGCAACGAACTCGGCATCGTCACCGCGCTGTGCCAGCAACTGCGCCGTCCAGGCCGCGCTACCTCGGGCGGCAGTCAATGCGGGTACCCGACAAATTGCCTGCCTTCCTTTGACACCGCGGTTGGTCCGCCGCCACGATTGCATGCCGAGGCCACAATCCCGGAATCGGAGTCGCGAATGCGTGTCTTGTTGTCGACATACGATTCGCGCGGCGGTGTCGAACCGCTACTGGGGCTCGCGGTGCAGTTGCAGGCACTCGGCGCCCAGGTGCGGGCGTGCGCCGCCGGATGAGGAGTTCGCCGAGCGATTGGCCGGTTTCGGCGTACCGCTGGTTTCATTCGGCCCGCCGGTGCGCACGATGCTGACCGCGACGACGCCGCCGTCGGAGGCGGACCTGCGCCGGCACTTCGACGAGTTGATCGCCGCCCAGTTCGACACGGTCGCCGCGACGGCCGAGGGATGTGACGCGCTGGTGGCGACCGGTATGCCGGCTATCGCGGCCGGCGCGCGGTCGGCGGCCGAAAAACTAGGCATCCACTACGTATACGCGAGCTACCACCCGACCCACCTGCCATCGCCGCACCACCCGCCGACAGCTTATTCGGGCTGGCTGCCCTTCATGATCGACAACCGGGTGCTGTGGAACCGCGACGCCCAGAACATGAACGGGGTGTTCGGCGCGACCCTCAACGGCCACCGGGCGTCGATCGGCCTGCCACCGCTGGACGACGTCCGCGACTACGCCTTGACCGATCAGCCGTGGCTGGCGGCGGACCCGACCCTGGGCCCGTGGCCGGAGCCGGCCGACCTCGCCGTAGTCCAGACCGGCGCGTGGCTCCTGCCGGACGAGCGCCCGTTGCCGGCCGAGTTGGAGGCGTTCCTGGATGCCGGCACACCACCGGTGTACGTGGGCTTCGGCAGCATGCCGCTGCACGCCTCGACGGACATGGCCCGGATGGCCATCGAGGCAATCCGCGCGCAGGGCCGCCGCGCGCTTTTCTCCCACGGCTGGGCCGGCCTGGCCCCGATCGACGATCGCGACGACTGCTTTGCCCTCGGCGAGGTCAACCACCAGGCGCTGTTCGGCCGGGTGGCCGCCGTGGTGCACCACGGCGGCGCGGGCACCACGACGACGGCCGCCCGGCCGGCGCGCCTCAGGTGGTGGTACCCCAGGGGGCGGACCAGCTGTACTGGGCCGGCCGGGTGGCCGACCTGGGCATCGGCACCGCATACGACGGTCGGACCGCGACCGTTGAGACCCTGTACGCCCGCTCAAGACGACCCTTAGCCCCGAGACCCGAGCACGAGCGGGTGAGGTGGCCGGCGTGATCCGCACCGACGGAGCGAAGGTGGCCGCGACCCTGCTGCTGGACGCGGTCAGCCGAGAAGGGCCGCGGCCTCGGTGTGCAGCACTTGACCCGGCCGGCGCCGCCTCAGTGCGGCAGCGCCGAACCGAAGAGCTCCGTCATCGCCTTCCAATGCCGCTCGTCGGCGGCGACGTCGTAGGGCGGATTGTCCGGGACCGCAAACCCGTGGGCCGCCGAATACCACTCGATGGTGTGCGCGACGCCGGCCGCCGTCAGCGCCTTGTCGAGCTGTTCGGCGTGATCGGCCGTGAATGACGCGTCGTTTTCGGCGCCGCCCACATACACCGTCGCGCTCATCCGGTCGGCCAGCAGGTGCGGGCTGTCCGCGGTGTCGGTCACCAGGCCGCCGCCGTGGAAGGACGCGGCGGCGGCGACGCGCTCCGGCACCCGGCCCGCCACCACCACCGAGGTCCGACCGCCCATGCAATAGCCGCACACACCGAATCGCTTCCCGGACACCTCGGGGCGAGCGGCCAGGTAATCGAAGAAGGCACCGGCGTCGTCGGCCATCTTGTCCGGGGTGATGCTGCCGATCATCGAAAACAGGCGCCTGCGTTCTTGTTCGTCGGTGAACGCGGTGGCCATGTCGAACGGGGCCCAGTCGCCGTTGCGGTAGTACACATCTGGAAGCAGCACCGCGTAGCCGAATCCGGCCAGCTTGGCGGCCATTTGGTCGAAGGTGTCACGCACCCCGCCGGCATCGGGGTACATGACCACGCCGGGCCAGGGGCCGGACCCTTCGGGGGTGAACAGGCGGACGGGGCAGGAGCCGTCGGGAGTGGTGACGCTGTCGGCGATTTTCGGCATGGCTCCGTTGTACTCCACGCGCCTCGACGTAAGCTGACCGCGTGCCGATCCCGACGCCCTACGAGGATCTGCTGCGCCTGGTACTCGCGCAGGGCGCGGCCAAATCCGACCGCACCGGCACCGGGACCCGCAGCCTGTTCGGCCAGCAGTTGCGCTACGACCTGTCGGCCGGCTTTCCGCTGCTCACCACCAAGAAGGTGCATCTCAAATCGGTCGTGTACGAGTTGCTGTGGTTTTTGCGCGGTGACTCCAACGTCGCCTGGCTGCACGAGCACGGGGTCACCATCTGGGACGAGTGGGCAAGCGACACAGGCGATCTCGGTCCGATCTACGGTGTGCAGTGGCGGTCCTGGCCGACACCGTCGGGTGAGCACATCGACCAGATCAGCGCCGCACTGGATTTGCTGCGCAGCGATCCGAACTCGCGGCGGATTATCGTGTCCGCTTGGAACGTCGGCGAAATCCCACAGATGGCGCTGCCGCCGTGTCACGCGTTCTTCCAGTTCTATGTGGCCGACGGGAAGCTGAGCTGTCAGCTTTATCAGCGCAGCGCCGACCTGTTTCTGGGTGTGCCGTTCAACATCGCCAGTTACGCCCTGCTCACCCACATGATGGCCGCCCAGGCGGGCCTGGACGTCGGTGAGTTTGTCTGGACCGGCGGCGACTGCCACATCTACGACAACCACGTCGAACAGGTGCGCCTGCAGCTCAGCCGCGAACCGCGGCCCTACCCGGAACTCTTTCTGGCCCATAGGGATTCGATCTTCGACTACACCTACGACGACGTCGTGGTGAAGAATTACGCTCCGCACCCGGCGATCAAAGCCCCAGTCGCTGTATGACGCGCGCCGACGACGATGATGCCGGCGTAACCGGGATCAAGGAGTGGCGCGGATGACGGAGGTGGGCCTGGTCTGGGCTCAGTCGACATCCGGTGTCATCGGCCGGGGCGGCGACATCCCGTGGCGGGTGCCCGAAGACCTGGCCCGCTTCAAGCAGGTGACTGTGGGGCACACGGTGGTGATGGGCCGGCGGACCTGGGAATCGTTGCCGGCCACCGTTCGGCCACTGCCGGGCCGCCGAAATGTCGTACTGTCCCGTCAGACTGACTTCATCGCTGACGGTGCCGAGGTGGTCGATTCGCTCGAACAGGCTTTTTCCCTTTCCGAGACCGAACCCGAGACGTGGGTGATCGGCGGCGAGCAAATCTATCTGCTCGCGCTGCCGCTGGCCTCCCGGTGCGAGGTCACCGAGGTCGACATCGACCTGCGGCGCGACGATGACGACTCGCTCGCCCCGGTTCTCGACGCGACGTGGCTGGGTGTGACGGGCGAGTGGCAGGTCAGCCGGACGGGGCTGCGGTACCGGTTTCACAGCTACCGTAGGCCGTGAGCGCTCATGTCCGCGCCAGCGGCATGACCTGACATACTCGACTCGGGGGTGGTCTCACCGGGTGCGCCAGACATTTTCAGAAATGGGGGGAATTGGCAGTTGATAACCGAACCCGCAAAGACGTTCTCTCGCATGTTCAGGGGCTACGACCCGGCGGCGGTTGATGCCCACATCGAGATGTTGACCACCAAGCAGCAGTTGCTGCTCGACGACGTTGAGAGCCTGAGGGCCCGGCTGAGCAAATCCGGCGATGAGGCAGCCGCGCTGCGGAAGGAGGTCGCCGTCCTCACGGACACCTCACCCTCGCCCCACGCGATGCAACTACGCCTGGCGAAGATGCTGCGGCGTGCGGTCGACGAGGTTGCCGAGATGCAGGCCGAGGCACGGGCCGAGGCAGAGGCGCTGATCGCGTCGGCCGAGGCCACGCAGCGAAAGGGCGAAGAGCTGCTGGCGGACCTGGCCGCGCAGCAAAAGGTCCTGGAAGCCGACCATCAGGAAACCAAGGAAAAGCTCGAGGCCGAACTGGCCAGCCTGCGCGCTGACGCCCAGCAGGCGCGTGAGCAGCTCCTCGCCGACGCAAAGCAGAGGACCGATCGGGATCGTCAGGAGGCCCGGCGAGCCGTGGACGAGGCGAGTCAGCAACGGATCAAGATCCTGGAGCAGCTGATGGGCCTATACCGCGACCTGGAAACGGTTCCGGCCGCTCTTGAGTCGGCATACCAGGAACAAAAGAGTCCGCGGGAGGCGAGCCCGGAGGCCAACGGGGTGATGCCGGTGAAGCAGAAAGTCAGCACGGGGTAAGTCTTGCCGCTGGGGGTAGCCGAAAGGACGGTATTCTCAGCGCCGTGTCCATTCGGCCCCCTAGGCTGACCGCCGCGCAAGCCCGGCGGATAGCCGTTGCGGCCCAAGGATTTAACGAGCCGCGGCTGTCAGGCAAGATCACCCGCTCGCACCTGCGTCGGCTGATATCCCGCATCCAAGTGCTGCAACTGGATTCGGTGTCGGTGGCGGTGCGTGCCCACTACGCGCCGGTGTTCAGCCGGCTCGGCCCCTACGATCGCGACGTTCTGGACCGCGCCGCCTGGGGTCCCCGTTCGTCGCGGCTGCTGGTCGAGTATTGGGCGCACGAGGCCGCGCTGATGGCCGTCGACGACTGGCCGCTGCTGCGCTGGCGGATGCGCCAGTACACCCATGGGCACTTTCTTCTAGAACGCACATTGCGCCAACCCCGAAACTAGCGCTGACTTGGTCAAACGCGACCACAGAGCTAGTCCGCCGGTAACGTCCGAGTAGTAGGGTCACGTCAGAAAACTGAAGTTCATGCCATACCGTCAGAACTGGCCGACAGGGAACAGCACGTGAGCCAAAAGGACAACGACCAGACGTCTGACGACGTCATCACGGAAACTACCCCCGTTTTCCGCGAGGATTTGCTAGGCGAACTCGACGCTTCGGCTGCTGCCGCCGCTGAGGCGGAGGTGTGGGGAGTCGAAGGGTTGTCGAACGGCTCGGCGCTGATTGTCGTGAAGCGCGGCCCCAACGCCGGAACGCGGTTCCTGCTCGACCAGGCCGTGACGTCGGCGGGCCGTCATCCCGGTTGCGACATCTTCCTCGACGACGTCACCGTCAGCCGTCAGCACGCCGAGTTCCGAAAGGAAAACGGCGAATTCCGGGTAGTCGACCTCGGCAGCCTCAACGGGACCTATCTCAACCGTAAACCGGTGCAGTCGGCGGTGCTGGCCAGCGGCGACGAGATCCTATCGGCAAGTTCGGTCTGGTGTTCCTAACCAGGCCCACGACAGATTGACACCGAGGGCCTGACGCTAGGTGATGCATCACGTGAGGCACCGTCGCTGGCCGTTAAGGACGCAGATCCTGGGATGGCCCGCATCGCCTGGTCATGGATGAACATGGTCCTGCATGAAGATGGCCCCGGCGAGCAGGCAGGGCCGACCGCTTCTTTTCAAACTGAGCGTCCCGCGCTGCCGTTCTTTTTCGGCCCTCTCGCGTACAAGCCTGAGGTGTCGCCAACGCATAGCGAAGTTCCGAAGCCCTTCCTGAACTGGGTAAAGGGTCCGCACGCGACAACCGCTGCTGCGGATTGTTGGCGATCGCCAAGGGCATCGCGCAGGAGTCGAGTACCCGCTGTCCAACACGATTGCGCTTTGTCATGCGATCTTCAACGGCGTGTCCTTTGCCGCCCCCAAGGCAAACAGCGCCACACTCGCAATATGGCCCGTTTGTCCCGTTCATCGTCCAGCGGATCATCAATCGAGCCAGGGTGGCGATGGCGGCATAGTTGATGGATTTCGGTGCTCCCCCGGAGATCACTTCAGCACTGATTCATTCGGGACCGGGTGCCGGGTCTCTGCTTGCCGCAGCCAATGCCTGGCGCCAGCTGGCGACCGATCTGGAACAGACGGCCGCGCAGTACGCCAGCACCGTGGCGGGCATCCCCTGGACGGGACCGTCGGCGACGGCCATGATCGCGTCGGTACAGCCCTACCTGGCGTGGATGCACGCTACCGCCGGGACAGCTGAACAGATGTCGATGGCAGCTACCACCATGGCCAGCTCATTCGCCGCCACCGAACTGGCCGTGGTGCACCCCTCCGTAGTTGCCGCCAACCGCATGCAGCTGGCCCACCTGATCGCCACCAACTTCTTCGGGATCAACGCCCCGGCCATCGCGGCCACCGAGGCGCAATACATGCAGATGTGGGCCGGGAACACCGCCGCCTTGCTGGGCTACAACGCCACCAGCCTGCAGACCATGACCCTAGAACCGTTCACCCCCCCGCCGCAGACCACCAACCCGGCAGGGGTGGGAACCCAGGCTGCCGTACAAGCGGCTACCCCGGCCCAGAACAGCTTCTTCAGCAACCCGTTCATCCAGGCCGTCAACGGCTACCTGCAGAACGCGACCGGCGGATTGATACAGGCCCCCCAAACCATCGGCGTGGCGTTCGCCGCTGGTCATGACTACGTACCCGGTCAGTTTCCAGACACCCTGATTCCCACATCACGCAATCTTGCGGCGGGATACGGCGACATCAGCGGTTTGGCCGTGGGGTTCGCTCCCAATCCCGCAGGTGCAGGAGCGGGAGCGGGTGCAGGGTCCGGGGCCGGGGCACCTATCAGGGGGCCGATCACCGCTTCTTTTGGCCAGAGCGTCCCTTTGGGTGGATTGTCTGCCCCGTCCAGCGCCGTTCGCCTGATTGCGCAGACCGCGCCGATGGCAACAGCCATCGAGGGAAGTATGCCGATGCCGGTGTTCATCCCGCCCATCCCGCCCGGCTCACGCAAGCCACAACGGGACAAGCCGGGAGAGGGTGGCTACGGCCCCCCCATCGGGGGTTCGGTGATGCCCCGTGGTCCGTCAGGAGGGTAAGTGTTTGGATTTTAGTTCGGATCGTTGAGTGTGTCTTTCCGGCGTGCTCACCAAACCCACCCGGGTGGGTTTCGCTCGTCACTACGACCTGGAACAGTGCCTGCATGGCCGCTGGGGTACTCACATCGTCAAGGCCAATCCGCGGCTCGCCGAGGATATCGTCGCCGCCGTCGCGGAGCTCGGGCCCAGCACCGCCGGGCAGATCGAGGCGCATCTGGCCGCCGAGCCGCGCAGGAAGCAGGGAACCTGGTGGACCCGCAGTGACACCAAGTGGGTCGCCGAGGCGCTGTTCGCCTCCGGTGTGCTCACCACGGCCACCCGGGTGGGCTTCGCTCGCCACTACGACCTCGTCGAGAAAGTTCTGCCGGCGAGCGTGCTGGCCCGCGAGGTCGACGACGACGAGGCCGTCCGCGAGCTCACGCTGCGGGCGGTCACCGCGCTGGGCGTCGGCAGCGTGGCGGATGTCCGCGACTACTTTCGGCTGTCGGCCCAGCAGGTCAAACCCGCTATCGCCGGCCTGCTGGCCACCGGGGAGATCGAGCGGGTCGACGTCGACGGCTGGTCCGCGCCGGCGTATCTGCGGGAGGGCCGGACGGTGCCGCGCCGCGACCGCGGCACCGCGCTGTTGTGTCCGTTCGACCCGTTGATCTTCTTCCGGCCGCGGGTCGAGCGGCTGTTCAACTTTCACTACCGCATCGAGATCTACACACCGGCCGCCAAGCGCCAATACGGCTATTACGTGTGGCCCCTGTTGATGGACGGCCACCTGGTGGGCCGGGTCGACCTCAAGGCCGACCGGGCTACCAAAGCGTTGCATGTCGTGGGCGCGTTCGGTGAGCCGGACGTGCCACGAGCGCGTGTTGCCGCGACGCTGGCCCGCGAGCTCGAGTCGATGGCGTCGTGGCTGGGCCTGGATGGGTTCAGCGTGTCCGGCCGGGGCGATTTGGCCGGGGAGTTGCGCGCGGCCGGCAAGCGGGCCAGCTGATGGCCCCGTCGACGAAGAAGGAACTCGAGGCCACCCTGTGGAAGGCCGCCGAAAAGCTGCGCGGGTCCCTTTCGGCCGGCCAGTACAAGGACGTCATCCTCGGGCTGGTATTCCTCAAGTACGTCTCGGACACCCACGACGAGCGCACCTTCGCGGTGCCGCCGAGTGCACGCTGGAAGTTCCTGGCGGACAATGCAACCGCCGCCAACATCGGCCGGCTCATCGACGAGGCGATGGGCGCCCTGATGACGGCGAACCCCACGCTGGCCGGAACGCTGCCGCGGCTATACGAGAGCCTCGACCAGCGCCGGCTCGGTGAGCTGGTGCACCTGCTCGGCGGCGCGCGATTCAGCCGGCAGGGCGGCCATCGCGCGCGGGACCTGATGGGCGAGGTGTACGAGTACTTCCTGGGCAATTTCGCCCGCGCCGAAGGAAGGCGCGGCGGCGAATTCTTCACCCCGCCAAGCGTCGTGCGGGTGATCGTCGAGGTCCTCGAGCCGTCGAGCGGGCGGGTCTACGACCCGTGCTGCGGCTCGGGCGGAATGTTCGTGCAGACCGAGCATTTCATCGCCGAACACGACGGCGATCCCAGGGACATCCGTATCTACGGCCAGGAGAGCGTCGAGCAGACCTGGCGGATGGCCAAGATGAACCTCGCCGTCCACGGCATCGACGACACGGGCCTGGGCGCGCGATGGGGCGACACGTTCGTCGACGACCGGCACGCCGACGTGCAGATGGACTACGTGATGGCCAATCCGCCGTTCAACATCAAGGATTGGGCTCGCGACGAACGAGACCCGCGCTGGCGCTTCGGCGTTCCGCCCGCCACCAACGCGAACTACGCCTGGATCCAGCACATCCTGTCCAAGCTGGCCCCGGGTGGCAAGGCCGGCGTGGTAATGGCGAACGGCTCGATGTCGTCGAATGTGGGTGGGGAAGGCGACATTCGCGCCCGGATCGTCGAGGCGGACCTGGTGTCGTGCATGGTCGCGCTCCCGGCGCAGCTGTTTCGCAGCACCGGCATTCCGGTGTGCCTGTGGTTTTTTGCCCTGAACAAGGTCGATCGGTCCGGGCAGGTGCTGTTCATCGACGCCCGCGGGCTCGGCTATCTGGTGGATCGCGCCGAACGCGCACTGACCGGCGAGGAGGTCGTCCGCGTCGGTGACACCTATCACGCATGGTCCGGTTCTGCGTCGGCAGCCGCGAAAGGCCTTACTTATCAGGATGTTCCGGGATTCTGCAAATCCGCGTCGCTGGACGACATCAGGGCCGCCGGCTACGCGCTCACGCCGGGACGCTACGTGGGGGCGCCCGCCTCCGGGGACGACGGGGAGCCCGTCGACCAGAAGATCGCGCGGTTGAGGGAAGACCTGCTGGCGGCGCTCGACGAATCAGCGCGGTTGGAGAAGCGTGTGCGAGACCAAATGCAGCGCCTGCGGTGAAGGCCAAACTGGGTGACCACCTCGACTTCAGCAACGGAACGACGCCACCGGCCCGAAAGCCAAACGGGCGCGTCCCCGTCTACGGATCCAACGGAGCCATCGGCTTTGCGGATCAACACAATTCCAGCGGTCCGCTGATCGTGCTCGGTCGCGTTGGATCATATTGCGGCAGCGTGCGCTATTGCGCTTCCGACGTTTGGGTTACCGACAATGCGCTGGTATGCCGCGCGAAGAACCCTGAAGAGACGCGATATTGGTATTACGCGCTGCGAAGCTGCGGACTCAACGAACACCGAGCCGGATCGGGCCAGCCCCTACTCAATCAGAGAATTCTTCGTGACGTCCCGGTCTGGACGGTCGCAGCGCCGCAACGCGGGCGGATTTCCGAGTTGCTCGGCGCCCTCGACGACAAAATTGCCGCCAACGAACGGGTTATCGAGACCGCCGAGAGTTTGATGGCTGCCATCGTGGAGTCGGTCTCCGATCGCGCGCCACTGTCCAGCCTCGCCGGCAGGTCGAAGGCGTTTCTCAGCCCCGGGGAGTTCGAAGACGCGGTCGCCCACTTCAGCCTTCCGGCGTTCGACGACGGTGCGAAACCGCAGCTTGTCGCCGCGGAATTCGTGAAGAGCGGCAAGTTTCTCTTGTCGGAGCCGTGCGTCTTGTTCGCCAAGCTGAATCCCAGAATCCCGCGAATCTGGAACGTGGTGAGTCTGCCGTCGCAAATGGCTTTGGCCAGCACGGAGTTCGTCGTGCTGAAGCCGATCGATGTCGACACGTCGGCGCTGTGGTCGGCGCTGCGCCAACGGGATGTTCTAGAGGGGCTGCAGCAACGGGCCGCCGGAACCTCGGGTAGCCATCAGCGGATCCAGCCGCGTGACCTGCTCGATGTGCGGGTCCGAGATGTCCGGTGTTTGACCCCCGCGGCGTCACGGACCATAACCGGCCTTGGTGCGCTGTGTCACACGCGCCGTGCCGAGTGCATGCGTTTGGCCGCGTTCCGCGACGCCATGCTTCCGCTGCTGATGTCGGGCAAGGTCCGGGTCAGCGACGCCGAGGCGATCGGCACGCTTTAAGGTGAGCGCCGTGGCCGAGACCGCGCCGCTGCGCGTGCAACTGATCGCCAAGACCGAGTTCCTGGCGCCGCCGGACGTGCCGTGGACAACCGACGCCGACGGTGGCTCCGCGCTGGTCGAGTTCGCCGGCCGAGCCTGCTATCAGAGCTGGTCAAAACCCAACCCGAAGACCGCGACCAACGCCGGCTATATCAAGCACATCATCGACGTCGGGCACTTTTCCGTGCTCGAGCACGCGAGCGTGTCGTTCTACATCACCGGCATCTCGCGATCGTGCACCCATGAGCTGATCCGGCACCGGCATTTCTCCTATTCGCAGTTGTCGCAGCGTTACGTGCCGGAGGGGGACTCGCAGGTCGTCATGCCACCGGGGCTCGAGGACGATCCGGAACTGCAGCAGATCCTGGCCGCCGCCGCCGATGCCAGCCGCGCCACCTACTCGGAACTGCTGGCCAAGTTGGAAGCCAAGTTCGCGACGGGCGAGCCGACCGAAAAGATCGGAGCATTGCGGCGCAAGCAGGCGCGCCAGGCGGCTCGCGCCGTGCTGCCCAACGCCACCGAGACCCGCATAGTCGTGACCGGGAACTACCGGGCATGGCGGCACTTCATCGCCATGCGCGCCAGCGAGCACGCCGACGTGGAGATCCGGCGCCTGGCCATCGAGTGCCTGCGCCAGCTCGTCGGCGTGGCGCCCACGGTATTCGCCGACTTCGAGGTCTCCACGCTGGCGGACGGGACCGAGGTCGCGACCAGCCCGCTCGCGACCGAAGCCTGACCGGACACAGCCTGGCCAGCGGTGCTAAAAGAGCTTGGCACCGCCAGGTAACCTGAACACCGTGAGCACCGTCGGATTCGACGTCCCGGCACGGTTGGGAACCCTGTTGACCGCGATGGTGACACCTTTTGGCGCCGATGGCCGCCTCGACACGACCGCTGCGGCGCAATTGGCAAACCACCTGGTGGACGCGGGGTGCGACGGGCTGGTGGTCTCGGGAACCACCGGTGAGTCGCCGACCACCAGTGACGACGAGAAACGCGAGCTGTTGCGTGTCGTGCTGGAGGCGGTGGGCGACCGCGCCCGCATCATCGCGGGCGCAGGCACCTATGACACAGCCCACAGCGTTCGGCTGGCCAAGGCCTGCGCGGCCGAAGGCGCGCACGGACTCCTGGTGGTCACGCCGTACTACTCAAAGCCGCCGCAGACCGGTCTGATCGCGCACTTCACCACCGTGGCCGACGCCACCGAACTGCCGGTGCTGCTCTACGACATCCCGCCACGCTCGGTGATACCGATCCTGCCCGAGACCATCCACGCGCTGGCCGCCCACCCGCACATCGTCGGAATCAAAGACGCCAAGGGCGATCTGCACAGCGGTGGCCAGATCATGGCCGAAACCGGGCTGGCCTACTACTCCGGCGACGACGTGCTGAACCTGCCCTGGCTGGCGATGGGCGCCACCGGCTTCATCAGCGTGATCTCCCATCTCGCAGCGGGCCAGCTCCGAGAGTTGTTGTCCGCCTTTAGTTCCGGAGATAACGCCACAGCGCGAAAGATCAACGTCGGCCTCGCCCCGCTGTGCAACGCGATGACCCGCCTGGGCGGCGTGACGATGTCCAAGGCGGGCTTGCGGCTGCAGGGTATCGATGTCGGTGATCCCCGGTTGCCGCAAATGCCGGCAACGCCGGAGCAGGCCGACAGGCTGGCGGCCGACATGCGTGCGGCCTCGGTGCTCAGGTGACCCAGAGGGTGGCCCAGAAGTGGATGTAGACCTCGCCCCGCCGAGTCCGCTGACCGCGGGTGGGTTGCGGGTCACGGCGCTGGGCGGCGTCAGCGAAATCGGCCGTAACATGACGGTTTTCGAGCACCTGGGCCGGCTCTTGATCATCGACTGCGGGGTGATGTTCCCGACCCACGACGAGCCGGGCGTCGACTTGATCCTGCCGGACCTGCGCCACATCGAGGACCGGCTCGACGACGTCGAGGCGCTGGTGCTGACCCATGCGCACGAGGACCATATCGGGGCGATTCCGTTCTTGCTCAGGCTGCGGCCGGACATACCGGTGGTCGGTTCGACGTTCACCTTGGCGCTGGTTGCCGCCAAATGCCGCGAGCACCGCATCAAGCCGGTTTTCGTGGAGGTCAAAGAGGGGCAGCGCAGCACGCACGGCGTCTTCGAGTGCCAATACTTCGCCGTCAACCACTCGATCCCGGACGCGTTGGCCATCGCGGTCCGCACGGGCGCGGGAACCGTTCTGCATACCGGCGATATCAAGCTCGACCAACTACCGCTCGACGGCCGGCCCACCGACCTGCCCGGCATGTCCCGGCTGGGCGACGCGGGTGTGGACCTGTTGTTGTGCGACTCGACCAACTCCGAAATACCCGGTGTCGGGCCCTCGGAGAGCGAGGTGGGCCCCACACTGCACCGGTTGATCCGGGGCGCCGACGGCCGCGTCATCGTGGCTTGCTTCGCCTCCAACGTGGACCGGGTGCAGCAGATCATCGATGCCGCAGTGGCTTTGGGCCGAAGAGTGTCGTTCGTCGGGCGATCCATGGTGCGCAACATGGCCATCGCCCGGGACCTGGGCTTCCTGCGGGTCGACGATTCCGATCTCATCGACATCTCCGCCGCCGAGATGATGGCGCCCGACCGGGTGGTGCTGATCACCACCGGAACCCAGGGCGAGCCGATGGCGGCGTTGTCTCGGATGTCGCGCGGCGAACACCGCAGTATCACGCTGACGTCGCAGGATCTGGTGATCCTGTCGTCGTCGCTGATACCCGGTAATGAAGAAGCGGTCTATGGAGTCATCGACTCGCTGGCCAAGATCGGGGCCCGTATCGTCACCAACCAACAAGTGCGCGTCCATGTTTCAGGTCACGCATACGCCGGCGAGCTGCTGTTCCTCTACAACGGAGTACGGCCCCGCAACGTGATGCCGGTTCACGGCACCTGGCGGATGCTACGCGCCAACGCCAAGTTGGCGGCGCGTAGCGGGGTACCCGAAGAGTCAATTCTTTTGGCGGAGAACGGTGTCAGCGTGGACCTGGTGGCCGGCAAGGCTTCGATCGCTGGAGCGGTGCCAGTCGGCAAGATGTTTGTCGACGGTCTGATCACCGGCGATGTCGGCGATATCACCCTGGGTGAACGGCTCATTCTGTCGTCGGGTTTCGTCGCGGTGACCGTGGTGGTGAAGCGCGGCACCGGGCGTCCGGTGGCTGCGCCGCAACTACACTCGCGCGGATTCTCCGAAGACCCAAAGGCGCTGGAGCCCGGCGTGCGAAAGGTCGAGGCAGAGCTGGAGTCGCTGGTCGCCGCCAAGGTGACCGATCCGATCCGGATCGCCCAAGGCGTGCGTCGTACCGTCGGCAAGTGGGTGGGCGAAACCTATCGCCGGCAGCCGATGATCGTGCCGACAGTCATCGAGGTATAAGGCGGCCGCACTCGCTGCCGCGAAACTTGCACCACGGCTTTATTTTTCGGCGTGTCGTCGCCAACGTTGCAGTGTCGCGGTGTTCAAAAGGTAGCCAGCCAGGTTGAATTGCCCGGGCTACGTCTTCTCCGCGTAGGCCGACCATTCCAGCTGTGAGGCATTGAGTTTGCGGCCGGTGGGCTGCACGTAGCGCTGGAGAAGTTCATCGGGGCCGGCCTGCTCCACAAGCCGCCAGCCGTAATCGGCGATGAACTCCGCAACCTCGTCGGGCTGCAAGCCGAAATGCCACAGTTGGTGGCGCTGCCGGACGCTGCGGTACAGCGTGCGCGTGCCGTACCGATTCGTCCCCTCGATGAAATCCCTGCGGACGTAGGTGAACACCAACCGGCTACCCGGGGCGGCCGCTCGTAGCCCTTCCAAGGTGCGCCGGACACCGTCTTCGGTGAGGTACTGGGTCACGCCTTCGCAGATGAAGAAAGCGCGGTAATCGGTACGATAGCCGTGCTCGGCCAACGACGTGAGCAGGTCGTCACGCTCGAAGTCCAGGGCCACCAACCGAACCGACAGCGGCGGCTCGCCCAGCACCCGCCGCACCGTCTTGGCTTTCATGGCGATGTTGACCGGGAGGTCCACCTCGAAGACCGGCATGCGGACCTGACGAGTCAGTAGGTAGCCGCGGGTGTCCAATCCGGCGCCCAGGATGACGACCGCGTCGATGCCGTCGAGCGCCTCTTCGAGCTTGTCACCGATGAATCGCTTGCGGCAGGCCAAATTTGCCCAGAGCCCAGGGCCGGTGAATTCCGATCCGCGGATCATGAGGCGTCGGGCCGGCGCCCAGCGCGTCGCAGCGACGAGCCACCGCAGTGGCCTCGGCAAAAACAGTTGCGCCAGATCGTCGTCCACCAGGCGGTGCCCAGGTGGCTCGTTTTGTTCGACGGCCGCCAACACCATCGGACCAAAGGCGGTCTGCGCCGCGGGATTTTGCACCATCTGCCGCTACTTGTTCAGGAAGCCCGCATCCACCGGCAGGGTCACGCCGGTGATGTAGCGGGCCTGGTCGGACGCCAGCCACGCCACCGCGTTGGCGATGTCGTCGGCTTGCAGTACTTCCACCGGCATGGCGTTGCCCATGTCCGGCGGCGAATCGGACCGTGCCACCAGGTCGGCCAGCCACTGCCGGGTGAACTCGTTGTTGATCATTGGGGTGTCGACGCCGGACGGATGTATCGAATTTACCCGAATACTCTGCCGTGCAAGCAGATTCGCGTATACACGCATCAACCCGACCACCCCGTGCTTGGCGGCGGCATACCCGACGGAGCCGGCATCGGCACTGGCGACGCCGGCCAGTCCCGCAGCCGAACTGATAAGCACGATCGATCCGCCGGTGCCCTGCTTGACCATGGTCGGTAGCGCGACCTTGATGGTGTTGTACACACCCGTGAGGTTGACGTCGATCACGTCGCGCCAGCCATCGTCACCGGATTGCATCGGGGCGATACCGGCATTGGCGACCACGATGTCGAGCCGGCCGAACTCGTCAAGACCCGCCTGCAACGCGGATGACAACGATGCGCGGTCGCGGACGTCGCCCTGTTTGGCCACGATGCAGGCGCCCGTGTCCTCGACGAGCTTGACGGTCGCGGCCAGGTCCTCCGGGGTGGCCAGGGGATAGGGAACGCTGGCTATCTGGTCGCACAGGTCGACCGCGATCACGCTCGCGCCGTCGGCGGCCAGCCGAACCGCGTGTGCGCGGCCCTGGCCGCGCGCGGCTCCGGTGATGAAGGCAACTCTCCCTTTTAGCGGCCCCCCTCGGGGGCCATTGGGGGACACGCCCATCATTGCCGCAGCTGTCCCTTGTCCGGATCGCCCGCGGGAACAGGCTGCAGCACCTTGATGTCCGGCGCCCCGGCCAGGTGCTCGCCAACGGCGGTGAACATCTTGCCAATCGCGGGTGCGGTGCTGTGCGCCTTGAGGGCTTCCTCGTCGGCCCATTGCTCGATGAAGACAAAAGTCTCGCCGGTCTGGTGCAGGGAGTAGAGCTGGCAGCCCGGTTCGTCGTGCACTTCTTCGACCGCGCGCGTGAGGATATCGCGGACGGTGTCGACCGATTCGGGTTTGACGGTCATGGTGGCGACGACGACAGGCATGGTAGGGCCTCCTGGGAGCTTCGGGGGTGGGTGACGGCATGACTTTTGTCACCGGTTGTCACCCTACTCACGCCTTTTCGTGACCGGTCCGTCACATTGGCCACGAGGCGGGCGTTGCCAGTGTGGCGGGTGGTGTAGATGATGTATTTGCGACTACCCTTGCCACCATGGCTAGTAAGACCGTCGCCCGCTCCGGAACCCGAACGAGCAGGTCAAAGGCCACTTCGCGCGCCAGTAAGTCGCGAAGTGCACGACCGGCAGCACCGCGCAGAAGGGTGAACAAGCCCGCCAAACGGCGTAATCGGTCCCTGCTGGTTGCCGCCGGGCTGACCTGCGGGCGGGCCATGCGTGCCACCTGGCTGATGGCGGCCAGGGGCACCGGCGGCGCGGCCCGGTCGATCGGGCGGGCGCGCGATATCGACCCCGGACATCGCCGCGACGGGATCGCGCTGGTTCTGCTCGGCCTTTCCGTCGTGGTCGCCGCAAGCTCGTGGTTCGACGCCGCCCGACCGGTCGGCGCGTGGGTCGACACGGTATTGCGGACGTTCATCGGCTCGACCGTCGTGGTGCTGCCGCTGGTCACCGCCGCAGTGGCGGTGACGCTGATGCGGACCCAGCCCAATCCCGATGCGCGGCCCAGGCTGATTCTGGGTGCCAGCCTCATCGCCCTTTCGGTTCTCGGCCTGTGCCACCTGTGGGCGGGTTCGCCGGAAACCCCGGAATTGCGGCGTCGCACAGCGGGATTCATCGGCTTTGCCATCGGTGGGCCGCTGTCGGACGGGCTGACGGCCTGGATTGCCGCGCCGCTGTTGTTCATCGGCGCGCTGTTCGGGCTGCTGTTGCTGACCGGGACCACCATCCGCGAGGTGCCCGACGTGGTGCGTGCCATGTTCGGCACCCGCTTCTACCAGGACGGCGACGAGGCCGACTACGACTACGACCACGACGACGAAGCGGACCCAGGCACACCCGAGGACTTCTCCGACGGCTATTACGACGAGAGTTCGCTGAACCCTGACGATGAGCCACAGGCCTGGCCGACGGCGGACCCGGCTGCGGTTTCTCTCGAGAACCAAGACGACATTCCCACCGTCCCGGAGCCCGCCATCACGCGTGGCCGCCGACGCGGGAAGCAGCGGACCCAGGCCTTGGACCGGGTCGTCGAGGGCCCCTACATCCTGCCGTCGCTGAGCCTGCTGGTCGCCGGTGATCCGCCAAAGAGACGCAGCGCCGCCAACACCGTCATGGCGGATGCCATCAGCGAGGTGCTCAACCAGTTCAAGGTCGACGCCGCCGTCACCGGCTGCACCCGCGGGCCCACCGTCACCCGCTACGAGGTCGAGCTGGGGCCCGGCGTCAAGGTGGAGAAGATCACGGCGCTGCAGCGCAACATCGCGTACGCGGTTGCCACCGAGAGCGTCCGCATGCTGGCCCCGATCCCCGGCAAGTCGGCCGTCGGCATCGAGGTGCCGAACACCGATCGCGAAATGGTGCGGCTGGCCGACGTGCTCACCGCGCCCTCGACCCGCCGCGACCACCACCCGCTGGTGATCGGGCTGGGCAAGGACATCGAGGGCGATTTCATCTCGGCCAACCTGGCCAAGATGCCGCACCTGCTGGTCGCCGGCTCCACCGGATCCGGCAAGTCCAGCTTCGTCAACTCCATGCTGGTGTCGCTGTTGACCCGGGCGACCCCGGAAGAGGTCAGGATGATCCTGATCGACCCGAAGATGGTGGAACTGACACCCTACGAGGGCATTCCGCACCTGATCACCCCGATCATCACCCAGCCGAAGAAGGCGGCGGCCGCGCTGGCGTGGCTGGTCGAGGAGATGGAGCAGCGCTACCAGGACATGCAGGCGTCGCGGGTGCGCCACATCGACGACTTCAACGCCAAGGTGCGGTCCGGTGCCATCACGGCGCCGCTGGGCAGCCAGCGTGAATATCGGCCCTACCCGTACGTCGTGGCGATCGTCGACGAGCTGGCCGACTTGATGATGACCGCGCCGCGCGATGTTGAGGACGCCATCGTGCGGATCACCCAGAAGGCCCGCGCCGCGGGCATCCACCTGGTGCTGGCCACCCAGCGCCCGTCGGTGGACGTGGTCACCGGGCTGATCAAAACCAACGTGCCGGCCCGGCTGTCGTTCGCCACGTCATCGCTCACCGACAGCCGGGTGATCCTGGACCAGGCGGGCGCGGAAAAGCTGATCGGGATGGGTGACGGCCTGTTCTTGCCGATGGGCGCGAGCAAACCCCTACGGCTCCAGGGTGCCTACATCACCGACGACGAGATCCACGCCGTCGTCAACGCATGCAAGGACCAGGCCGAACCCGAATACACCGAAGGCGTCACCACCGCCAAGCCCACCGGCGAACGCACCGACGTCGACCCGGACATCGGTGACGACATGGATGTGTTCCTGCAGGCCGTCGAGCTGGTGGTGTCCAGCCAGTTCGGTTCCACCTCGATGCTGCAACGCAAGCTGCGCGTCGGCTTCGCCAAGGCCGGCCGGTTGATGGACCTGATGGAAACCCGCGGCATCGTCGGACCCAGCGAGGGATCCAAGGCGCGTGAGGTGCTGGTCAAGCCCGACGAGCTGGCCGCGACACTGGCCGCGGTCCGGGGCCTGGACTCGGCTGGCGGCGACGACTCGGAGTAGATCGGCGAGCAGACGCAAAGTCGCGCCATTCTTCGGCGTGTCGTGCGAGTCTGCGTCTGCTCGCGCAGTTACAAGACCAGCAGCATCCGCGAGTTGCCGAGAATGTTCGGCTTGACGTAGCTCAAATCCAGGAACTCGGCGACACCGATGTCGTACGAGCGGCACATCTCTTCGAAGACCTCGGCGGTGACCGGGGTGCCCTCGATCTCGGTGAACCCATGCCTGCCGAAGAACTCGGTCTCGAAGGTCAACACGAACAGTCGCTTCAGCTGCAATTCGCGGGCGACATCCAGCAGCCGGTTGACGATCGCGTGGCCGACGCCGTGCCCGGTCATCGCCGGGTCGACCGCGACGGTGCGGATCTCGCCGAGGTCGGACCACATCACATGCAGGGCCCCGCAACCGACCACTTTGCCCTCGTGTTCAGCCACCCAGAACTCCTGGACGGCCTCATAGAGCGTCACGAGATTCTTTTCCAGCAGGATCCTGCCCGCATACGTGTCGACGAGTTGTTTGATCGCGGGAACATCGGATGTTCGCGCACGCCGGACCACCAGCGTGCGGTCCTGTGAGCTTTCGGTCACGGGTAACAGTATCGACATCAGGCGTGGGTGCGCTGGTCAACCGTTATTCTGTTGCCGTGTCGGGGCAGCCTCAAACAGGTCCGATGGTAAGCCGCGCCCGCATCGCCAACCTCGCCAACATCCTGACCCTGTTGCGGCTGCTGCTGGTCCCGATTTTCCTGCTCGCCTTGTTCGCTGACGGCGGCCACCAAATCGCCGGCCGCATATTGGCTTTCGTGATTTTTGCGATTGCCTGCATCACCGACCGCTTCGACGGTCTGCTCGCCCGAAACTACGGAATGGCGACCGAATTCGGCGCGTTCGTCGATCCGATTGCGGACAAGGCCCTGATCGGGTCGGCGCTGATCGGCCTGTCGATGTTGGGGGAGTTGCCGTGGTGGGTCACGGTGGTGATCATGACCCGCGAGGTGGCGGTGACGCTGTTGCGGTTGGCCGTGATACGCCGCGGCGTAATTCCGGCAAGTTGGGGCGGCAAACTCAAGACCGTGGTCCAGGCGGTGGCGATCGGCTTGTTCGTGCTACCGCTGTCGGGACCGTTTCGAGTGGTGGCATCGGTGGTGATGGGGGCGGCGATCCTGCTCACTGTGGTCACCGGTATCGACTACGTGGTGTCGACCGTCAGGGCAGTTCGCCGGGCGAGGGCGGACTAGGACGGGTCGGGAACCAACAGCACCGCCGCTGGCGTTCACCTAGAGAGCGCCCGCCGAATTTGGGGTTGTTTACGTGCTGAGCAGGCCCGACTGGACGAAGGAGAGCAGGATGCCGCCATTGGTGCGCGAGGTCATCGGCGACGTGTTGCGCCGGGCCAGGACATCGCAGGGCCGGACGCTGCGGGAGGTGTCGGATTCGGCGCGGGTGAGCCTCGGGTACCTATCGGAGGTGGAGCGCGGCCGCAAGGAGCCTTCCAGCGAGTTGCTCAACGCGATCTGCGATGCGCTGGAGGTACCGCTGTCGTCGGTCCTCACCGACGCGGGTGAGCGGATGGCGGGCGAGGAGCGCGCGGCGTACAGCACGCCGGCCACCGAGACGAGCGGAACGACCATCGACGCCAGCACCAAGGTCGTCATTCCGCCGGTGGCATCCCTGGCGGTGGCCTGAGCGCCCGGTGGCACCGGCGCAAACGGATCCAGCGCGTGGGGTGGGGCGATCGGCGCCGACCCGTTAAATTGGGCGGCAGGATGAGCGCACAGCCCAACTGAGCCCCGAGCGGGCCCTCCGGCACACAAGAAGCGAAGGTGGAGCTACATCATGGCCAATCCGTTCGTCAAAGCGTGGAAGTACCTCATGGCGCTGTTCAGCTCCAAGGTCGACGAGTACGCCGACCCCAAAGTGCAGATTCAGCAGGCCATCGAGGATGCGCAGCGCACCCACCAGGCGCTGACCCAACAGGCGGCGCAGGTGATCGGCAACCAGCGGCAGCTGGAGATGCGGCTCAACCGGCAACTGGCGGACATCGAAAAGCTGCAAGTCAACGTGCGCCAGGCCCTTACCTTGGCCGACCAGGCCACCGCCGCCGGTGACGCCGCCAAGGCCACCGAGTACAACAACGCCGCCGAGGCGTTTGCGGCCCAGCTGGTGACCGCCGAGCAGAGCGTCGAAGACCTCAAGACGTTGCACGACCAGGCGCTATCCGCCGCGGTCCAGGCGAAAAAAGCCGTCGAACAGAACGCGATGGTGCTGCAGCAGAAAATCGCGGAGCGCACCAAGCTGCTCAGCCAGCTCGAGCAGGCGAAGATGCAGGAGCAGGTCAGCGAATCGCTGCGCTCGATGAGCGAGATCGCCGCTCCGGGCAACGTCCCGAGCCTCGACCAGGTGCGCGACAAGATCGAACGCCGGTACGCCAACGCGATGGGTGCGGCCGAACTCGCGCAGGGTTCCGTGCAAGGGCGGATGCTCGAGGTCGAGCAGGCCGGTGTGCAGATGGCCGGTCATTCCCGACTGGAGCAGATCCGCGCGTCGATGCGTGGCGAAGCCCTGCCGACGGGCGGCACGCCCGCTGCTCCCGGAGTCACCGCGGCCACTCCCGCGCCCGCCGAGACCACCGGTAAGCAAGTTGCCGAGAAGCCCCTTGGCCAATAGCACGGCGGTGGTCCTTCGATGGTGATGAAAGCGGCTCAGCGCGCGCCGTGGCGCGCGTTGGTGGAGCGTGGATTGGACACGGCCACCGAACTTTCCGATTTGGTGGCGCGAAAGATCAGCGCCGTCACCGATCCGCGGGCACGGCTGCTGCGCCGTCGCCGCCGCGCGCTGCGGTGGGGCTTGATATTCAGCGCGGGGTGTGTGTTTTGGGCGGTGGTGACGGCGCTGCTGGCGGCTTGGGGCTGGTTCGCGTTGCTGCTGGAGATCACCGGCTTTGTCGCGGCCGTACAGGCGATTCCGGCGACATTGCTGTTGCTTCGGTACCGCTGGCTGCGATCGGAGCCCCTGCCGCCACGCCGGTCCGCCAACACCCGTCGGCTGCCGCCACCCGGGTCGGCGGCGCGGCCCGCGATGTCCGCGTTGGGCGCCTCCGAACGCGGATTCTTCTCGTTGTTGGGCGTGATCGAGCGGGGCTCCATGTTGCCGACGGCCGAGATCGGAGACTTGACCGCCGCGGCCAATAAAAGCTCCGCGGCGATGGCGGCCACCGCCACCCAGGTGGTGTCGATGGAGCGGGCGGCGCAGTATTCCGAATCATCGCGGTCGTATCTGGTGCCGACGATAAATGCGTTCACCGCGCAGTTGAGTGCCGGCGTTCGGCAGTACAACGAAATGGTCACTGCCGCAGCGCAATTGGTGTCGTCGGCGAACGGCGACACGGGGACTGGGTTAGCGGTGTCGCAGCAGCGCTACCGCGCCGAGTTGGTCGGGGCTACTGATCGCCTGATCGGTTGGGCGCAGGCGTTCGACGAGCTCGGCGGCTTGCCCCAGCGCTAGCCGCCCCGGGCTAAAACGTCGCTTTGAGCGACGGCACTACCAGCGCGGCCAGACCGCGTGCGGTCGCCTTGAGCATGTCGAAGAAGTCGAAGTAATCGCGCCACAGGGTGATTTTCCCGTCGCGAACCTCGAAGACGCCGCACACCCAGAACTGAAGCCGTAGTCGGCCGAAGATCAGCGCGTCGCTGCGTTCGGTGAGTACCGCGGCGCCGTCGGCGGCAATGCGGTGGATCTTCACCTCAAAGGCGGCGCGGCCTTCCATCTGACGGAACAGCTTCATCGCTCTGGCGCGGCCATGTATCGTCGGCAGCCCGACGTTCTCGTAGACGAGATTCTCGTCCAAAGCGGCATCTGCGGTTTCGTAGTCCGCGTCCTGCAGGGCGTTGAGGAAACCCTCGACCGTGCGGGTGTTCGCAACGGCTGTGCCAATCGGCTCGGTCATGGTCGCCAGCGTAGGCGAGCGTGGCGGCTCGGCGCTGTGGCAGGGTAAGGCGGATGCGTGTCGCCGTGGTCGCCGGGCCGGATCCCGGGCACTCGTTTCCCGCGATTGCGCTCTGCAAACGCTTCGGCGAAGCGGGCGATCAGCCCACGCTGTTCACCGGCGAGGAGTGGATCGACGCCGCCCGCGCCGCGGGCATCGACGCTGTCCCGCTGGACGGGCTCGCCGCCACCGACGAGGACCTGGACGCCGGGGCCAGAATCCACCGCCGTGCGGCGCGGATGGCCGTGCTCAACGTGCCGGCGCTACGCGACCTTTCGCCCGACCTGGTGGTGTCCGACGTCATCACCGCGGGTGGCGGCATGGCCGCCGAGCTGTTGGGAATCCCGTGGATTGAACTCAACCCTCATCCGCTGTACCTGCCGTCCAAGGGGCTGCCGCCGATAGGCAGTGGACTGGCGCCGGGTACCGGCATCCGCGGCAGGCTGCGCGATGCCACGATGCGGGCGCTCACCGCACGGTCGTGGCGCGCCGGCCTGCGGCAGCGCGCAATAGTGCGGGTCGAGATCGGATTGCCGGCCCGTGACCCCGGTCCGCTGCGACGGTTGATCGCCACGTTGCCCGCGCTGGAGGTTCCTCGCCCGGACTGGCCGGCCGAGGCCTTCGTGGTGGGGCCGTTGCACTTCGAGCCGACCGATCGGGTGCTGGATATCCCCGCAGGCTCCGGGCCGCTGGTGGTAATCGCGCCCTCGACCGCGCTGACCGGCACCTCGGGGATGGCCGAAGTCGCCCTGCAATGCCTCATACCCGCAAAGACGATGCCGACGGGATCGCGCCTGGCGGTCTCGCGCCTGGGCGGAGCGGAGCTGGTCGTGCCGCCGTGGGCGGTGGTCGGGCTGGCACACCAATCTGAATTGTTGACGCACGCCGACCTGGTGATCTGCGGCGGTGGTCACGGGATGGTGGCCAAGACGCTGCTGGCCGGGGTGCCGCTGGTGGTCGTGCCCGGCGGAGGGGATCAGTGGGAGATGGCCAACCGGGTGGTACGTCAGGGGAGTGCTCGGTTGATTCGGCCGCTGACCGCCGACACGCTGGTGGCCGCGGTGAACGAGGTGCTGTCGTCGCCCCACTACCGTGAGGCCGCTCAAAAAGCCGCCGCCAGCATCGCCGGCGTCGCCGATCCGGTGCGGGTGTGCCACGAAGCGCTGGCGCTGGCCGGGTAATCCGCTCGGTATGTTGGCTGGCGTGCGGCTGACGGAGTTCAACGAACGGGTTGTCCTGCGATTCGGTTCCGCGTACGGCGCATCGGTGCTGGTAGATCATGTGTTGACCGGCCTCGACGGCCGGACTGCCGCCCAGGCGATCGAGGATGGTATCGAGCCCCGCGAGGTCTGGCGGGCGTTGTGCGTCGACTTCGACGTGCCGCGCGACCAGTGGTGATCTTTCTCGGGATCGAGCCTGCGATCGAGCCTGCGTCCAGAGCGTCGGTCAGCTGAAAATCGCGCCGCCACCGCAGGCTCGGCGCCACTAGCGCAGACTCGGCGCCTGCCACGGCGTGTCTCACTTGAATCGAACAGGTGTTCGTCTACTGTGGTGATCATTCGAAGAGGACGACTTGTCGGTGGCCTTCTCTAGTGTCACGGCCAACCGACCGATACCGGTCATGAACACCGACTACAGGAGAGGCACCATGACGCAAGCCCCCGACCGCGAGAAGGCTCTCGAACTGGCGATGGCTCAGATCGAGAAGAGCTACGGCAAAGGCTCGGTGATGCGCCTCGGCGACGAGATGCGTCAGCCGATCTCGGTCATCCCGACCGGATCGATCGCACTGGACGTGGCCTTGGGCATCGGCGGCCTGCCACGTGGCCGGGTCGTGGAGATCTACGGTCCGGAGTCCTCGGGTAAGACCACCGTCGCACTGCACGCGGTGGCCAACGCCCAGACTGCCGGCGGCGTCGCGGCGTTCATCGACGCCGAGCACGCCCTGGACCCGGATTACGCCAAGAAACTCGGCGTCGACACCGATTCATTGCTGGTCAGCCAACCCGACACCGGTGAACAGGCCCTGGAGATCGCCGACATGCTGATCCGCTCCGGCGCGCTGGACATCCTGGTCATCGACTCGGTGGCGGCCCTGGTGCCCCGCGCGGAACTCGAAGGTGAGATGGGGGACAGCCACGTCGGACTGCAGGCCCGGCTGATGAGCCAGGCGCTGCGGAAAATGACCGGCGCGCTGAGCAATTCGGGAACCACAGCGATCTTCATCAACCAGCTCCGCGAAAAGATCGGGGTGATGTTCGGCAGCCCCGAAACCACGACGGGTGGAAAGGCTTTGAAGTTCTACGCGTCGGTGCGCATGGACGTACGCCGGATCGAGACACTCAAGGACGGCACCAATGCGGTCGGCAACCGCACCCGGGTCAAGGTCGTCAAAAACAAGGTGTCGCCGCCGTTCAAGCAGGCCGAATTCGACATCCTTTACGGCAAAGGCATCAGCAGGGAGGGTTCGCTGATCGATATGGGTGTGGATCAGGGCTTCATCCGCAAGTCCGGTTCGTGGTTCACCTACGAGGGTGAGCAGCTCGGCCAGGGCAAGGAGAACGTCCGCAGCTTCCTGCAGGAAAACCCCGACGTTGCCAACGAGATCGAGAAAAAGATCAAGGAAAAGCTTGGCATTGGCGCGGTCGTGACGGATGGCCCCTCTGGTGACGGTGTCCTGCCCGCCCCCGTCGATTTCTGAGCCATCCCGCGAAGAGCAGGCGCGCGCGCTGTGCCTGCGCCTGCTCACCGCGAGATCGCGCACTCGGGCCGAGCTGTCGGGCCAGCTGACGAAACGCGGATATCCCGACGACGTCAGCGATCGGGTGCTCGGCCGGCTCGCCGCCGTCGGCTTGGTGGACGACACCGAGTTCGCCGAACAGTGGGTGCAATCACGCCGGGCTAACGCCGGGAAAAGCAAGCGCGCCCTGGCCGCCGAGTTGCACACCAGGGGTGTCGACAACGACGTGATCACCACGGTGCTGGGCGGGATCGACGCCGGTGCCGAGCGAGACCGCGCCGAGCAGTTGGTACGGGCCAGACTGCGGCGGGAGACGCTGAGCGAGGACAGCAAAGACGAGGTGCGGGTGAGCCGCAGGCTGGTGGCGATGCTGGCGCGCCGTGGGTACAGCCAGAACCTGGCGAGCGAGGTTGTCCTCGCCGCGCTGGCCGCCGAACGGGAGCGCCGGCGGGTCTAGCTGCGGGTTAATCCGGTCGGCCCCGCTCGCCGTACCATGGCTCCGTGACTTCGATGGTGGCAAAAGACGCCCCAGACGCCTTCGGGCCGACTGGGCCCGCGGCCGCATCGGGGTCGGCGCGTACCTATCAAGTCCGCACCTTCGGCTGTCAGATGAACGTCCACGATTCCGAGCGGCTGGCGGGCCTGCTGGAATCGGCCGGCTACCGGCGGGCGGCCGAAGGCGCCGACGCCGACGTGGTCGTCTTCAACACCTGCGCCGTGCGGGAGAACGCCGACAACAAGCTGTACGGCAACCTCAGCCATCTGGCCCCGCGCAAGCGCGTTAATCCCGACCTGCAGATCGCGGTCGGCGGCTGCCTGGCCCAAAAAGACCGAGACGCACTGCTGCGCAAGGCGCCGTGGGTCGATGTCGTCTTCGGCACGCACAACATCGGATCGCTGCCCACGCTGCTCGACCGCGCCCGGCACAACAAGGTCGCCCAGGTGGAAATCGCCGAGGCTCTGCAGCAGTTCCCGTCGTCGCTGCCGAGCGCCCGCGAGTCCGCTTATGCCGCTTGGGTTTCCATCTCCGTCGGGTGCAACAACAGCTGCACCTTCTGCATCGTCCCGTCGCTGCGGGGCAAGGAGGTCGACCGCAGTCCGGCGGACATCCTCGCCGAAGTGCGGTCATTGGTGGACGACGGCGTGGTCGAAGTCACCCTGTTGGGCCAGAACGTCAACGCCTACGGGGTTTCGTTCGCCGACCCGGCGCTACCCCGCAATCGCGGCGCCTTCGCCGAGCTACTGCGCGCCTGCGGCCGTATCGACGGGCTGGAACGCGTGCGGTTCACCTCCCCGCATCCCGCCGAGTTCACCGACGACGTCATCGAGGCGATGGCGCAGGCGCCGAACGTCTGCCCCGCCCTGCACATGCCGCTGCAGTCCGGCTCCGACCGGGTGCTGCGCGCGATGCGGCGGTCCTACCGCGCCGAGCGCTATCTCGGCATCATCGAGCGGGTTCGGGCGGCCATGCAAGACGCCGCCATTACCACCGATCTGATCGTGGGATTTCCCGGTGAGACCGAAGAGGACTTCGCGGCCACCCTCGATGTGGTGCGGCAGGCCAGGTTCGCGGCGGCTTTCACCTTCCAGTACTCCAAGCGGCCCGGCACCCCCGCCGCTGAGCTGAGCGGGCAGCTGCCGAAAGCCGTTGTGCAGGAACGCTACGAGCGGCTGGTCGAGCTACAGGAGCGGATCTCCCTGGAGGGCAATCGCGCTCTGATCGGACGGACGGTCGAGCTGCTGGTCGCCACCGGCGAAGGACGCAAGGACACCCGCACGGCGCGCATGACCGGCCGGGCACGCGACGGTCGGCTGGTGCACTTTGCCTCGAACAAGCCCCGCGACACACACGTGCGCCCCGGCGACATCATCACCACAGCAATCACCGACGCCGCGCCGCACCACCTCATCGCGGACGCGGGCATCCTCACCCACCGCCATACGCGTGCGGGCGACGCGTACGCGGCCGGGCAGCGCCCGGGCACCATCGGTCTTGGCATGCCCGCCGTTGGGCCTTCCGTCGGCCCGGCCGAACCCCTTGGATGTGCCCGATGAAGAAAGAACACGCCAACCTTGACGCTTTACGGACCGAAATCGAGGCCGCAGAACGGCGTGTGGCACGTGAGATCGAGCCTGGCCCAAGGGCTTTCGTAGTCGCGATCCTGGTGTTCGTGCTGCTGGGTTCGTTCATCTTGCCGCACACCGGCGATGTGCGGGGATGGGATGTGCTGTTCGACACCCACGGCGCCGGCGCGGCCGCGGTTTCCCTGCCTTCGCGGGTGTTCGCCTGGTTGGCGCTGGTGTTCGGCATCGGCTTCTCGATGCTGGCGCTGATGACCCGGCGCTGGGCCTTGGCCTGGATCGCGCTCGCCGGTACGTCGGTCGCCAGCGCGGCCGGCCTGTTGGCCGTGTGGTCGCGCCAGACCGTGGCCGCCGGGCATCCCGGCCCCGGGGTCGGGCTGATCGTCGCGTGGATCACCGTGATCCTGTTGACGTTTCACTGGGCTCGTGTGGTGTGGTCGCGCACTGTCGTGCAACTCGCGGCCGAGGAGCAGCGGCGCCGGGTCGCCGCACGCGAGCAGGCCATGACGCTGCTGGACAGCCTGCAAACCAACACCGATATCTCCGACGATCCCGGCGACCCGGAACGCCCGACGCATCCGGAGTCCGAAGACTAGGGTCTGCGGGTCAGCGCCTCGGCGGCTGCTTCGGCCCACTGCCGCCACTGTTCGGCGTTGGCCTTGGCCTCTTCGGCCTCTTTGGTCCGGCCGGCCGCCGCCGCTTTCTGGGCCTGCTGCTCGTACTGCTCGGCACGAGTCCGGAACTGTTCGGCTCGGGCCTGCGCCTGGGGATCGGACCAGTCCGACTCGCCCGCGTCGCGCACCTTCTTCTCGACCGCGCGCAGCCGCCGCTCCAACTCGGCGGACCGTTCCCGCGGCACTCGGCCGATCGCGTCCCACTTTTCGGCGATGGACCGCAGCGCCGCCCTGGCGGCGTCATGGTCGCTTGTGTCGAGCCTTTCCGCTTCGGCCAGCAGCGCCTCTTTGGCGGTGGCGTTGGCCTGCAACTCCACGTCTTTTTCCGCTGCCGCGGCGTTACGGGCCGTGAAGAACGAGTCCTGGGCGGCCTTGAAGCGGTGCCACAGGGCATCGTCGACATCTTTGCTCGCTCGTCCCGCCGCCTTCCATTCGGTGAGCAGCTTCCGGAATTCCGCACTGGTGGGGTTCCAGTCCGTCGAGTCGGATAACTCCTCGGCCCGTTCGCAGAGCAGCTCCTTTGCCTGCCGGACCCCCGATCGTTCCCGGTCAAGCTCGGCGAAATGTGATCCCCGCCGCCGGTTGAAGTTTTCTCGGGCCGCCGAATAGCGCTTCCACAGCGCGTCGTCGACTTTCCGGTCCAGACCGCTGATCGTCTTCCACTCATCGAGGATTGCGCGTAACCGGTCGCCGGCGGCTTTCCATTGAGTCGAGTTGGCGGCCACGTCCTCGGCTTCGGCCGCCAGGGCCTCCTTTCGGGCGGTCTGGGTGGCCCGATGCTCATCGCGCCGGGAGCGGTCCGCGGCGACCGTGGCCTCGACAAGCTCGAGAAGACTGGTCAACCGGCCCGCGAGCGCGTCGACATCGCCCAGCACGCATGCCGTCGGCAAGGTTTCGACCAACGCGGATGCATTGGCTTTGATCTTGCGGGCGTCACCCGTCCCCGACGCCAGACGCTCCTCCATGAGCGTGATCTCGGTGCTCAGATCGTCGAATCGGCGGCCGAAATGGGCAAATGCGGATTCACGGTCGCCCGCTTGCCAGGAGCCGATGATGCGCTCGCCGGCCGAGTTGATCAGCCACACCGTGCCGTCGTCGTCGACGCGTCCGAACTGGTGCGGATTGCTGGGCTGGTGTCCTACTACCGGGTGGGCGGAGGCGGGTCGTGGCCCCGAGCTCTGAGGCCGTGGACCGGGTCGCGGCCCGGGACGTGGTGCCGGCCCCGAAATCGGATCAGCTGAATCGTCGCTGCGGGGCTCGTCGGCCGTCATGCGCTCGTCACCACTCTTTCACAACCTTCTGCGCGGCTGTGCGCCGCGCACCTGCCGCGCGTAGCGGCACCCATCCGGCCGAGAGGCTGGCGCGGCCCTGCCGCTAGCGCCAGCTGGTCGTCAACCGGTTCCAACAGTATTCAAGCAGCTTGCCGGGCCGTGCGCGCCTACCTTTTGCCGGCGTTGGTCCGCCCCGGGTGGATAACAGTTCGATTCCACCGTCGCTCCGGCCATGTGGCAAGGTCGCTTGGCCCGTTACCGTGACGGAGACGAGATGTTACGGCTGTTACGGGGGGGATAACCATCGCCAGGGTGGATATTGCGGTGTCGCCGCTCCGGTCGAGCTGCGCGCGACCTGCGAGGCATAACCGCAGCCCGGCCTTTACAAAGGATTCACACAGGTGGTGCATCGTTTTTTGGGTGAGTATTGATGGGCCATCGCGGCTCGCCGGGGTCGAGACCCCGGCGCTGCCGCACTACAGTTGTCGTTGAACTGTGACCGAACAACACGTGTACGTACAGCTTTCGCCGGGAAGGCTGACGGGAACGCTGGTGAGGGGGTCCCCATGTCGAAAGTGGATGTCGCGGCGCTGATTGCGTTGTGCGCGGCACTGGCCTCCGCGATCGGCGATGTGATCCGGCAGCGCTCCGCACAGGAAATCACCGACAAAAAAGTCGGCCACCTGGAGCTGTTCCGCATGTCCTTGCGCGACAAACGGTGGTGGTTGGGCGGCGCGGCGGCTGTCGTCAATTACAGCCTGCAGGCCGGTGCGCTGGCGTGGGGGTCGGTGGTGATGGTGACGGCGCTGCAGGTTACCGCGCTGCTGTTCGCCTTACCGATCTACGCGCGGCTGACCCATCACCGGGTCACGCGCTGGGAGTGGATATGGGCGGTAGTACTTGCCGGCGCGTTGGCGGCGGTCATCATCGTCGGCGACCCGAAGTCCGGCCAGGAGCGGGCGCCGCTGTCAATGTGGATCGTCGTGGCCCTGGTGATGGGCCCGGCATTGGTGTTGTGTGTGCTGGCGGCGCGGGTGTGGTCTGGTCGTCCGGTCGCGGCGGTGTTGCTGGCGGTGGTGGCAGGTTCGTCTCTGGCACTGTTCGCGGTGCTGACAAAGGGAGTCGTCGAAGTGGCCGAAGGCGGCTTCGGGGCCGTGCTGCATTCGCCGGAGTTCTATCCCTGGTTACTGGTGGC